>JBDSAJ010000565.1:0-15064 GCA_039922235.1 Umezawaea sp.
CGTTCGCGTTCCAGGTGCGGTTTGACCAGTGGTCCACGCTCAGGTCGTCAGGGCTGAACCCGACGATCAGGTGCCGAAGCGGCGGTGCCGAACCGCGTAGTCGCGCAGGGCGCGCAGGAAGTCCGTGCGGCGGAACGCGGGCCAGTACGCCTCGCAGAACCAGAACTCCGAGTGCGCCGACTGCCACAGCATGAACCCGGACAGCCGCTGCTCCCCCGACGTCCTGATGAGCAGGTCGGGGTCGGGCTGGCCGGAGGTGTAGAGGTGCTCGGCGATGTGGTCGACGTCCAGGACCTCGGCCAGTTCCTCGATCGTGCCGCCGCTCTCCGCGTGCTGCTGCAGCAGCTTGCGGACCGCGTCCGCGATCTCCTGCCTGCCGCCGTACCCGACCGCGACGTTGACCTCGAGGCCCGTGCGGCCCGTGGTGCGCAGCGCGGCGGCGGACAGCCGGGCGGCCGTCTCCGTCGGCAGCATGTCCAGCGCGCCGACATGCCTGACGCGCCAAGGGTTCCCCGGCTCGGCCAGTTCGTCGACGATGTCCGCGATGATGTCCAGCAGCGGACCGAGTTCCTCGATGGGACGGTCCAGGTTGTCCGTCGACAAGAGCCAGAGCGTCACGACCTCGACGTCGGCCTCGCGACACCACCGGAGCAGGTCCAGGATCTTGCGGGCACCCTCGCGGTGACCGTGCGCGACGTCGGTGAAGCCCGCTTCCGTGGCCCACCGCCGATTGCCGTCCAACACGACACCGACGTGGCGTGGACGCTGCTTGCCGTCGAGCCACCGGTACAACCGGTGCTCGTAGACCCGGAAAAAGACGTCCTTGACGCGCTTGCGAAGCCCCACGTCCGAAGAGCCTACGCCGCACGAGTCGGGTCACGATCGGCCGAGCCGGCCGCGTGAAGTTCACCGCACGAACACTGCCGCACAACCTACGGTCGCGTAACCTCGTTGGAGTGACCTCAACGACGCACCCCCGGCAGCCGGTCCCGGCGCTGCGGCCCCGAATGCGCGGGTGGCTGCACGTCTGGTCCTTCTACATCTCCCTCGCGACCAGCGCCACGCTGATCGCACTGGCCGCCTCGACCGTCTCGGCGAAGGCCGCACTGGCCACCTCGATCTACGGCGTCACTCTCCTCGGTCTGTTCGGCGTCAGCGCCCTCTACCACCGCGTGATCTGGAAGAGCGTCACCGCCAGGACGTGGATGAAACGCCTCGACCACTCGATGATCTTCGTGTTCATCGCGGGCACCTACACCCCGTTCGCCGTACTCGCCATGCCCCCGCAAACGGGCAACATCGTGCTGGCGGTGGTCTGGATCGGTGCCGTCAGCGGCGTCATCCTCAAACTCGCCTGGCCACACGCCCCCAAGTGGGTGGGCGTCCCGATGTACATCGCGCTGGGCTGGGTAGCGGTCTTCGTCCTGCCCGACATCATGCACCACGCAGGCATCGCAGCCCTCGTCCTCGTGATCGTCGGCGGCCTCCTCTACACCGTGGGCGGCGTGTTCTACGGCATCCGCTGGCCCAACCCCTGGCCAGGCGTTTTCGGCTTCCACGAGGTGTTCCACGCGGCCACCGTCGTAGCCGCCCTGTGCCACTACATCGCCATCTGGTTCGCCATCTACTCCGGCTGACGTTCCGGCAGCTGTGAGAGGTCCAGTTCGTACCGGCTGACCTCGACGCCGTGCAGCGCCGTGTCCCCGCGGTGCTGGAAGCCCGCCTTCTCGTAGTACCGGCGCAGCCCCGTGTTCGCGGCGACGCAGTCCAGGCGCAGCGAACGGCGGCCGGAGCGGCGGGTGACGTCGGCGGCCCAGGTGAGCACGAAGGCGCCCAGACCGGCGGCGGCGCGGCGGACGGCCAGGCGGTGGAGGTAGCCCGCGGTGCCGTCCACTCCTGCCCACACGGGATCCGACCAGGTGAGGGTTGTGGTGCCTGCTGGGATGCCCTCGTGCAGTGCGAGCCAGGTTTCGCCGCGCGCTACGGCCGGTTCCAGCCACGGTGCCGGGAACTGGTCGGGCCACTGGGTGATGCCTCGTGTTCGCAGCCAGGCTGAGGCTTCCTCCAGCAGTGCCCGCACGTCGGGCAGCTGGTCAGGGCCGGCTTGGCGCATCACGGTGCCTGCCGCTGACCGGCCCCCAGACCGGCCAGCGACACTTCCCCATCCCCCTGGCCCCACGACCGGAGTGTGGCGCAGACCACTCGGTTTCCGGACCTGGACTTGGGGATTGCTTGAGGTACGGGAAAATGGCGTTCACGTGTGTGAACGCCATTTTCCCGCGCAGGTCCGTCAGCCCAGGTCAGGGCCTTGGGCCTTGAGGTCGTCCACCTTCGACATCGCCTCGCGCAGGTCACCCAGCCACGTGTCGGCGTGCTCGCCGACCAAGCGCACGGCCCACGCCAGCGCCTCCGAGCGGGAACGGGCGACGCCCGCCGCTACGAGCGTGTCGAGCACCTTGCGCTCGGGCTGCCTGAGCCTGGTCATGACCGGCACGGACAGCGTGGTGAACAGTTCTTCCGTGCCACCGAGCCGGGCGCCCCAGGCGACCTTGCGGCCGTAGCGGTGCTCGGCCTGCCTGGCGATCTCGATGCGCTCGTCCCTGGTCTGCTCGCGGTACCGGCTGATCCGGCCCGACTCGGCGGCCGACCGTGCCGCGTCGTCGTCGAACTCGCCTTCCAGGTCCGGCAGGGTGCCGACGACGAGGATCTCCTCGCGGTCGACGACCACCTCCGGCGCACCGGTGAACCAGCCATCGGGCAGGCGCCCACTGAACCAGGCACCTGCATCGTCGGCCGACGGCAGGTCCGTCTGCTGCCAGCCGCCCCTGCCCCGTCCGGGGCCCCATCCGCGTCCCATGTCGACCCCTCTCGTAACGTCGATTACTTGATTACAACGCTACGCGTGCAACGCGAGAAGTCGAGGGTGTTCGCTATCGGCGGAGGGCTTCCACCAGGTCGTCCACCGAGGTCACCGGGCGGTCGCACACGTAGCCGCGGCACACGTACGCGGCCGGGGCGCCGTCGACCAGCGGGCGGTCGGCCAGCAGCGGGGCCGAGTCCGGGTCGCCTGCGACGACCACGCCGCCGCCGTGGATGGAAGTGCGGGCGACCCGAATGAGGTCCGGAGCGGAGCCGACCACGGCTACCTGCACCGGGCCGGCTTGCAGGGCTTCGGCGACGCTGAGCCAGTGGCCCGCGAAGCGGGGGGCGCGAGCGGCCAGCAGGCCCGCGCGGGCGACGGCCTGCTCGGCGGTCGTGCGGTAGAGGGCCGCGCGGGCCGGGCCGAGCGCGGACGCGGTCAGCAGC
Source organism: Umezawaea sp. (assembly GCA_039922235.1). Lineage (GTDB taxonomy): Bacteria > Actinomycetota > Actinomycetes > Mycobacteriales > Pseudonocardiaceae > Umezawaea. Next base: position 3,307 of record JBDSAJ010000565.1, read on the forward strand.
GCGGCGGCCAGGGAGGACGCACCGGAGGGGCAGGCGTTGTCGGTCGGGTCGGACGGCCTGCGGACCAGCGCCTCGGCGTCGTCGGCGGTGTCGTAGAACGCGCCCGCCGCCTCGGGGACCGGGAAGTGGGCCAGCGCGGTGTTCAGCAGCCCGCAGGCGGCGTCGAGCCAGCGCACGTCGCCGGTGACCTGGTGCAGCGCCAGCAGTCCGTCGGCGAAGCAGCCGTAGTCCTCCAGCACGCCCGCCGCGGTACCGGCCACGCCGTCGCGGGACGTGCGCAGCAACCTGCCGTCGACCACGTGCACGGCCAGCAGCAGGTCGGCGGCGCGCGCGGCCGCGTCGACCCAGCGGGCCTCGCCGAACAGCGCTCCCGCCTCGGCGAGCGCCGAGATGGCCATCCCGTTCCACGCCGTCACGACCTTGTCGTCCCGGCCCGGCTGCGGGCGCTCCGACCGGGCCGCCAGCAGGGCCGACCGGACCCGGTCCCAGCGTTCGCCGGTGACGGGTTCGAGCAGCCGCAACGTGGACGTGCCGTGCTCGAAGCTGCCGTTCGGCGTGACGGAGAACAGCTCCGCCGCCCACGCGCCGTCCTCCTTCCCCAACACCTCGGCGAGTTGCGCCGGTGTCCACACGTAGGTCAGGCCCTCCTCGCCGTCGGTGTCGGCGTCCAGCGACGCGGCGAACGCGCCCTGCGGGGTGCCGAGGTCGCGGAGCAGGAACTCCGCGGTGTCGCGCACGACCTCGCGGTAGCGCGGGTTGGCGTCGCGGCGGCTGAGGTGCGTGTACGCGCGGAGAAGCAAACCGTTGTCGTACAACATCTTCTCGAAGTGCGGCACCACCCAGGACGCGTCGACGGAGTACCGGGCGAACCCGCCGCCGAGCTGGTCGTACATCCCTCCGGCAGCCATCGCGTCACAGTTGGCGCGGGCCATCGACAGCGCCTGGATCGAACCGGTGCGCTCGTGGTGGCGCAGCAGGAACTCGACCACCATCGACGGCGGGAACTTCGGCGCGCCACCGAATCCGCCGTGCTTGCGGTCGTACTCGCCGAGCAGCGACACCACCGCGCCCGCCAGCGCGTCGGCGTCCACCGCGGACATCTCCAGCGGACCGCCGCGCTGCGCCAGCTCGGCCACCACGGCGGCCGCCGACGCGCGGACCTCGTCGCCCTCGTCGGCCCACGCCGCCGTGATCGACTCCAGCACCTGGCGGAACGACGGCAGCCCCGGCCGGGGCTGCGGCGGGTAGTAGGTGCCCGCGTAGAACGGTTCCCCGGCGGGGGTGAGGAAGCACGTCATCGGCCAGCCGCCGTGGCCGTTCATGGCCTGCGTGACCTCCATGTACACCGCGTCCACGTCCGGCCGCTCCTCGCGGTCCACCTTGACGCTCACGAAGTGCTCGTTCAGGTACTCGGCCGTGGCCTCGTCCTCGAACGACTCGTGCGCCATCACGTGGCACCAGTGGCAGGCCGCGTACCCGATCGACAGCAGCACCGGCACGTCGCGCCGCTTCGCCTCCTCGAACGCTTCGACCGACCACGGCTGCCAGTGGACCGGGTTGTCGGCGTGCTGCAAGAGGTACGGGCTGGTGGAAGACGCGAGCCGGTTCGTCATGCCGTCCACAGTAATTCCGCCGCGCGATGCCCGTCGGTCGGTCAGACTCACCGGGTGCTGCTCACCCTGACCACGACCCACCAGCCCGCGACCGACCTCGGTTTCCTGCTGCACAAGCATCCCGACCGGGCCCAGTCGTTCTCCGCGACGTCCGGCACCGCGCACGTGTTCTACCCGCGTGCGGACGAGGACGGGTGCACGGCCGCGCTGCTGCTGGAGGTCGACCCGATCGCGCTGGTGCGCGGTCGGGCGAGCAGCCTCACGCAGTACGTCAACGACCGGCCGTACGCGGCGGGATCGCTGCTGGCGGTGGCGATGGGGTCGGTGTTCCGGACGGCGATGAACGGGCGGTGCGATGCACGGCCCGACCTCGCCGCGCGCGCGATCCCGTTGCGGATCGAGGTTCCCGCGCTGGGGAGCCCGTCCGCGGACCTGCCCGCCCGGCTGTTCGCACCGCTGGGCTGGGCGGTGGACGCGACGCCCGTGCCGCTGGACCCGGCGGTGCCGTCGTGGGGTGATTCGCGGTACGTGGACCTGGTGCTGACCGGTGAGCTGAGGCTGGCCGACGCGCTGAAGCAGCTGTACGTGCTGCTGCCGGTGCTGGACGGGTCGAAGCACTACTGGATCGACGAGGACGAGGTCGACAAGCTGCTGCGGGCCGGTGAGGGCTGGCTGGCCGGGCACCCCGAGCGGGAGCTGATCACCCGGCGCTACCTGGGGCGCAGCAGGCCGCTGGCGACGTCCGCGCTGGACCGGCTGGCGCAGGCCGACGACGTGCCGGAGGAGGAGTTGGACAACGCGCTGGACGAGCCGGTCGCCGTGCCGCTGCCGCTGGCCGTGCAGCGCCGGGACAGCGTCCTGGCCGTGCTGCGCGCGTCCGGTGCGCGCCGGGTCCTCGACCTCGGCTGCGGCGAGGGCGCGCTGCTGCGCGACCTGGTCAAGGAGGCGGCGTTCACCGAGGTCCTCGGGGTCGACGTGTCCGCCAAGGCCCTATCCGTCGCCGAGCAGCGGCTGCACCTGGACCGACTGTCGGACCGGGCGCGCGAGCGGATCACGCTGCGCCAGTCCTCGCTGACCTACGCCGACGCCGGGTTGGCCGGGTACGACGCCGCGGTGCTGATGGAAGTCGTGGAGCACCTGGAGGAGGACCGGCTGCCCGCGCTGGAGCACGCTGTCTTCACGGCAGCCCAGCCGGGCACGGTGATCGTGACGACGCCGAACGTGGAGTACAACGTGCTGTTCGAATCGTTGCGCCCCAACACCTTCCGGCACACCGACCACCGATTCGAGTGGACGCGGGCGCAGTTCCGGGAGTGGGGCGACGGCGTCGGCGAACGGCACGGCTACACCGTCTCGTACCTCCCGGTCGGACCCGAGGACCCCGCGCTCGGCTCCCCCACCCAGCTCGCCGTGTTCACGAGGAAGCAGGAAGCCTGATGGAGCTGACCATTCCCGACCTGTCGCTGGTCGTGCTGATCGGCGCGTCCGGCTCGGGCAAGTCCACGTTCGCCGCCAAGCACTTCAAGCCGACGCAGGTGCTGTCGAGCGACTACTTCCGCGGTCTGGTGGCGGACGACGAGAACGACCAGTCTGCGTCCGGCGACGCCTTCGACGTGCTGCACTACGTCGCGGGCAAGCGGTTGGCCGCAGGCCGGGTCACGGTGATCGACGCGACGAACGTCCAGCAGCACGTGCGCGCCGGGCTGATCGCGCTCGCGCGGGAGCACAACGTGCTGCCGGTCGCAGTCGTGCTGGACCTGCCGGAGGGCGTCTGCGTCGAGCGCAACGCGGCGCGGCCGAACCGCGACTTCGGCGCGGGGGTCGTGCGGCGGCACCAGGCCGACCTGCGGAAGTCGTTGCGGCACCTGCAGAAGGAGGGATTCCGCAAGGTGCACGTGCTGCGCGGCCAGTCCGAAGTGGACGCCGCGACGTTCGCCTACGAGCGGATGCTGAACGACCTGCGGCACGAGACCGGCCCGTTCGACGTGGTCGGCGACGTGCACGGCTGCCGCGCCGAACTGGAGGAACTGCTGGGCGAACTGGGGTACGTGCTGACCCGCGACGCCGAGGGCCGCGCGGTCGACGCCGTGCACCCGGAGGGCAGGCGGGCGGCGTTCGTCGGCGACCTGGTCGACCGCGGCCCGGACACGCCGGGCGTGCTGCGGCTGGTCATGGGCATGGTCCGGTCGGGGCACGCGTTCGCGGTCAGCGGCAACCACGAGCACAAGCTGGTGCAGGCGCTGCGCGGCCGGAAGGTGAAGGTGGCGCACGGGCTGGGCGAGTCGCTGGCCCAGCTCGCCGAGGAGTCCGACGGGTTCCGCAAGGACGTCGAGGCGTTCTGCTACGACCTGGTGTCGCACTACGTGCTCGACGGCGGCGCACTGGTGCTCGCGCACGCCGGGCTGCCGGAGAACTTCCACGGCCGCGCGTCCGGTCGGGTGCGCAGCTTCGCGCTGTACGGCGACACGACCGGCGAGACCGACGAGTTCGGCCTGCCGGTCCGCTACCCGTGGGCGAACGACTACCGGGGCAAGGCGATGGTCCTGTACGGGCACACGCCGGTGCCGGACGTGGAATGGGTCAACGGGACGATGTGCCTCGACACCGGTGTGGTGTTCGGCGGCAAGCTGACCGCGTTGCGCTACCCGGAGAAGGAACTCGTCTCGGTGCCCGCGCACCAGGTCTGGTACGAGCCGGTGCGCCCGCTGCTCGACACCGCGCCCACCCGTGACGCGCGAGTGCTGAACCTCGGCGACGTCGCGGGGAACCGAACGATCGAGACCGGGCACCACGGCCGGATCAGCATCCGCGCGGAGCACTCGGCTGCGGCGCTGGAGGTCATGAGCCGGTTCGCGATCGACCCGCGCCTGCTCGCGTACCTGCCGCCGACGATGTCGCCGACCGCGACCTCGGCGCGCGACGACGTGCTGGAACACCCGGCGGAGGCCTTCGCCGGGTTCCGCGGCGCGGGCGTGCGGCAGGTGCTGTGCGAGGAGAAGCACATGGGTTCGCGGGCCGTCGTGCTGGTGTGCCGCGATCCCGGCGTCGGCCTGGCGCGGTTCGGCGTCGAGGGCCTCGGCGCCGTGCACACCCGGACCGGGCGGGCGTTCTTCGCCGACGACCTCGGCGAGCGGCTGCTGGAACGGGTGCGCGCGGCCGTGACGACGGCCGGGCTGTGGGAGGAGCTGGAGACCGGCTGGCTGCTGCTCGACGCCGAACTGCTGCCGTGGAGCGCCAAAGCGGGCGGGCTGATCCGCGAGCAGTACGCGTCGGTCGGCGCGGCGGCGAACGCCGCACTGCCAAAGGCCGTCGACGTGCTGACCGAGGCCCGGTCGCGCGGCGTCGACGTCGGGGACCTGCTGGTGCGCACGGCGGCGCGGGCCGCCAACGGCGCCGCGTACCGCGAGGCGTACCGGCGGTACTGCTGGGACACCGACGGTCTGGACGGCGTCCGGCTGGCGCCGTTCCAGCTGCTCGCGAGCGAGGGCCGGACGTTCGAGGACCGGGAACACCCGTGGCACCTCGGGATCGCGGCCCGGCTGCGCGACGCCGATCCCGAGCTGTTCACGGTCACCCGCAACCTCGTCGTCGACACCACCGACGGGGTTGCCGCGGGCACGGCCTGGTGGGAGGAGCTGACCGCGGCGGGCGGCGAGGGCATGGTGGTGAAGCCGCTGGCGAACCTCGTGCGCGGACCGCGCGGCCTCGTGCAGCCAGGGGTGAAGGTCAGGGGCCGGGAATACCTGCGCATCATCTACGGTCCGGACTACACGGAGCCCGCGAACCTGGACCGGCTGCGCAAGAGGTCGCTGGGCGGCAAGCGCTCGCTGGCGCTCCGCGAGTACGCGCTCGGCCTGGAAGGGCTGCGGCGGGTCGCGGCGGGTGAACCGCTGTGGCGCGTCCACGAGTGCGTGTTCGCCGTACTGGCCCTCGAATCGGAACCGGTGGACCCACGCCTGTGAACCTGATGATCCCCGACCTGTCGCTCGTGGTGCTGCTCGGTGCGCGGATGGCGGGTGCGCTGCCGTTCGACCGGCACGACGTGGTCGACCGGCGGCTGCGCGCGGGCGGCATCACCGTGGTCGACGCGACCGACGCCTCGAAGGCCGCCCGCGCCGAACTGGTCGTGCTGGCCAAGCGGCGCAGCGCCACCCCGGTCGCCATCGCCGTCGGCGTGACGGAGTGGTCGTTGCGGGAGCAGGGTTTCCGGCGGGTGCACGTGCTGCCGGACCAGGCGGCCGCGGACGCGCTGCGGCTCGTGGCCGAGCAGCTCCCCAACGACCTGCGGGACGAGACCGGGCCGTTCGACGTGGTCGGCGACGTGCACGGGTGCCGGGTGGAGCTGGAGGAGCTGCTGCGGGAACTGGGCTACCTCGTGCTGCACGACGACCGGGGCCGGGCCGTGGACGCGCGGCACCCGGAGGGGCGCAAGGCCGCGTTCGTCGGCGACCTGGTCGACCGCGGCCCGGACACGCCCGGTGTGCTGCGGCTGGTGATGGGCATGGCGGCGGCAGGCAACGCGCTGACCGTGCGTGGGAACCACGAGGACAAGCTGGTCAAGGCGTTGCGCGGCAACGACGTGCGGCGCGACCACGGGCTCGCGGAGTCGATGGCGCAGCTGGCGAAGGAGTCCGCGGGGTTCCGGCAGCGGGTGCTGGAGTTCTGCGACGCGCTGGTGCCGCACTACGTGCTGGACGGTGGCGCGCTGGTGCTCGCGCACGCCGGGCTGCCGGAGCGCTACCACGGCCGCGAGTCGTCCCGGATGCGCAGCCTGGCCATCTGGGGCGAGAACACCGGCGAGTCCGACGGCGACGGGAACCCGATCCGCTATGCCTGGGCCGAGGAGTACGAGGGCCAGGCGACCGTCCTCTACGGACACACACCGGTCGCGGATGCCAAGTGGGTCAACGGAACCCTGTGCCTGGACACCGGGTGCGTGTTCGGCGGCAAGCTCACGGCGTTGCGGTACCCCGAGCGCGAGATCGTGTCGGTTCCCGCGCGCCGGGCGTGGTTCGCCAGGCCCGGCAAGCTGCGCTGAGCCTCGAAAGCTAGGCCCGTTCCAGCCAGGGGTGGGAGGGGTCGAGCTTGCGCAGTTCGGTGAACAGCCGCTCGCGGGCGTCGGCGCGCAGCCACGGGAGGGTGCTGTCGAGGTCCGCCGCGTGCCGCACGCGCACGGACCGGAACAGCAGCACCACCTCGGGGTTGAGGTACCGGACACCGCCGTCGACCCAGGTCACGTCGTCCAGCGGGAACGTGGCGGCCGGGTCGAGCGGGAACACCCACTCGCCGCGCCACCGCCGGGTCGGCCGGACGTCGAGCTGCCACGGCGTGTCCGGGCGGGCGCGGATCCACAGCCGCGTCACGTCCGCGGGCAGCTCGTCGGGTGCGGGCTGGGCGAAGCCGTCGGTCACGGCCCACACGTCGGCCCCGGCGAAGTGGGCGCGCAGCGCGGGCATGTCGTCGGAGAACACGCCGACCACCAGCTGGTCGTGCGCCGCGCGGACGGCCGTGTAGCGCTCCAGCGCCCACCCGCCGCAGACCCACCACGGCACGCCGAAGCCCTCGAACGCCAAAGCGCCCGCGGCGGGTTCCAGCACGTCCCAGTCGATCAGGTCCACGGCGGGACACGCTAGTCCTTCGGCTTGTCGTCCTTCTGGTCGGAAGGTGTCGGCTCGTCGAAGCTCGCGGGAAGGTTGCGCAGGTGCTTGTTCATCGAGCGCACCAGGAAGAACACCGCGACGAAGAACAGGACGAGCAGCAGCAGCCCGAGCGGGGACGACTTGCCGAAGTCCTCCTTCTGGCCGCCGGGGTCGTTCGAGGTCGGCGGCTGGGCCGCTACCAGCGCGATCGTCTGGTCGACGGGGATGCGCGCGAGCATCACGCCGACACCTTCTCCCGCAGCCCGGCGAACAGGTCGTCCTCCGGCACGGTGCTGTCGACCAGCGAGCGGGCCAGCTCGTACTCCTCGGTCGGCCACAGCCTCCGCTGCATCTCCAGCGGGATGAAGAACCAGCGGCTGTCCGGGTCGATCTGCGTGGCGTGCGCCTTCAGCGCCTCGTCGCGCTGCTCGAAGAACTCACCGCACTCGATCCGGGTCGTCACGCGGTCCAGCACGTCCGGGGTGTTCGGGTCCCACTTCGCGATCCACTCGGCGTACGGCGACTCCTGGCCGAGTTCGAGCAGCGCCTCGTGGAACGTCGTCATCCTGGCGCGCGAGAAGCCGTGCGAGTAGTACAGCTTCAGCGGCTGCCACGGCTCGCCGGCCTCGGGGAAGCGCTCCGGGTCGCCCGCCGCGTCGAAGGCCACGACCGACACCTCGTGCGTGCGGATGTGGTCCGGGTGCGGGTAGCCGCCGTTCTCGTCGTAGGTGACGATGACGTGCGGGCGGAACTCGCGGATGACCTCGACCAGCTTCTCGGCCGACTCCTCCAGCGGGACCAGCGCGAAGCAGCCGTCGGGCAGCGGCGGCAGCGGGTCGCCCTCGGGCAGCCCGGAGTCGACGAACCCGAGCCAGCGGTGCTGGACGCCGAGGATCTCGGCGGCGCGGGCCATCTCGTCGCGGCGGATCTCGGCCATGTTCTCCAGGACGTCCGGGCGGTTCATGGCGGGGTTCAGGATGCTGCCCGCCTCACCACCGGTGCAGGTCACGACCATTACCTCGTGACCTTCCGAGACGTAGCGGGCCATCGTGGCCGCGCCCTTGCTCGACTCGTCATCGGGGTGCGCGTGCACCGCCATCAGGCGCAGCTTCTCGACCATGACCGGCGTGGTCTCCTCTTCGTTTCGCGGACCGCCCCACCAAGCGGGGCCGGATCGGCTCCTGCGACACTCAACGCGGACGTCGACGCCCATTGTTCCCGCTGGTTCGCAGCCGGTGAACGGGCGGGGTGAGAAGGGGTGACCGGAGTGGCGCAGCGCACGCTGCCCGAGGGCCGCTACGGCAAGCAGGCTCGCAAGCCGCTGCCGAAGTGGCTCCGCTGGTCACTGCCCATCGTCGGCGTGCTGGTCGGGGTCGTGGTCGCGCTCGTCGCCTACCGGAACCTCGGCAACCAACCCATCGAGGCGAAGCAGAGCGCGTTCGACGTGCTCGACGACCGGTCGGTCGAGGTGACCTTCGAGGTCGTCCGCGACCAGCCGGACCGGCCGGCGGTGTGCGTCATCAGGGCTCGTTCCGACGACGGCGACGAGTCCGGGCGGCGCGAGGTGCTCATCCCACCTGGTAGGAGCACGTCCATCGCGAAGACCGTCCTGCGCACGTCGAAACCGCCGGTCACCGGTGAGGTTTTCGGCTGCTCCTACCAGGTACCCGCGTACCTGTCCACGAACTAGCGGCCAAGCGGGTGATCTGCGGGTTTAACGGCCGTCTCGGGAACAAAACGCCGTAGTCGAACGTTGTAAACGTGTTACTCTTGCAGCTCAGCACGGCCCCGGTGTGGGCCGTGTTTTTCCGTTCCGGGCGGGCTGGTGGCCCGGAAACTGCCAGTCCACGGGGTGGGCTTGGAGCAAGACGAGGAGTTGGTGACCGTGAGCGACACCCAGGTGACCTGGCTTACCCAGGAGGCCTACGACCGGCTCAAGGCCGAGCTGGACGAGCTGATCCAAAATCGCCCGGTCATTGCCACTGAGATCAACGCGCGGCGCGAGGAGGGCGACCTCCGGGAGAACGGTGGCTACCACGCGGCCCGCGAGGAGCAGGGCAAGCAGGAGGCGAGGATCCGGCAGCTGCAGGAGCTCCTCCAGGCGGCGAAGGTCGGCGAGGCCCCGACCACCAAGGGCGTCGCTGCACCCGGCACCGTGCTGACCATCCGGTACGACGGGGACGACGAGACCGAGGAGTTCCTGCTCGCCACCCGCGAGGAGGGTGCTCACGGGGCGATGGAGGTCTACTCCCCCGCGTCGCCGCTGGGCAAGGCGCTGCTCGGCGCGAAGGACGGCGAGACCGTCGAGTACGAGCTGCCGAACGGCAAGAGCCAGAAGGTCACCCTGATCAAGGCGGTTCCGTACTCCGCCTGATCCACGACGCACTGGGGCGGCCACCGTTCGGTGGCCGCCCCTTTCGCGCGCCTTGTGTTATTGATTGATATAATCAATTATTGACGTTCTTGGAGGATTTGGTGGACGAGGAGCATCCGTTGGCCCAGGACCTGGGGTTCTTGCTGTCCCGAGCCAGTGGAGTGTTCGCCAAGACCGCCAGCCAGGCTCTCGCACCGCTCGGCCTGCGGGTCCGCTCCTACTGCGTGCTCGCGTTCGCCGGCGAGGTGAAGACCGGCGTGACCCAACGCCGACTGGCCGAACTGATGGGCCTCGACCCGTCACAGGTCGTTGCGCTCGTGGACGAACTCGAGAGCAGCGGCCTGGTCAAGCGCGACACCGACCCGAACGACCGCCGCAGCAAGCTCGTCAGCGCCACCGCGAAGGGCAACCGCGTCCGGAAGGACGGCGGCCGCCGCATCGCGGAGGCGCAGAGCGGGATCATGGCGAACGTCGCGCCCGACACCCAGGTGGAGCTGAACGCGCTGCTGCGACAGCTGGTGTTCCCCGAGGGCTAATCAAGGGCCGCCAGGTCGTTGTGCCTGCTCTCGCGGGTCACCGCGATGGCCAGCACGCTGACCGCGCAGATCCCCACCAGCAGCCACGCGACCGGGGTCGTGCTCTTGCCCGCCGAGGCGTACAGCGAGGCCAGCACGATCGGGGTCATGCCCGCGCCGATGAGGGTCGCCAACTGGTAGCCGAGTGAGGCGCCGGTGTAGCGGACGCGGGTGCCGAACTGCTCGGAGATGAACGCCGCCATCGGGCCGTAGGTCAGCGACTGGCACACCAGGCCGATCAGGAACGCGAGGAACACCAGCGTGGCGTCGCCGGAGCCGAGCCACCCGAAGATCGGGAACACCAGCAGGGCGAACGCGGCGAAGCCGGTGACCATCACCGGACGCCTGCCGACGGTGTCGGACAGCCGACCGGCCAGCAGCACCACGAAGATCGCGACGAACGCGACCACGGCGTAGTACAGCAGCGCGGTGGAGCGGGGCGTCCCATGGGTGGTGGCGTAGGTGATCGCGAAGGTGGCGAACAGGATCTGCATGGCGAAGCTGCCGCAGCACCCCAGCGCCACCAGCACGAGGGTCTTCGGCCGCTTGAACACCTGGAGGATCGGCGGCGACTGCCGCACCGGGCCGGCGATCGCGGCCTGGAACAGCGCGCTCTCCGACACCTTCGCCCGCACGTACAGGCCGACGACCAGCAGCACCGCGGACAGCAGGAACGGGATCCGCCAGCCCCACGACAGGAACTGCTGGTCGGTCAACAGGGCGGACATCGCCGTCATCATCAGCGTGCCGAGCACCGAGCCGGTCGGAGCGCCCGCGTTGGTGAACGACGCGGCGAACCCGCGGCGGCCCTTCTCCGCGTGCTCCAACGACATCAGCGCCGCGCCGCCCCACTCGCCGCCGACGGCCACGCCCTGGCAGATGCGCAGCAGCACCAGGATGATCGCCCCCAACGAGCCGATGGCCGACGCGGGCGGGATGACCCCGATCAGGAATGACGCCACGCCCATCAGCGTCATCGACACGACCAGCATCCTCTTGCGCCCCAGCCGATCGCCGAAGTGCCCGAACACGGCTCCGCCGATCGGCCGAGCCAGGTAGCCGGCGGCGAACGTGCCGTAGGACGCGATGGTGGCCGCGACCGGGTCGAGCCCGGCGAAGAACACCGGCCCGAAGACCAGCGAGGCGGCCGTGGCGTAGAGCAGGAAGTCGTAGAACTCGATGGTGCTGCCGAGATAGCTGGACCAGATGACCCGGCGGAACTCCTTCGTGCTACCGGGTGATGTTGCCAGGGACGCCATCGTCTCTCCTCGCCTCACAGGGGGCAACGAGATTCCGATGATGACCCCAATCATTGACAATTACAACAGTTCACGTCCACGATGATTTGGGAACCCAGGAGCCCACCAGTCGAGGAGGACTGACCAGATGGATCTCAACGGCAAGGTCGCGGTCGTCACCGGGAGCGGGCGAGGGCTCGGTCTCGCGTACGCCAAGGAGCTGGCGGCGGCGGGTGCGGCGGTCGTCGTGAACGACGTGGACGAGGCCACCGCGGCGGCAGCGGTCAAGGAGATCGCCGACGCCGGTGGCCGAGCGGTC
>JBDSAJ010000566.1:0-12476 GCA_039922235.1 Umezawaea sp.
CTGGTCAGTGGCCGTGGTCGCGGTACTGGTCGCGGCCCGCGTCGGCCAGGTCCACCCAGGCGCGCCAGCTGCCCGCCGACGCCGCGGGCGAGGACCAGGGCTCCTGGCAGCGGACCAGGCGGGTGCCCGGCTGGTTGAGCCAGCGCAGGACGAGGCTGGTCTCCTCCGGGGTCGCGCCCTTCAGCGGGCCGTCCGCCGGGATGACGGTCTCCGCCGAGGCGACCAGGGCCTCGACCACCGGCAGGTAGCGCGTTCCGCGCCTGGCCACGCCCGCGGAGGCCAGGCGGCCGTGCCGGACCACGGCGAACTCCCAGCCGCCCTCCTTGTCAGGCCTGGCGGCGACCAGTTCCGGGATCGCCGCGAGCGCGGCGAGCCGCTGACCCCGGTCGAGGACCCGGACCAGGCCCGCCATCCGGTCGCGGCGGCCTGCCGCCTCCTCGAAGCGGTGGGCCTTGGCGTAGTCGTCGAGCTGCGCGGCGAGGCCGTGCAGCGGCGCCACGTCGTGGCCCGCGATGAGGTCGCGCAGGGCGGTGACGGCGGGGGAGTACTGCTCGGTCGTCTGCTTCCCGGCGCAGGGGGCGGCGCAGCGGTCGAGCTCGTGCAGGGCGCACGGGGTGCCGCGCTGGTCCTTCGCCGGGATGCGCTGGTTGCAGGCGCGCAGCGGGAGGGCTTCCAGGACGGCGTCCGCGGCCGTCTCGGCGGCACGGCGGGTGCGGAACGGGCCGAGCGCGCCGGTGCGGGGCTCCCTGACCATGGAGAGCCTGGGGAAGGCCTCGTCGGTGAGGGTCAGCCACCAGGCGTGCTGGGGGTTCTTGGAGCGCCGGTTGTAGGCGGGCTTGTGCGCGGACAGCAGGCGCAGCTCGCGCACCTCCGCCTCCAGCGAGTGGGCGCACGACACCGAGTCGACGCGCACGGCCAAGGCGACCATCTCGCGGAGCCGCCGCCTGCCCTCGCTGGCGGTGAAGTACTGGCGCACGCGTTTGCGGAGGTCGGAAGCGGTGCCGACGTACAGCACCTCCTCGTTCGGACCGCGGAACAGGTAGACGCCGGGCTCGTGCGGCAGGTGCGCGGCCAGCTCGCGCTTGCGGCGCTGCTGCGGGGTCACCTCCGGCAGGTACGCCAGCAGCTCCTCCAGCGACTGCACGCCCAGCGGCCCCACCCGTTCCAGGAGCCGGTGCAGCACCTCCACGGTCGCGCGGGCGTCGTCCAGCGCCCGGTGGGTGGGGGTGGTGGCCGTGCCGAACAGCTGCGCCAACGCGCCCAAGCGGCAGCTCGGCGCCTCGTCGCGGCTCAGCACGCGTCTGGCCAGGCGGACCGTGCACACCACGCTCGGCTTCGGCCACGGGTAGCCGTGGCGCTCGCAGGCGGCCTTCATGAAGCCGACGTCGAAGCCCGAGTTGTGCGCCACGAGCACCGCGCCCGCCGCGAACTCCAGGAACGCCGGGAGCACCTGGTCCATCCTCGGCGCGCCGGTCACCATCAGCTGGGTGATGCCCGTCAAGGCCACCACCTGCGGCGGGATGCCGCGTTCGGGGTCCACCAAGGTCGCGAACTCGCCCAGCACCTCGCCGCCGCGGATCTTCACGGCGCCGATCTCGGTGACCGCGTCGTCGTTCGCGCTGCCCCCGGTGGTTTCCAGGTCGAAGACCACGAACGTCGTGTCGCGAAGAGGGGTGCCCAGTTCGTCGAACGAGAGTTGCGCGTTCACAGACCGGAAGCTAACTCAGAGCACTGACAGTTTTTGAATACGGCGCTACCCGGCCACCCCGCGAGGCCGCGTCGGCGCTGCCTGCGGAGCAGCGGCAATTCAACACCGTAGCCTGTATGGGTGCACGAGCCGAACCCCGAACCCGACGCGCTCGCGGCCTCTGACCTGGAGGACGTCGAGTCGGAGGCGCCTGTCGTCGAGTCCACTGTGGACTGGGGGGCGTTGCCGGACGGGTTGCGGAGCAGACTGGCCGAGTTGGCCGCTGACGCGCTGGGGGAGATGGCGAAGGTCGACGTGCCGCAGCAGCTGCGGCCGGTGGCGCGGTTCGCGCCCACCAAGCGTGCGCGGTTAGGCGGGTCGACGCTGATCGCCGGGCTGAAGACGTCGGCGAACTTCCGGACCGCGGTGGTCGAGTGGCTGCGGAAGAACCGGCCGTCGACGTTGGAGCTGACGGCGCCGGACCCGGTGGCGGCCGCGGCCGCCGCAGTGCTGCTCGGCGACGACGTGGCGCCGCACTACGTGGAGCTGGTCGCACGCCGGGCCGGGGACGCGGCGCTGCGGCTGGAGCGGGACGCGGCCGTGCTGAGGGCCGAGCGGATGGACGCCGAGCTGGAGCGGCTGCGCGCCGAGCGGGTGCTGACGACCGGGTTCGCGGAGAAGATCCGCGAAGAGGCCGACGTCGAGCTGGAGCGCCTGCGCAAGCGGTTGCGCGAGCAGGGCGTGCGGCTCAAGGAGGCCAAGGACCGGGCGGAGTCGGCCGCGAGCGAGGTGGCGCAGGCGCGCGCTGAGGCCGCGGCGCAGCTGGCCAAGCTGACCGCCGAACGCGACCGCGAGCGGGAACGCGCCGAGACCGAGCGGGCCAAGGCGGCACGGGCGGAGGCCGACGCCGACGTCGCCCGGCAGTCCGCGCGCGAGGCCCGGCAGGCCGACGAGGTCCGGCTCGCGCTGCTCGTGGACACCCTGGACGGCGCGGTCAACGGGCTGCGCCGCGAACTCGCGCTCGGTGGTACCGGCCCGCGGCCCGCTGACCTCGTGCGAGGGGCCAGCGCCGCGCAGGGCGCGGTCGGCCGGGTGGAGGACCCCGCGGCGCTGGACCGGCTGCTCGCGCTGCCCGCGGTCCACCTGATCGTGGACGGCTACAACGTCACCAAGACGGGCTACCCCGACCTGTCGCTGTCCGACCAGCGGGACCGGCTGGTGCACCAGCTCGCCGTGCAGGCCGCCCGCACGGGGGCCGAGGTCACGCTGGTGTTCGACGGCGCGGGTGTGGTCGCCGTGCCCGCCGCAGCACCGCGGGGGGTGCGAGTCCTGTTCAGCGATCCCGGCGTGCTAGCGGACGACGTGATCCGCGCACTGGTGACCGCCGAGCCGGAGGGACGGCCCGTCGTGGTCGTCACATCCGATCGCGCGGTCGCCGATTCGGTGCGCAGGCGGGGCGCGCATCCGGTGCCGTCGGCCGTGCTGCTGGCGCGTCTCGGCCGGGTTTGAGGCGTTTCCACCCGCTTCGGACGCCCCAAGGTCACGCTTGTGCATTTTTTCTCGATCACCAGGTGGACGTGGGCGCTCACTTTTCGTAACCTGGCCGAGACCTCGTGGCAGGTGGTCGCCCATCCTGGGCGGCGACACGGGTTCACCGCCGAATCGGCCCGTCGGGGAGCCGAGCCGGACCAGATCGATCAGCGGGCTGTGCGAGGGATCGGCGTGTTCGTGCGCCTCGAATCCCGGCGGCCTTCCGGTGGGCGGTTCATGACGAAGGAGACATGCGCGACTGTGGCGTCGCAACGACTCAAGCGCGGAATGCGCGGGGCGATCGCAGCCACTGCGGTTGCCGCCGTGGCAGCGAGCATCGCCCCCGCGTCAGCGGTGGCCCAGCCAAACACCCCGGCGAACGCTTCCGAGGCGCTCAAGCAGTACAACGAGCTGTCCGAGCAGGCAACGAAGCTCAACGAAGAGCTCCTGCGAGCCGAAGAGAAGCAGGCGCAGAACCAGGACGAGCTCGACAAGGCCACGGCCGACGTCGAGCAGGCCTCCCAGGTAGGCGACCAGGCGAAGGCCGACGAGGAGACGTTCCGCCTCCAGGTCGACAAGTTCACCGAGGCCTCGTTCGAGGGTGCGCGGTTCAACCAGCTCTCGGCGTTGCTGGTCAGCGACTCGCAGCAGGACTTCCTCAACCGGATGTCGGCGCTCGGCGTGCTCGCCTCGGACAACTTCGAGGCACTCGACAAGCTCTCGGGCGCGGTGGACCAGGCCTCCGACGCGACCAAGAAGGCCACCGAGGCCCAAGCGCGCGCGAAGACGGCCAACGACGAGGCCATCAAGATCACCGAGGACATCAAGAAGCGCGCGGCCGACCTCGACACCCAGAAGAAGGACGTCAAGTCGGCGCTGAACAAGCTGACCGGGTCCGAGAAGAAGACGCTGACCGACTCGGGCGACATGAGCGACATCGCGGTGCCCGCGGGCGCGGCGGGTGAGGCCGTGGCGTTCGCACTCGCCCAGCGTGGCGACGCCTACGGCTACGGTTCGACCGGCCCCGATGTCTGGGACTGCTCCGGCCTGATCATGAAGGCCTACGCGGCCGCGGGTGTCAGCGTGCCGCGCACCAGCCAGGGCCAAGGCGCGGCGGGCCGCCCGGTCTCCCGTGGCGAGGTCACCGCAGGAGACATCATCGCCTACAACGGCTTCGGCCACGTCGCACTGGCCATCAGCAACACGGAGGTCGTGCACGCGGCCACCGACGGTGTGCCGGTCAAGATCGTGCCCCTGGAAGCGCCCGGCTCGATCTCGGCCATGCGGCGCATCGCGGGCTGAGTTCCGAACTGGTGAAGGCCACCACACCGACTACTGTCGGAGTGGTGGCCTTCAGCGCAGCACGGGTGCGGGCGGTGCTCGTCGCGGCGATCGTCGCGACGTTCCTCGCCGGGCTCGCGCAGGTCGTCCAGCCGGTCGGCGCCTCGACTCCGCTGCCACCGACCAGCGCCGCTCAGCAACTCCGGCAGCACGCCGTCACCGACCTGCTGGACCGCCGCGCCACCGCGCTGCGCGACCGTGACGAGGCCGCGTTCCTGGCCACCGTCGACCCCGCCGACCCGGTGTTCCTCGACCACCAGCGCGACCTGTTCCACAACCTCGCGGGCGTCCCGCTGGCCCAGTGGGGCTACCAGGTCGACGGCGCCACCGAGGCCACCCCGTCCACCCGCCCCGCCGCCGACGAGCTGTGGGCGCCCGCCGTTCGGCTGAAGTACCGGCTCAGCGGCGTGGACGCCGAGCCGAGCACCCGGCCGATGGGCTACCTGTTCGCCCGGCACGGCGACCGCTGGCTGCTGGCGTCCGACACGGCCGCGGGGGAGACCTGGCGCGGTCCGTGGGACTTCGGCCCGTGCCAGGTGCTGACGTCGCCCGCCGGGCTCGTGCTGAGCCACCCCGGCGGCGAAGCGCTGGCCGCGCGGGTGCTCGCCGAACTCGACAGCGCGGTCCAGGCCGTCACGGACGTGTGGGGCCCGGCGTGGCCTCGGCAGGTCGCCGTGCTGGTGCCCGGCGGTCCCGAGGAGATGCGCGCGCTGGTCGGCCCCGCGTTCGCGGTGGGCTCCATCGCGGGCGTCGCCGTGGCCGAGGGGATCGACCCGGTCGCGCACACCGCGAGGGGCCAGCGGGTCGTGCTGAACTCCGCGGGCGCCACCGCCCTGTCCCCGTTGTCGCTGCGGGTGCTGCTGCGCCACGAGATCACCCACATCGCCGTGCGCGGCAACACCGTCGACGGCGCCCCCATGTGGCTGCTGGAGGGGTTCGCCGACTACGTCGGCTTCCGCGGCAGCGACGTCGCCCCGGCCAGGGCCGCACCCGCGCTGGCCGCCCGGATGAAGACGTCGCCGCCCGTCGAGCTGCCTTCGGACGCCGACTTCCGCGGCCCGGCCATGGACCTCGCCTACCAGGAGGCCTGGTCGGTGAACCGCTACCTCGCGAGCCTGCTCGGCGAGCCGGGCCTGGTGGAGCTGTACCGCGCGCTCGCCGCCGAGAAATCCGATGTGGACGGAGTGCTGCGCGCCGCGATCGGCACCGACCGCGCCGGCCTCACGGAGGGCTGGCGGGAGTTCCTGCGGGCCGACTTCTTCCGGTAGGTACCGTGGGCCGGGTGCGTCGGACCCTCCTGGTGACCAATGACTTCCCGCCCCGCCCCGGCGGCATCCAGTCCTACCTGCACGCCTTCGCGTCCAGGCTCCCCGCCGACGACCTCGTGGTCTACGCGCCGTCGTGGGACTCGCCCAGCGGCTCGCACCCCGAGTTCGACGCCGCCAAGCCGTTCCAGGTCGTCCGGCACCCCGGCACCCTGATGCTGCCCACCCCCGACGTCCTGCGCCGCGCCGCGGAGATCGTCCGCGCCGAGGGCATCGACACCGTCTGGTTCGGCGCGGCCGCCCCGCTCGCACTGCTGAGCCCGTGGTTGCGCAAGGCCGGTGTCGAGCGCGTCCTCGCCTCCACCCACGGCCACGAGGTCGGCTGGTCCATGCTCCCCGGAGCCCGCCAGTCGCTGCGCGCCATCGGCACGGACGTCGACGTCGTCACCTACGTCAGCAAGTACACCCGCTCCCGGTTCTCGGCGGCTTTCGGTCGTTTGGCAGCGCTGGAACACCTGCCGTCCGGAGTGGACACCGAGATGTACGAGCCGGACCCGGCCGCCCGCGCCGAGATGCGCGCCCGCTACGGCCTCGGCGACCGGCCCGTGGTGCTGTGCGTGTCGCGGCTGGTGCCGCGCAAGGGCCAGGACGTGCTGATCCGCGCCCTGCCCGCGATCCGCTCGCGGATTCCCGACGCCGCACTGCTGATCGTGGGCGGCGGCCCCTACCGGCGCCGCCTGGAGGCGTTGGCGACGTCGGTCGGCGTCGCCGACCACGTGGTGTTCACCGGAACCGTGCCGTGGTCCGAACTGCCCGCCCACTACAACGCGGGCGACGTGTTCGCGATGCCGTGCCGCACCCGTGGCCGAGGGTTGGACGTCGAGGGACTGGGCATCGTGTTCCTCGAGGCCTCGGCCACCGGACTGCCCGTGGTGGCAGGCGATTCCGGTGGTGCGCCGGAGACGGTGCTGGACCGCGAGACCGGGATGGTCGTGGACGGGGAGGACGTCGACGAGGTCGCCGACACCATCGCGCACGTGCTCAGCGACCCGGACGACGCCGCGAAGATGGGCGCTCGGGGGCGGGAGTGGGTGTCGGAGCAGTGGAGTTGGGACGACCTGGCCACTCGGCTGCGCGGGCTGATCGACGGCTGAGGGGGTCGGGTTCTTCGAGTCGCGCACCGCGTCGACCAGGGGCCATCACGTTCCCGACGCAAATGCCCGACTACGAACTCGACCCGTTTGTGCAGGGCTACGCAGACGCGGTCGAGCGGCTCTCTCGCGGATACCGGAAGAAGGTCGATGGTGTCGAAACCGGGCCGTTGGGCCAGGTGGTCTTTGCTGGGCGCGGTGGTCATGTACGTGTGGGGGCTCTTCATCGTGTTCGGGGTGTTCGACATCGAAGAGTTGTGCGGCAAGTACAACCAGCACTGGGAGTTCGACCCCAACCACAGGGATTCACTGTTCCCGCTCTCCGTCCCCTGCAACGCGTCCTACGACCTCATCCCGCCCTACCTGAACCCGATCTTCTTCGCCCTTCTGGCGTCGACGGTCGTGTTCACCGTCATTGCTGTCGTGCAAGGGGTTCGTCTTCGGGACGAGTTGATCGACGGCTGAGGCCGTGACCGGGGATCGGTCACGGCCCCAGGTGCTCAGTCGTCGAACCGGCCTGACTTGACGCTTGCCAGGAACGCCGTGAGCTGAACCTGGCCGACCGCCAGGACCGGGCCGGTCGGGTTCTTCGAGTCGCGCACCGCGTCGAGGTGGTTGGCCACCTCGACGCAGTTCGTGTTAGCCCCGCTCCTGGTCGACTTCTTCCACCGCACTGTCATCGATTCTCGCGATCCGTTCCGCCTCGCTTCTGATGAGCCCGGTGGACTGTTCCGGGCTCAACGCGATGCTCAGCAATTCCAGCACGGCGTCCTGGTAGACCGCGACGTCGTCTTCGTCTGGCACGAAGACTGCGCTGCGTGCGTTCTCCAGGTGCACGACGGACTTTCCGCCATCCATCGTCAGCAGTGCGAACGGACCGTAGAGGCCGGGATGCCAGTCGGAGCCGGTGGTGACGACCCGGATATCGATGTTCGGGCGTTCGCTCATGGTCAACAGGTAGTCGAGCTGTTCAGCGACGACCTCGGGGCCGCCGATCATCTGTCGCAGCGCGGCTTCACCGATCAGAGCCGTGCAGCGGGCCGGATTCTTGCGGGTCAGGATGTCCTTGCGGCCCATGCGAACGGCGACTCTGGTCTCGATCTCGCCGTCCGGCACCCTGGCGGCCCGCATGATCGCCCGTGTGTACGAGCCGACCTGAAGCAGGCCGGGGATGACCAACGGCGACCAGTCCACGAACTTTCGGGTCATCTGCTCGACGTCGAGCAGTGCCGCGAGCTGGACGGGCTGCTCTGGAAGGTCGGTCCCTTGCCAGGCCGGTCCGCTCGTGTCGCGGGCGGACTCGATTGTCTCGTCCCGCTCGACGCCGGTCACGCCCGTGGCGTCGAGGATCGCCGCGACCTCGGCCTGGCTCGGCACTCGGTCGCCACTCTCGTTGCGGGACACGACGGCCTGGTTGATCCGGAGTTGCTTCGCGAGCGTTCGCTGGCTGAATCCGGCCGCTTCACGTGCGGTGCGGAGCTTGGCTCCCAAGGCCATCGCCTTCGGGGTGTTGCGGATCATGCGGCCAGCATAGGGACCTCCGGCGCTCGATGAAGTCCCTCGTTCAGGGCATTGACCGAAGTGATTAGCATCGTGATTCTTGATTTAGATCGCAGTTCAAGGTGCTGAAATGGACAGGTGGCCAATAGTCATGGGTCGGTTCGATGATCTCGACGACGTGCGGGAGTGCCTGAGCAGGCTGTCGTTCGCGTTCACCGGCCTGCTCGGCAACCAGCCCGATCCGGCCGTGGCCGCTCGAAGACTGGGCGAACTGGCCGGGATCGCGCACGAGATCGGCGACCTGTGCGAGCAGCGCGCGACGCGCCTCACCGTTGACCACGGGGAAATTCGGTGATGGGCGCGCGACCGTTCCGCTGGTTCCCGTGCGAGGGCCGTCGGCACGCGATCCCGGACGAGCTGGTCGTGTTCGACGAGGGAGCCACGTTGTGCGGCGTCCCGATCACCGTTCCGCGCGACCGGTGCACGAAGACCGCGTGGTGCTGGCCGACGTGCCCGGCGTGCGACGCGTTGTGGCGCAGGCACGAAGGCCTGACGCCATCCCCTGTGGGACCGCCCGCTCGCATGACTTGAACCTGACGGTGCGTCAGGTCTTACGGTCGATCGTGCATCCCCGAGGGAGGGAAAAGGCATGTCGCGCCAGGACAGGACGTGGCGGATCGGCGAGTTGGCCCGCGAGACCGGGCTCACCGTCCGGACGCTGCACCACTACGACCAGCTCGGCCTGCTGTCACCGCTGTCGCGGACCGAGGGCGGGCACCGCTGCTACACCAGCGGCGACGTCCGGCGCCTGCACCGGGTCGTCGCGCTGCGCGGCCTGGGCATCTCGCTGGAGGAGATCGGGACGCTCCTGGACGGCGACCTCGACCCGACCGACCTGCTCCGCCGCCAGCTCGACGCCGTGGAAGACCGCATCCGCAAGGCATCCGACCTGCGGGCGCGGCTGCTGGACGTGCTGAACGACCTGGGCCGGAACGCCGAACCCTCCGTCGGACAACTGCTGCAACTCATCGAGGAGACCGTTGCGATGACCGAACCACTGACCCCAGCGCAGTTCGCGGAACTCGCGGAAGAACGTCAACGGCAGATGCGCGACCTGAGCGACGAGGACCTCGCCGTGCTCAGCCAGAAGAGGGAAGACGGGTGGAACGCGTTGAGCCGCCAAGAGCAGCAGCGCCTGACGGAGCAGCGCCGCAAGATGACCCCGCACGCCGCAGGCTAGCCATGAGCGGGAGCACGGGACTCAGCCCGCCATCCCCGTCTCCCGCCGCAACCGCGCCGCCAACGCCGCCTGCTCGTCCGCCGCCCCCGGATCGCCCAGCACGCGGTGGATCGCCGCCAACTCCGTGCGCGCCAACGCTTCGGTGATCCGCAGCCCCACCCGGAGCGCGATCTTCAGCGCCTTCTCGCACAGCTCCAGCGCTTCCGCCGCCGCCCCCAGCTGCCGCCGCGTGGTCGCCAGCCCGATCAGCGCCCGCGCGGCGGCGGGCTGGAAGCCGATGCGGTTGGCCTTGGTCAGCGCCTGCTGGAACTGCTCGTCGGCGGTCCGCAGCCGACCCAGCAGCCGGTTCGCGTCGGCCATCACCACGAGCACGTTGGTGGTGGTCTGCTGGTCGCCGCTCTCGCGCAGCTCGTCCAGCGCCCGACCGGCCAGCGCCAGTGCCGCGAGCGGTTCGCCGAGGTCCACCCTGGTCACGGCGGTGCTCTCCAGCACCCGCGCGGTGGCCTCGCGGGCGCCGACCTCCAGGCTCACGGCGAGTGCCGTCTCCAACTGCTCCAGCGCCGCGAGGGGCTCGCCGCGCAGCCGCAGGACCACGCCGAGGAAGTTGCGGCACGTCGCTTCGCTGCCCTTGAGCCCCGTGGTGCTGCTGATCTTCACCGACTCGGTCAGGTGCGCGTAGGCGTCGGCCAGGTCGCCGGTCTCGATCGCCAGCATCCCCAGGCTGATCAGCACGGTGCTGCGGCCGGACTTCACGCCGTTGGGGCCGTTCAACAGGTCGAGGCACAGCTTCAGCACGCGGCGAGCCGCGGTCAGGTCGCCGGACTCCATGTGCACCAGGCCGAGGTTGTTCAGCGCGCCCGTCTCGGCGGCGGCGTTGCCGAGCGTGCGGTGCAGTTCCAGCGCCTGCTCGTAGTGCGCCGCCGACGTGGCGAACTCGCCCAGCTTCCAGTGCAGGGTGCCGAGGTTGCCGTGCATCGCGGCCTCGGCGGGGAGGTTGCGCTCCTCGTGGGCGGCGTGCAGGCCGTAACGGGCGGTGGCGAGCCACTCGGTGACGTGCTTGCCGATCCACAGGTAGCCGCGCAGCGCGTCGGCGAGCCGCCACGACATCGACGGCGGTCCCTGCTCGGCGGCCGAGCGGATCGCGGCGGTGAGGTTGGCGCGTTCGCCGTCCAGCCAGCGCAACGCCTGCGGCGCGACGGTGATCCTGGGCAGCCGCACGGACTTCGCCTCGCCGCTGGGCAGCCGCAGGACGTCCGGGTACAGGAACTCCGCGCACTTGTCGACGGACCGGACGTAGAACTCCAGCAGGCGGACGCGGGCGGCTTCCTGCTCGCTCTCGTCGTCCTGCGCGGCCCGGCGGCGGGCCGCGAACAGCATCAGCTGGTCGTGGAACTGGTAGCGCCCCGGAGACGGCCGCAGCAGCAGGTGCGCGTCGTTCAGCCTGGCCAGCAGCTGGGCCGCCACGGGCACGTCCACGTCGGCGACGTTGGCGGCGGCCTCGGCGGTGAAGTCCTGGCCGGGCACCAGGCTCAGCAGGCGGAACAGGCGCTGCTGGTCCTCGGGGAGCCCGGCGTAGGCGAGGTCGACGGCGGCGAGCGGCTCGTCGGCGGGCAGTTCGGCCAGGTAGCCGGACACGGTGCGGCCGGGAGTGGCCGCCACGTTCGCGGCGGCCACGCGCAGCGTCAACGGGAGGTAGGCGCAGCGGCGGGCCAGTTCCTCGACGGCCGCGCCGTCCGTGCCGCGGCCGAGCACACCGGTCAGCAGTTGGATCGATTCGGCGGGCTCCAGCGCCTCCACCGGGAGGCGGCGCGCGCCGTTCATCGCGATCAGGCCGCGCAGGTCGTCGCGGCTGGTGACGATCACCGGGCAGCTCGCCGCCCCAGGCAGCAGCGGGCGCACCTGGTCGGGCGCGGAGGCGTTGTCCAGCACCAGGAGCATCCGCCTCCCGGTCAGCAGGGAGCGGAACAGGGTGCTCTGCTCCTCGGTTTCCAGCGGGATCTGCTGCGGTGGCACGCCGAGCGCGCGCAGGAACCGCGCGAGCACGTCCACGGTCGCGGTCGCCGGGCCGAGGCCGTAGCCGCGGAGGTCCACGTAGAGCCTGCCGTCGGGGAAGCGGTCGCGCAGCGAGTGGGCGACGTGCACCGCGAGCGAGGTCTTCCCGACACCGGGTGGGCCGGACAGGGTCACGATCGGCACCGCGGTGCCGGGATCCTCCGACCCGACCAGTTCGACCACCCGCCGCACCAGCGCTTCGCGGCCGACGAAGTCGGCGAGGTCGACCGGCAGCCTGCCCGGCAGCGGCTCCTCGGCGGGAGCGACCTGCGGGGCGGCCAGCTGCGGGTCGCCGGTCAGGATGGCCTGGTGCACGGCCCGCAGGTCCTCGCCGGGGTCGATGCCGAGCTGCTGGTCGAGCATCCGGCTCACCTGGCGGAAGACCTCCAGCGCCTCGGCCTGGCGGCTGCTGCGGTACAGCGCGAGCATCAGCTGCGCCCAGAACCGTTCCCGCAGCGGGTGGTCGGCGGTCAGCCCGCGCAGCACCGACACCAGCTGCTCGTGGTTGCCCAGCGCGAGTTCCACGTCGACGTGCTGCTCGTGGAGCCCCATCAGCAGCTCGGTCAGCCGCGGCACCTCCTCGCGCTGCAGCGCGTCCGACGGCACGTCCGACAGCGCGGGACCGCGCCACAGCGCGATCGTCTCGACGTAGATCGCCTGAGCGCCCACCAGGTCCCCGGCGTCCGCCGCTTCCCGCGCCCGTGCGGCGC
>JBDSAJ010000567.1:0-4042 GCA_039922235.1 Umezawaea sp.
GACGCCCTGGCCGCACAGCACGCGGGGCGCGGTCTCGTTGACCGACGAGAAGACCACCGGCACCTCGCCGCCGGGGCCGTTCAGGTGGGGCTCGACGACCTGGAGCACGAAGCCCGCCGCGACGGCGGCGTCGAAGGCGTTGCCGCCCGCCTCCAGCACGGCCATGCCCGCCGACGACGCGAGCCAGTGGGTGGACGCGACCATGCCGTGGGTGCCGACGAGTTCCGGCCTGGTGGTGAACACGTGGCCAACTTACGCGGTGGAGGCGCTTTTGGTTACCCCTGCTAACGAGCCGATCGGCAGAAACGTTTTCGGCGAAGGTGTAGCGGAGCGTGACATCGGGTATCCCCTGAGTGCACGAAGACAACCCCTCTGGCGGACGAAGCGGAGGGGACTATCAGGGGAGCACTGTTCACCACATGGAATTGCTGGCCATTCTGGGCCTGTTCGTAGGACTGGCAGTGCTCGCCGCTGTGCCGTTGGTCGCACTGCTGCACTTGTCCGACCACCGGGGCAAGGGCTGGCGCTGAACGACCGTTAACCTGGCCGCATGCAGATCACGGGTACCGCGGCGATCGTGACAGGTGGGGCCTCGGGCCTCGGTGGGGCGACCGCGCGCGCACTGGCGGCCAAGGGCGCGCAGGTGTTCGCGCTCGACCTCCCGTCCGCCATCGAGAAGGCCGAGACCGTCGAGGGCGTGACGTACCTGCCCGCCGACGTGACCTCTCCCGAGCAGGTCCAGGCCGCGGTCGACACCGCCGCGGGCTCCGGCCCGCCGCTGCGGATCGTCGTCAACTGCGCGGGCATCGGCCCGTCCAGCAGGACCGTCGGCAAGACCGGCCCGCACGACCTCGACCTGTACCGCAAGGTCATCGAGATCAACCTGGTCGGCACGTTCAACGTGCTGCGCCTGGCCGCCGCCGCGATCGGCAAGACCGAGCCACTGGACGAGGGCCAGCGCGGCATCATCATCAACACCGCGTCGATCGCCGCGTACGACGGCCAGATCGGCCAGGTCGCCTACGCGTCGTCCAAGGCCGCCGTGGTCGGCATGACCCTGCCCGCCGCCCGCGACCTGTCGACCGTCGGCATCCGCGTGATGACCATCGCGCCCGGCATCGTGGACACCCCGATGCTCGCGACCGTCTCCGACGAGTTCCGCGCGGGCCTGGCCTCGGGCGTCCCGTTCCCCAAGCGCCTGGCGCTCCCCGCGGAGTACGCGCAGCTCGCGCTGACGATCGTGGAGCACGACTACCTGAACGGCGAGGTCATCCGCATGGACGGCGCTCTCCGGATGGCACCCCGCTAGCTCGCCGACGCGCGGGCGACCGTCACAGGTCGCCCGCGAACGGCAGCTTCTTGATCTCGTCCGACGACATCCAGTTGCGCAGCGCGTGCGTGGCCCGGACGTCGTCCTCGTTGTACTCGACCAACCGCTGCCGCTGACCGTCGTCCGGCGGATGACCGTCCATCCCCACCGCGTCGCGGTACCAGCGCATGGAGTTCTCCCCACCCGCCTCCGGGTCCCGCCAGGTGAAACCCGCGACCGGCGCGATGGTCTTGAGGCCCTTCCCGTGCGCGCACAGGAACTCCTCGCGCACGATCCCGAACAGGTCGACCCAGGCGTCGGACCGGATGAACTCGCGGACCTGCGCGATCGGCGGGATGCCGGGCATCCCCTTGAACCGCTCCGCCGACCCCAGCAGCCAGCGGTTCTCCGCCAGCTCGTTGTAGCAGTACGCGCGGAAGCTCAACCCACGTGCCAGCGCGCGCAGCCGAACCGCCGTCAGCCACGTCCAGAACTCGGCGAACGAGCGCGCCTCGTCATCGCTGGGCACCGGGTCCCACGTCGCGAACGCGCGGTAGCCGGGCTCCTCGTCCACGTTCTCGCCGGACAGCCAGCAGCCCCACATGTACGCGCCGAGATCGGCGAAGCTCTCCATGTCGACGTCCACCTCGACGTCCGCGCGCGGCACCGTGAAGCTCTCGGACCGGCGCACGACGGTGAGGTCCCGCAGCCACGCGCGGGCCAGTACCACCGCGTCGTCGAACGGCATCCCCACCAGCGGCAGCAGGGGCGTGCCGATCTGCTGCTCGGCCAACTGGTCCACGGTGGACACACCGATCCGGCGCAACGCCACGGCGTCCTCACCGCGCGCGACCAGGCTGACGTCGCGGGTCGACTTCAGGTCGTCCTCGCAGGTCGGCCACCACGGGCAGGACTTGCACTCCACGATCCGCGACGGCTTCGCGAGCGGCTCGTCACCGCGATTGGCCGCACCCGCCACGGCGAGCCGGTCGGAGAACCGGGCGTCGTACTCGGCCAGCGCCGTCCGGCCGCCCGGCCACGTCGGGGCCTCCAGGTCGTGCCACACCACCACGTCGGCGTCCATGCCGATCACGCCGGCCATCGCACGGCCGTGCTTCGCGAACCCAGCGGCCTGGAGCTGGCGCTGCGCGTGCGCCAGCCGCAACTGGTCACGCGGCTGCGGCCGGACCTTGCGCACCGGGTCGACGCGGGCGCCGTTCGGCTGCGGGTGCGACAGCGGCGACGTGCGCGCGCCCTGCCCCGGATCACTGACCTTGTGCCGGACCACGAGCACCGGAACGTACCCGGTGATGTCCCTGACCAGCAGGTCGATGCCACCGCGACGACCACCGGTGAGGTCGCGCGGCAACGCGGCACCCCAGATGTACGGGGTACCCATCCGCATCGCCTCGAGCGTCACCCGTTCCCGGTCAGCCGTGCTGATGTCCGGCCCTTGCGGGATCTCCATCAGCTCGGACCCGAACACCTTGGCCAGCACCAGCGCCACCTGGCGGCGGTGTTCGGTCGCATCGGCTTTGCGCTGCTCACCCGCCGGATTCACGGGCGCCTTGACGACGGCCCGCATCGCCGGGTCGTTCTCCAGGTGCACCCGCCGCCGACAACGAGTGACCACGCCGGCGTCTAGCTGCACCTCGGAAGTCACTGGTGAAGGGTATGCCGCGCCCTCGCGGCCCGTGCGCGCAACCTGCGGACTCCTGTGGATCTTTTGTGCGCCGACCGGGTGTCGCCTCTACTGTTCCCCGTAGGAGGTGGCGCCACCATGGCACGCAAAGCAGTAGGTCCCCGGCTCACACCCGCCAAGGCGAAGAACCTGCTGGGCGTGGCCAAAGTGGTCGGCCCAGTCCTCATCCCCGTACTCGCACCGTTCGCGGCGAAAGCAGCCGGACTGGTCAGCGACAAGTACGACCACTACCGGGCCCGTCGGCTGGGCGTCGGCATCGAGGACCTGACCAAGTACACCGGCAAGGGCGCTCGGCTGCACGCACGCATCGCGGGCTTCGCACAGGCACTGGACGAACTGCGCGCGAAGGATTCGGACTACGTCAGTACGACGGAGTCACGGCTGGTCAAGCTGGCGGCGGCTGTGCGGGCATCCGAGCGGATGCCGACGCCTCGGCGGAAGGCCGCGCATCGGGCTGTGGGTGCGGATTTGGATGCGCTGGAGGTTGAGTTGCTGCGGAGGTTGGGCGTTTCCTGACCTGGGCTGGGCCGGGGCCGGCTAGGTTGGCTTGGGTTGCCCAGGGCTGTTGGCTGAGCTCCGGCGTCCGCGGTGCCAGCGATCCTTTCCGGGCCGCCGCATTGTCAGACGGCACCGCTTTCACGGCGGAGCCGGGTCTTTCGCGGCGCAGCCGTGCTTGGCGGCGCAGCCGCACTCCCCTCCCACCCCGATCCCCAGCGCCTTCATGTCTCTTTTCTTTTGTCAAGGCATCTTTCCCGCCTTGACAAAAGAAAAGAGACATAGAAATAATTGCGCGAGCGGGGTGGGTTGCCCCGGACCGCGAGCCCTACAGCAGATACCCCCTGCTCAAACCACTCAACCGGAACTGTCGGACCCTTGTTGTAGCGTGTGAATCGGAGAGTCCTCACGACCGGGGGACCTCTAGGCCGACCTTGACCCCAGGGCGTCGCGGGTACAGGCCGCAGCAGCAGGTCTCACCCCGATCGCGCAATTATCTCAGTGTCGTTTTTGCTTTGCCAAGGCGGGAAAGATGC
>JBDSAJ010000568.1:0-4203 GCA_039922235.1 Umezawaea sp.
CGCCGAACCTTCGGCAGTCCGAACCGCCGAGCCCGAACTCACTCCCCGGACTGCGCGGCGATGTGCTTCGCGATGGCCTCGGGCAGCTCGACCGGCAGCGGGGTCCGCACCGGCATCGGCTGCGCCCCCCGCACGACGATCGTCCCGCGCAGCAGCTCGTACAGCGCCTCGGCCACCACCGGGGCCTGCTCCTCCGGACCGGCCGCCACCCCGCGCAGCAGCCACCTCGGCCCGTCGACCCCGACGAACCGCAGGTGCACGCCGCTGTTGCGGGCGGTGATCTCCTCGCCCCACTGCCCGTTCTCGCGGTTGATGCGCGCGCCGTCCTCCTTGAGCTGCGTGATCAGCTCGGCACCGACCTCCTTCCAGAGGCCGCCGGTGCGGGGCGCGGCGAACGCGCTGACCGTGAGCTGACCGGCAGGCGTGAGCAAGTGCACAGCGCGCACCGCGCCCGCCGGGTCCATCTCGACCTGGAGCTGCGCACCATCGGGCACCGGGAGCTTGATGGAGCCCAGTTCGAGCCTGGTGATGTTGTCCTTGGGGGCGTCGGCCTCGTCGTAGGGGCCGTCGTCGGCGACGTCGAGATCGTCGCCGTCGAACTCCACGTCCTGCTGCGCGGTCTCCCGGTTCGTCGCGTGCCTGCCCCGCTTGCGGCGCCGTCCGAACATCTGCGTTACCCCTCTGTCCGCTGCATGGCGTCGGCCTTCGCCGCCGCCGCGAGCACGCCGTGCCCGCCAGTAGAGCCGTACCCACCCGTGCCGCGCTCCGAGCCGGGCAGTTCGTCGACCTCACGGAACACCGCGTGCTCGACCCGCTGCACCACCAGTTGCGCGATCCGGTCGCCCCGCGAGAGCCTGATCGGCTCGCGGAGGTCGTGGTTCACCAGGCATACCTTGATCTCGCCCCGGTAGCCCGCGTCGATCGTGCCGGGGGTGTTGACCACGCTGAGCCCCACCCTGGCCGCGAGACCGGACCGCGGGTGCACGAACCCCGCATACCCCTCGGGCAGCGCGATCGCGACGCCGGTGCCGACCACCGCGCGCTCGCCGGGCCCGATCACCACGTCCTGAGTGGTGACCAGGTCCGCGCCCGCATCACCCGGACGGGCATACGACGGCGGTGGGACTCCTGGATCGAGCCGGGACAGCAAGACCTCGACGCTGGGCACGGCGGGCGAGATTACCCTGCACACGTGAGCGAGAGTGCTGTGACCGCCTCAAGTGCCTTCAAAGAGCGCCTCTACGTCCCGTGGTGGGGCTGGCTGTTGCCGGTGACCGCCGCGGTGCTGCTGGCCGCGGAGATCCACATGGGCTTCCCCGGCGTCCGGTCCTGGCTGCCGTACGTCATCACCGTTCCGCTGGTCGTGCTGCTGATCGTGCGGCTCGGCTCGCTGAAAGTGGAGGTCAGCGAGGGCGAGCTGCGCGTCGGTGACGCGCACGTGCCGCTGGAGCTGCTCGGCGAGGTGGAGGTCTTCACCGCCAAGACCAAGCGGAAGGCGATGGGGCCGAACCTGGACCCGGCGGCGTTCGTAGCGCACCGCGGCTGGATCGGGCCGATGGTGAAGGTGGCGCTGGAGGACCCCGATGACCCGACGCCCTACTGGCTGTTCAGCGCCCGCCAGGCCGACCGGCTCGCGGAGCTGCTGAAGAAGTGAAACGCGACTGGGCGCCACCCCTTCGGGTGAGCGCCCAGTGTCGTTCTGTTGTGTGGCTTAAATGGAGGATCAGGCGCAGTCGCGGCAGATGTACTGCCCGTTGTGCTCCTCGGCGAGCCTGCTGCGGTGGTGCACCAGGAAGCACTTGGAACAGGTGAACTCGTCGGCCTGCTTCGGCAGGACCTTGAAGGTGAGTTCCTCACCGGACAGGTCAGCACCGGGCAGCTCGAAGTTCTCGGCAGTCGCGTCCTCGTCGACATCGACTACGCCGGACTGCGTTTCGTTGCGCCGCGCCTTCAGCTCCTCTAGAGAGTCTTCAGCGAGCTCATCGGCCTCGCTGCGACGCGGCGCGTCGTAGTCGGTCGCCATCTTGTTTTCACCCCTGCGGTCTACGGAGACTGTGTTCGTGTCGCTGGTTAACGTCCCAGCGCCCCTTTTTGTGCCCCGTCGTCCAGTGACGGGGGTCTCGCCCCGGTCGTCGAGCGCCAACCCCCTGCTAGTCGACGCTTCTGGTGACTCAACGGTCCCGGAGCGCGCAGAGGGTAGCTCACCGATCCGGGGGTATCGCATCGGGTTCCCCCTAAATGGGCAGAAGGGTGACAGGACCCACGTAAGCTGGCCCGATAGGGTGAGTACGGGCTTCGGCCCGTCCGTCGCAGCAGTCCGCGCGGCCCGAGCGGTGGTGAACCCTCCGCTACCGGGTGATCGCGGGCGGCAACAGTCCGGTCGGGGACGCGGGATGGTCCTCGACCGCCTAGGCTGGATTGCGGCGAGCACATGGGCACAACGCCAGGGGAGGTCGGCGGACGTGGGACCCGCGAGCAATACGGGGAGCAGCGGGTTGTCGCGGTACAGGCGGCGACGACCGCTGCCGGCGCTCGTCCTCTTCGTGATCCTGGCCGTCGGAGCCGTGTTCGTGTGGGCGAAGGTCCTCAACACGGCCAACGACGTGGACCTGGCGATCCGGTGCAACGCACCGGGCAACGTGATCCCGTCCTCCTCCGCGCCACCCGCGGACCCGGCCGCACCTCCGGTCGAGGCGCCGAAGCTGGGGAACGTGCTGGCGCACGACGCGCTGGACCGGACGGACCCCGCTCCCGCGGCCGACGTGCAGTTCCGGGTGTTCAACGCCTCCACGCAGCGGAACCAGGCGCGGTTCGTGGCCACGACGTTGACCGAGCTGGGGTTGAAGCAGGCCGCCGAACCGGACAACGACCCGATCTACCTGGCGCAGGACATGACGTGCCGGGGGCAGATCCGGTTCGGGGCGCCAGGGGCCAGTGCCGCGCGGACGTTGAGCTTGATCGAGCCGTGCCTGGAGCTGGTGCGGGACGAGCGGCAGGACGCGACCGTCGACATCGCCATCGGGAAGAAGTTCGACGAGGTCAAGCCGAACCACGATGCTCGGAAGGTGCTCGACCAGTTGGAGGACTGGGCGGCGCAGCAGCCTGAGCAGACGGGTGGGCAGGCGGCTGAGGCCGGGGCGCCCACGGTGTCGGCGTCGAACCTGGCCGGGGCTCGGGACGTGCACTGCTGAGGGTGGCCGTTGGTCGATGGCCGGTGGTCGGCTTTCGGGGAGTGTCGGACCTCGGTTGTAGCGTGTGTGTCGGGGGGTTCTCACTTGCGGGGGACGCCTGGTTCGTTGTGGCTTGATGGGCCGTCTTCACGCCTGAGCGTGGGGGCTGCGGGGGTGGGTTCGGCCTGGTTTGTCTTGGGTTGCGTCGTGGTCCTGTTTGGGCCGGGGGCCGCTTGTCTGCCGGAAAGTCCGGGGCTGGGCTGGGGCCGGGGGCCGGTTGTGCGCCGGAACGTCGTGAGGCTGTTGGGGTCGGGTTGGGGTGTTGGTCAGGCAGTGCTGAAGCGCATGCCGCCGGCTGGGACGTCAAGGTGCACAACCGAAGTACTGGCAACGATGTTGGTCAGAGCGCAGCCGACTCCCTCGGCCTCTAGGCCCGGTTCGCCTTTGGGCACAACGGATTTCCTGCTGCAGTTCGTGGGTCTTCGGCAGTACGTCGTCGGGTGGTCAGACGAGGCCGAAGTTGCAGTCGATCAGGGCGGCTCGTAGTTCGTTCGCGATGGCTGGGGTGGCTGCGAAGGTGGCGTCCTGGCCCAGGGCCGGGTCTTCGCCTGGTAGGTGGACGATTGCGCCTGCCTCGCTGGCCACCAGTGCGCCTGCGGCCCAGTCCCAGCGGCCCAGTGCGTGTTCGGCGTAGCCGTCGAGCCAGCCTGCCGCTACGGCGCACAAGTCCAGGGAGGCCGCGCCCGCTCGGCGGATGTCGCGGATCCTGGTCGACAGTGCCGCCCAGGTGTCGGCCTGGCGCTGCCTGCGTTCCGCGCGGTAGGCGAAGCCGTAGCCGACCAGGGACAAGTCCAGGCGGGTGGTTGAGGAGACGGTCAGGCGGGTGCCGTCCAAGTACGAGCCGTGGCCCCTGGCCGCGGTCCAGACGCGGCCGCTCACCGGTTCCACCACGGCGCCCGCTACCGATACCCCGTCCAGCTGCGCGGCGATGGAGACGGCGTAGTGCGGTAGGCCGTACAGGTAGTTCACGGTG
>JBDSAJ010000569.1:0-22189 GCA_039922235.1 Umezawaea sp.
GTGCCCAGGACACGCGCCGCGTGCGCGACCTGGACCACGCCAAGGAGATCAAGACCGCGCTGGAGAACCTCGGCGCCGTGGCGCTGAAGGCCAAGTCCGCCAAGGGCTCCGGCAAGCTGTTCGGCTCGGTCACCACGTCCGACGTGGTGTCCGCGGTCCGTTCCGCCGGTGGTCCGACGCTGGACAAGCGCGCCATCGAGCTGGCCGGTCACATCAAGACGACCGGGCACCACGCGGTGACCGTCCGGCTGCACCCGGAGGTCACGGTCTCGCTTTCGGTGGACGTGTCCTCCGCTAGCTGAACACCACAGATCGACCACCGACAGCGCCGTCCGCCCGGTCAGCCGGGGGGCGGCGCTGTCGCTCGTTCGTCGTAGTGCTCGGGTAATCGACGACCTGTGGACAGACCGCTGTGACGGGTACCGCGCGACACGCCGAAAAGCCGGTTACACGCGACACGCCGCGCCCGTGACCAACAACTTTTTCCACAAGTTGTACACAGGGTCTGATCTGGGGTTATTTCTGTCACACACCAAGTTGTACACAGGTTGTCCCCACCTTCTGGGTCCACTGTGACCAGATAGCGCGGATCATCCACAGCCTGTCCACCGACTTGTCCACAGGCAGGTTTGCTTGCTCCAGTCGGGTGGCTCTAGCGTCCCCGGCATAACCCCGGTGCTCGCTGTGCGTGGCACACCCGCGCTGCGCGGAATTGTCGGTGCCTCGGGGTACAACGGCTCAGGACAGCTCGATGCGTGGAGGTGAGGGCGCGGTGGCGCTGGTGGACGACCGAGGGATGGCCGAACCCAGCTTCGAACGGCAGCCCCCACAGGACCTGGCCGCGGAGCAGTCGGTCCTGGGCGGGATGCTGCTGAGCAAGGACGCCATCGCTGACGTCATCGAAGCGCTCGCGCCGACGGACTTCTACCGTCCGGCGCACCAGGCCGTGTACGACTGCATCCTCGACCTGTACGGCCGCGGCGAGCCCGCCGACCCGATCACCGTGTCCGCGGAGCTGGAGCGCCGGGGTGAGCTGCTGCGCGTCGGCGGCGCTCCGTACCTGCACACGCTGATCGCGACCGTGCCGACGGCGGCCAACGCCGGGTACTACGCGGAGATCGTGGCCGAGAAGGCCGTGCTGCGCAGGCTCGTGGAGGCCGGGACGCGCATCGTGCAGCTCGGGTACAACGGCGCCGAGGGCGCGGACGTGGACGAGGTCGTCGACCGGGCCCAGGCCGCCATCTACGAGGTGACCGACCGGCGCACGACCGAGGACTACGTGCTGCTGGAGGACCTGCTCCAGCCGACCATGGACGAGATCGACGCCATCGCGTCGCGCGGTGGCCACTCGAGCGGCATCCCGACCGGGTTCGCCGACCTCGACGAGTTGACCAACGGCATGCACCCCGGCCAGATGATCATCGTCGCGGCTCGGCCCGGTGTCGGCAAGGCACTGGCGCTCGACACCCCGCTGCCCACGCCGACCGGCTGGACGACCATGGGCGAGGTGCGCGTCGGCGAGCGGCTGATGGGCGCCGACGGCAGGCCGACCAGGGTCGTCGCGGCGACCGAGGTGATGGTCGACCGCCCGTGCTTCGACGTGGAGTTCAGCGACGGCACCGTGGTCACGGCCGACGCGCAGCACCAGTGGCTGACCGAGTCGTGCAGCGCCACCGGCGGGTTCTGGGCGATCCGCACCACCGAGCAGATCCACCGCAGCAGCGCGCGGCACTCCGTGCGGCTCGCGTCCGGCTGGAGCCTGCCGAACGCTTCGCTGCCCCTGCCGCCCCGCACGCTCGGCGCGTTCCTCGCAGGCGTTGGCGAGTTGGCGTTCACGGCTTCGGACCTGACCGACGACGAGGTCCACACCGCCAAGGCGCTCGGCCTCGCCGACGAGCCGCACATCCCCGTCGAATACCTGCGGGCGAGCCGGGCGCAGCGGCAGGAACTGCTGGACGCCCTGCTCGTCGGCGGCGAACTCGGCACCCGCTTCGTCCGCCTGTCCCGCGACATCGCCGAACTGCTCCGCACCCTGGGTGGCGACCGCGTCGACATCGTCGCCGTCCGCCCGGTCGCGAGCGTTCCCGTGCGGTGCGTGGAGGTCGACAACCACGACCACATGTACCTGGCCGGGCCGAGCATGATCCCGACGCACAACTCCACCCTCGGCCTCGACTTCGTCAGGTCGTGCTCGATCAAGCACGGCCTGACCAGCGCCATCTTCTCGCTCGAGATGAGCCGCACCGAGATCGTGATGCGCATGCTGTCCGCCGAGGCCAAGATCCGCCTCGGCGACATGCGCGGTGGCCGCATGAGCGACGACGACTGGACCCGGCTGGCCCGCCGCATGAGCGAGATCAGCGAAGCCCCCATCTTCGTGGACGACTCGCCCAACCTGACCATGATGGAGATCCGCGCCAAGGCCAGGCGCCTCAAACAGCGCCACGACCTCAAGCTCGTGGTCGTCGACTACCTCCAGCTGATGTCGTCCGGCAAGCGCACCGAGTCCCGCCAGCAGGAGGTCTCGGAGTTCTCCCGAAACCTCAAGCTCATCGCCAAGGAACTCGAAGTCCCGGTGATCGCGATCAGCCAGCTCAACCGTGGTCCCGAACAGCGCACCGACAAGAAGCCGATGCTCTCCGACCTCCGCGAATCCGGCTCCCTGGAACAGGACGCCGACATGGTCATCATGATCAACCGCCCAGACGCCTGGGAACGCGACGACCCCCGCGCAGGCGAAGCCGACCTGATCATCGCCAAGCACCGAGCAGGTCCGACGGCGACCATCGTCGTCGCACACCAACTCCACTACAGCCGCTTCACCGACCTGGCCCACACCTAGGACCGGTCTCTGCGGGTTCAGTCATCGGCGAGGATGGCGTACAGGTCCGAGTCGCGCCGGCCATCGCGAACGCAGGCGGTGCCGCGCATCCGGCCCTCGTATCGCATGCCGATCTTGCGCAACACCGCTGCCGAGGCGAGGTAGCACGTGCCCGAGATGCGGTGGAGCCCGTGCTCGCAGAAGCCCATGCGCAGCAGTTCCCGCGCCGCAGCCGTGCCTCGCGCCCACAGCCGTGGATGCACCGCGTACGCGATCTCGCCGGTGCTCGGGCCGCGCAGCTTCAGCTCGGCACTACCCACGATGTCGCCATCGACGAGCACCAGCCGGTTCGGGGGTGCCGCCACCGCGGCCCGCACGTACGCCTGCGTCTGCTCGTAGGTGTTGGGTCCCCAAGTCTGATAGCGGCACGACTCCGGCAAGCGGGCCCAACCGTGGACGGCAGTGACGTCGTCGAGGGCGAGCGGCATGGCGGCACCTTGGATCAGCACACCGCCTGAACCGGGCGAGACCTCTTGGCGGCGGTCTGCCCGCGCTCAGTCCGGGGCGCCCACGGTGAGCCGGTAGCGCGCCGATGTCGAGAAGCGGCCCGATTCCCCCGTGATCAGCAGCTCGTGGTCTCCGGCAGCCAACGGCGGCACCCACGCCCACAGCCCGCAGGCCTGCGTGGGCACCGACCCCGCACCCACCCCGACGCCTTGGAAGGTGATCGCGACCGGATCGACCCGTGTCAGCTCCACCGGCTGCCCGTCGAGCGTCACCGAGCCCTTCGCGGTGGCCATGAAGGAGTCGCAGTCCGATGCCCTGCCGAGCAGGTTGACCGCGGGTCCTGCCAGCGGGCGGCCTGCGGGTACCTGGCACGACCGGTCCGCCTCGCCACCGAACGTCCCGGCGAAGAACCACACATCCGTGGGCTGGTTCTCACCGCAGAAGCGTCCGGTGCGGTCGGCGACGGGGTTGCGCTCCTCCGGGCTCGACGCCGCCCACGTCCACCACCGCTCCTGCAGGACCTGGTCGGACGGTCGTGTCCCGTCGGCCGCCGTCGCGGCATCGGGGGTCGAGGCGGCGCGGGGTGATCCCGGTTCGACGACCGTGCACCCGGTGAGCAGCACGGCGAAGCCTGCGATCAACAATCTCAGCACGGCGACATCGTCGCAGGCTGAACGACGGTCGCTGCCACCGGTTGACCGTCGGTCCGCTGGGTTCTCCGGTCGCGGCCTGCCTCGTTTCCGCGCCGGCGTCTTCGCCTCAGCTTCGTTCACGGCGAAAACCCGTGACACGGGAGGAGTCGGCTACCGATAACGTCCTTCGATGCGCGCGGTGATGCTCGGCGGAGCGCCCGGTGTCGGCAAGTCCAGCGTGGCCAGGCACCTGCTGACCCTCGCTGAGAACGAGCCGGATCTCGTCCAGTGGGTCGACGTCGATCACCTGTGGCTTCACCAGCCGTGGCGGGTGGACGAGCGGATGAAGAAGATGGTGCAGGCGAACCTGCGTGCCGTCGCCTGCCACGCCGCTGAGGCTGACGTCGACATCCTGCTGATCACCTGGGTTTTCAGGTGGCCGCCGTCATCGAACGCACCAAGATCTCACCGAAAACTCCGGGAACCCCGCGAGGTGCGGTGAGTGGGCCGAGATCATCCGAGTAGATTCCGAAGATCGTTCGTCGGCATCGGAGTGGTCGCTGGTGAGTGCTGGGTACGCGGTCGTGGACACCGAGACGACCGGCTTCGCCGCTCGTGGCCGGGATCGGATCGTCGAGGTCGCGGTGGTGCAGTTGGACGATGACGGCATCGTCACCGATGAGTGGTGCACGCTCGTCAACCCGTCCCGCGACCTGGGGCCGCAGCACATCCACCGGATCAGCGCCGCCGAGGTGTGGCACGCGCCGACGTTCGCCGAGATCGCCGGCGCGGTGGCCGCGCGGCTGCGGGAGCGGGTGCTGGTGGCGCACAACCTGAGCTTCGACGCGAGGTTCCTGGCGGCGGAGTTCGGGCGGCTGGGGGTGGAGTGGCCGACGGCCGGTCTGTGCACGATGCGGCTGGCCGACCAGTACCTGCCGCAGCGGGCCGGGAGGTCGTTGCGGGCCTGTTGCGAGGCCGCTGGGGTTTCCCTGGTCGACGCGCACTCGGCGTTGTACGACGCTCGCGCGGCGGCCGGGCTGTTCGCCGGGTACCTGAGGCAGGCCGGGCGGCCGCTGCCGTGGCGGGAACTGGTGGAGGGCGACGACCCGTGGCCCTTCGTCGGGCAGTCGTCGGCCCAGCCCGTTCAACGGGGTCAGGTGGTGGTCCAGCGGAGTTCCGCCGCCGTGCCGGTGACGTTGGCGCGGGGCGACACGGTGGTGTTCACCGGGCAGATGGAGGACTCGCGGGACGCGTGGATCGACCGCGCCTCCGCCGCGGGGCTGCGGGTGATCCAGGGATATGTGACCAAGGCGACACGGGTGCTGGTGGCGGCCGACCCGTTCACGCTGTCCAGCAAGGCGCGCCGTGCTCGCGCCTATGAGGTGCCGATCGTGTCCGAACAGGACTTCGGGTCCATGCTCGCCCGGTTGGCCTAGCAGGTCACGGCGTTACAACCAGGGCAAAAGATCACCGAACTGGGTGTCATTGGTCCTATTGAAATGGCTGCTACCTGCGGGGAAGCTCATCACGAACGGCCACGGCAGCCAGCGGAAGGCACGAGCGCCATGCGAACCGTGCAGACAGCCACCGACCGCCCGGTGTGGGACGAACTGATCGCCGAGTTACCCGTCGGCGTCGTGCTGTTGGACGCGCGGGGGGATGTGCTGGCGGCCAACCGGTTGGCCGACGGGTTGTTGGGGTTGCGGGCCTCGGAGTTGCTGTCCGGGGAACGGCCCGGCGGGTGGTCCGCTCTGGACGACTCCGGTGCGCCGTTGCCCTCCCGTCGGGAACTGGTCGAGCAGGTGTTGCGCGCTGGGGCGGCTTTGACGTTGCCCGTCGTGGTGGTGCGGGACGGGTTGCCGCCCGTGCAGGTCTGGGTCGAGTGCCATCCGCTGGAGGTTCGGGGGGCGCTTCGGGTGGTGGTGTTCCTGCAGCCCGTCGAGTCGGATGTGCCGCACAGCCGCGGGTTGGTGGATCCGTTGACCGGGTTGCCGGGGCGGGCGCTGTTGCACGACCGGTTGGACCAAGCGCTGGCACGGGCTCGCACGCACGGAACGGTGGTGACGTTGGTGCTGGTGGACGTCCACCGGTTGGCCGCGGTCAACGCCGAGCACGGGTTCCAGCGGGGGGACGAGTTGCTGACCGTGCTGGGCGGGCGGTTGCGGGAAGGGCTGCGGGAGGACTACACCGTGGCCCGGTACCGGGGCGACGAGTTCGCCGTGGTGGCCGAGCACAGTTGCGGGACCGGGGAAGCCGTGGCCGAGCGGGTTCGGGAGTTGGCCGGTCGGGCGGTCCGGGTCGGCGGGGTTCGGGTTCGGCCGGGGGTGCGGGTTTGCTGGGTCACCAGTGATGGTGGGACGCCGCTGCACTCGGTGATCGGGAACGTGGAAGAGCGGTTGCGGGGAACGAGTTCCCGCTGAAAAGGGCTGAGCCCCCGACGCTGGGTGCGTCGGGGGCTCAGCCTGTGTTACCAGGTGGTGCGGTCGTGCTGTTTCAGATCAGATGCGGGGCATCTGGATGGTGTCCTCGATCGAGCCGAAGAGCGACTGGGTGTCCAGGCCGGCCAGGGCGGGGGCGTTGAAGGAACGCTCGCCGTTGACGGACTTGAGGGCATCGCCAGTGGCGTCCAGCTTCAGGCCGCTCAGACCTGCGGTGGGCAGGGCCGGGAGGGCCGGGGTGCCCAGGCTGCGCGGCTGCGCGACCGGGACGACCGGGACGACGACCGGGAGGGTCGGCAGTGCGACCGGGGCGGCCGGGAGGGTCGGGAGGCTACGGCCTGCCGGGGCCAGGGGCAGGATGCCCTGGATGACCGGGGTGAAGCCGAGGTTGCCGCCGACCAGCGGGAGGGTGCCGCCGAAGGAGCGCTCCTCCTCCAGGCCGAGGCCCAGGTCGTCCGTCGCGGGCAGGTCGAGACCGCTCGTCGGGAGTGCCAGGTCCTGCGTCGGCAGGTCGAGGCCACCCAGCTGGTCCGTGCCGGGGAGCTGGTTCAGCGGAAGGGTGCTCAACATCTCCGAGCCGATGGGGAGGCGGTTCAGGTTGGTCAAGCTCGGGACCTGGGTCGCGCCCAGCAGGCTGTCCACGCCGACGGGGAGGTCGACGCCGCGGGCCACGTCCGCCGCGCGCACCGCGTCGGCCTCTTCACCGGTGGACTGGGTCGTCTTGGTCTTGACGAGAGCCGTGGCCTCGCCGAGCACCTCGACCGGGACGTCGTAGACCTGCGCCGCGGCCTCGACCGGGACGGGGATGTCGTGCGCCGTGAGCGCACCGCCGTTGCCCTCGGTGTTGGTGTCGCCGCCCGCAGTGCTGACCAGCGTGCTGTCCGAGGTGGTCTTCGAGATGCCTGCGGCCGAGATCGGCTCGCCGAAGACCGACGGGATGGCGTTCGCGGGCACCGTGATCAGGTTGCCGGACACCGAAGCGTCCTTCGCCGACGTGGTGCTGTCGCCGCCCGCGGCGACCTTGGTGGCGCTGAGGGTGTTCGAGTCGCCGTTCGCGGCACCGGTGATGGTGTCCGCGAAGACCTGAACCGGCGCGGCGGCCTGAGCGGCCACACCGTTGCCCGACAGGGAGCCGCGGTCACCGGTCGTGGTGACGTCGCCGCCCGAGACGGAGCTGTAGTCGTTGGCCGCATCGCTCTCGACGTTGCTCGCCACGCCGACCGCGTCGCCGAAGACCTGGATGGCCGAGGCTTCCGGAGCGGAGACCACGTTGCCCGCGACCGCGCCCTGGGCACCATCGCTGGTCGCGTTGCCACCGGAGGTGGACGCGAGGTCGGAGACCACGTTCGAGTGGCCGTTGCCGCCCGCGACGACGGTGTCGCCGAAGACCTGCGCGGGGTTCGAGGTCGGGGCCTGCACGATGTTGCCCGCCACGGAGCCGTGACGGCCGGTCGCGGTGGACGGGCCGCCAGCCTTCAGCGTGGTGTCGCTGTTCGTGGCCGAGTTCGGGTTGCCCACGAGGGCGACCGCGTCACCGAAGACCTGCGCACCGATGGCGGTGGGCGCGGTGACGATGTTGCTCGAAACCGTGCCGTCGTCGTCCTTGGTGTTCGGCGTGCCGCTGGACGAGATGACCTTCTGCTCGTCGGTGACGCTGGTCGGCGTGCCGGCAGCTCCGACGGCCAGGCCGTAGGCCTCGGCCGGGATGGTCGCGGGGACCTGGGCGATGTTGCCCGAGCCGACGCTCTCGTTGCCGGTCGTGCCGTTGTAGCCACCGGTCTTCGAGGTCACGTCGTTGCCGCACAGCGCGGCGGCGTTGCCCCCACCCGCGACGGCGTCGCCGCACACGTCGACCGCACCGGCAGGCGCGGCGGTGACGGTGTTGGCACCGAGGACCGACTTGTCACCGTTGGTGTAGGTGGCGCCACCAGCCTTGGCGGTGACGTCGTTGGTGTGCTCCGCGGCCGTGTTGCCGATCGCCGAGACGGCGTTGCCGCCACCGGAGACGGGCAGCGCGACGGGCGCGTCGGCCAGGTTGCCCGAGAGCGTGGAGCCCTTACCGTTCGTGCTGGTGACGCCACCGGCCTCGGCGCGGTTCACCGTGGCGCTGGACGCGGTCGAGTTGGCCCCACCGGCGACCGCGTTGTCGTCGACCGACACCGGGCCCGCGACCTGCGGCTGCACGACGTTGCCCGCGAGGGTCGCCGGGTCGCCGCTGGTCTCGGTCCACGTGGGGATGCCGTTGATCCCCTTGTGCGTGGAACCCGCGCGGGAGTACGCGCTGTTCTTCGCGACCGAGTCCGCGTTGCCCACACCGGCGACGCCGTTGCCGTTGACAGCGGCGATCGGGGCCACCGGCACGCCGACGACGTTGCCGCCTGCGGAGCTGTCGTCGCCGTTGGTCGTGAGCGAGCCGAGGGACTTGGCGGAGTTGTCCGCCTTCGAGTCGGAGTAGGCGTTGCCGCCGCCACCGACCGCGTTGTTCGTCACCTGGATGGGCAGTGCGCCCTGCACGGCGACGATGGTGCCGGACAGCGTGCCGCGCTCACCGGAGGTGGTGATGTCGCCACCGGTGGAAGCCGACTGGTCGGCCGAGGTGTGCGCGTACGCGTTGCCGAGGACGGCGACCGCGTTGCCGGTGATCTGCGCCGGGATGGCGAGGCCGACCGCGACGACGTTGCCCGCGAGGGTGCCGTTCGACCCGTCGGTCAGCACGGCGTCGGGCTGCGTGACCTTCTGGCTGCACGTGGTGTCCACGGCCGCGTTGCCACCGGCGGCGATGGCGTTGCCGCAGATGTTGATCGGCACGACCGCGTTGGGCTGGACCACGTTGCCGCGGGTGATGCTGGAGGTGTCGACGCGGCTACCCGCGTCACGGACCAGCGGGTTCGAGCCGGTGATGGCGTTCGTGCTGATCTCGCGGTGGAACTCGGGCAGTGCGATCTGCCCCATGACCGGGAGGCCCAGCGCGTTCTTCTC
Organism: Umezawaea sp.; assembly: GCA_039922235.1. Classification (GTDB taxonomy): domain Bacteria; phylum Actinomycetota; class Actinomycetes; order Mycobacteriales; family Pseudonocardiaceae; genus Umezawaea. The sequence goes on from JBDSAJ010000569.1 coordinate 9,378, forward strand.
GATGTCGATCGGCACCGTGATGCCGCCGTCGAGGGTCGACGGAGCGGCGTCAGGGTTGACGTTCTCCTGGGCAGAAGCGATGCCGGTACCGAGCATCAGCAAACCACCAGTTACAAGCGCGGACTGAATTCCGCGCTTTGCCCAGGTCTGCATTGAAACTCCTTTTTCCTTTGTCCCTTGCGGGGGGATTTGGCGGGTGGCCGGACGCGAGGCGTCAGGGGCGGACCACCCAGATCGAGGGAGGCTGGGTGCGCGGCATCTCGACCAACAAAGGAGCGCAGAAAAAGAGCGCGCCGGTCGATTACCTGGACAGCGTTGGAAGCTGCCTAGGACCGCGCGCTCAGATCAGTCAGGGGTGCTGCCGGGCTGCTTTCCCGGAAGCACGGAGATCCGCTCGGTGGTGGGCTTGAGCGCCCGAGCCACAGCGGAGTTGTAGGCGTTGACGAACGCGGCCTGAGAAGCCGAGTTCTGGCTGCCTGCCGAACCGGAACCGTCGCCACCGCAAGAGCAGTGCACCGGTACGGAGACCGGCGGAGCGAGCGGGACGAACGGCACCGGAGATCGGTCTCCGGGGAAATCGGGGCGCGAGTCGTCACCCTGCGCGGTGCGCGGGGGGACGGGCTGCTGCGCCCACTGGTCGCCAAGCCTCGAGAAGGGCGTGGCCGGGGCTTCCACGACGGGCGTGCCGACCGAAACCGGTGCGACGCTGGTGCCGATCGGGGAGGACGCCACGGGCACGGCGTTCACGGACTTGCCGACCTGGAGCAGAGCGTCGGGGCGGAGGACTTCCGCCCAACGCGGCTCGAACCAGGAACCCACCTCGTCGAAGCCGCCGCGGAGCTGGTCCGCGACCTCTTCGAGTTTCGGGGAGGTGGCAGCGCGCGCCTTCTCCTGCTCAGCGCGCAATGCCTGATCGATCCCAGCCACGGTCTGGGTGGCCGGCGCGACTACCGGTGCGATCGCGGTGTTCGTGCGGGCGGGCAGCACCTCGTCGAACGAGTGCTGCGACGCCCCGGCGGAAACCGCCGTCACCACGTCGGATTCCGGCGCCTCGGCGGCCGCCGTTGCCGTGGAGAGCACCCAGGCGGCGGCAGTGCCTGCCGCCGCGCCGCCGAGGACCAGGAGAGCACGGGTGAGGGCGCGCCGAACACGGCGCGCCCCCATCCCCGCTCGCTGGTCCACGGCAGACAACCTGGGTACCTCCACCTTGACTGGGTTGCCGACCGTGATGATCAAGTCGACGTCGTGAGCCTGCCAGGAAGGACCTGGGCACCGCACGCCTCAGCGTGGTGGTTCGTCACATCGTGTGACGAACACTCAGTGAGATTGCCGATGACTCCCCGTGTTCACCGCACGTCAGATGCGTTTGAGCACCCGCGCCGCGCCCGCCGCGGCCGTCGACGCGAGGATCCAGCCGACCGCGATCAGCACGCTGGAGATCCACTGCGACGCGCCGACGAACTGCCACTTCCCGTCCTGCCCGAGGTCGACGATGGGGATCAGCAGGTCCATCGACAGCAGCCAGGCGTTCCAGATCGGGTCCTCGTCGGAGTTCAGCTTGACCATCTGGTGCCAGTTGAACCAGAGCGAGCCGCCGAGCCAGAACACCAGCAGCCACGCGATCGCCAGCCACGGCCGGTAGCCGTAGCCGACCGTCCACCGCTGGAGGAAGCCCCAGATCCGGCCCGCCATGCCCAGCTCGGAGTAGCGCCGGTGCTGCTTCTCCAGCTGGACGTGCTGCGCCAGCTCCTCCTCGCCGCCGTCCCGGTAGACCGCGGCCAACTGCTCGTACGGGCCGGGCGCGAAGTCGGGCTGCACCTCCCGCAGCCACCGCAGGCGGGTGTGCACGTCGACCTCCGGTGACGCGGAGATCGAGTCGAAGCTGAAGTCCTCCACGTCGACGCCGCCGGTCGCCGCCCACAGCCCCGGCCCGTCGGACACCGACGTCGCCTTGACCCTGGTCAGCACCACGCGGCCGACCGGGACCTGCTTCTCGGACAGCCGCAGCACCAGCTGGTGCACGAGCAGGCCGTAGGCGTTGAGCGCGATGTCGCTGCCCGGCCCGCCGAGGCGCGCCCCGGCGAACGTCGCCATCTTGCTGACCTCGGCCAGCCGGATCCGCACGCCGCCGACGGCCTCGAAGCCGTAGCTGCACAGGAGGTCCTTGCCGATGGTGGACACGCGGGCGTCCAGCGACGGCTTCACCGTCCCGTCGCCGCGACGGCGGGGGTGGGTCAGCTTGGCGCCCGAGCAGTCGAGGGTGGAGCCGATGTGCGCGTTCTGCAGCCGGATGGAGCCCTGGGCCCGGAGGTCGCGCAAGAACAAGGTGCCGCCGACCCGCAGCCGGTCGGCGAACAGGACGTCGATGCCCGGCCCGAAGAGCTGCACCCCGGACAGGCTCATGCTGCCGCTCACGTGCGCGTCGACCAGGCGCACCTGGCCGTAGGCGCGCAGCGCCGACTCGTGCTCGCCGTCGCCGGTGAACCCGCCGTTGACCGCGCCGCGGGCTTCGACGTCGCCGCGCACCTGGATGCCGTCGGCGTGCAGCGCGACCGGGATGCGGTGCACCACGACCCCGGTCAGGTCCTCCAACTCCTCGAGCACGTCCGGCTGGCCGATGACCGCGCCGGACATCCGGAGGTAGCCGCCGATGTCGGCGTTCGGCAGCCGGACCGCGCCGGACGACGTGAACCCGTCGTCGAGCTCGACGTTGCCCTCGACCTTGATCCGGTCCGCGACCAGCGCCGCGGCCTCGTCGGCCGTACCGCGCGGGATCACCAGCACCGGCCGGTCCAGGACGCTGGTGGACCGCAGCCGAGCGCCGGAGAACACGACGTCGCCGCCGACGCGGGCGCCGTCGAGCAGCACCCGGCCCTCGGCGGTGAACCGGCCGCCTTCCGCGTCGCAGAACAGGTTGCCCGCGATGACGATGCCCGTGGCCTCCAGCGCGTCCTGCGCGGGGTTGATCAGCCGGGCGCCGCCGAGGTGGACGCTGCCGCCGATGTTCGCGCCGCGCAGCCGCACCTCGCCGTTCGCCCGGAGCGCGATGGCCTGGATCGAGCCGGACACCCGGATCCGCGCGGCCAGCAGGGCGTGGTCCCCGCGACTCCGCAGCACCGCGCCCGCCAGGCGCAGCGTGCCGTCGACCGTCGCGTCGGTCAGGTCGACCACGCCGTCGCTGGTGAAGCCCGCCTCCAGCACGAGATCGCTGGCGACCCGGAGGTTGCGGCCCCACAGCCCCGGCACGCGGCAGCCGCGCATCCGCAAGCCGACCAGGTGCGCCATCCGCAGGTCCGGCGGCTGCTCGAACGTGCACTCCCGCAGATCGATCACGGTCCGCAAGCGCGCGCCCTCCAGCGCGAACTGGCCGACGACGTTGGCGCCGCTCAACCGCAACGCGGGCACACCGGGGACCCGGACGCGGTAGACGCCGCTGAGCAGACCGGCCAGCACGGTGCCGCGAACCGTCCGCTCGGCCCGGTCCTTGGTACCGGTCCGCAGGTCGATCGGCGCGCCGGACGCGTACGCCGAGGCCACCCGCCGTTCCACGTCGGTCAACTCGTCGTCCATCGCCCTCCCCCGTTCGCCACGATCTGATCACCTCGACCGCGGTGCCGGCCAGTGGTGAGCGGGATACGGTGACCAGCGTGACTGCACCTGAATCGGAGATCAGCAACCGGGTCCCCCGACTGCTGCGGGTCAGCGCCGCGTTGAGCTGGCGGTTCGTCGCGGTGGTGGCAGCCCTCTACGTGGTCGCGAACGTGGTGTCGTTCCTGGCCACGATCGTCATCCCGGTCGCCATCGCACTGCTGCTGGCCGCGCTGCTGTCGCCGCTGGTGTCGCAGCTGGTCCAGCTCCGCGTGCCGCGCGGCGTGGCGGCGGGCTTGGTGCTGATCGGCGGCATCGCCGTGGTCGGCGGCGTGCTGACGTTCGTCATCACCGAGTTCTCCAAGGGCCTCCCGGACCTCCAGACGCAGGTGTCCGCCAGCCTCGACACGATCCGCGGCTGGCTCAAGGCCGGGCCGCTGCACCTGAGCGACGTGCAGCTCCAGCAGTACCTGGACAACGCGCTCAACACGATCAAGGAGAACCAGTCCGAGATCACCTCGGGCGCGCTGACCACCGCCGCGACCGTCGGCGAACTGCTCACCGGCCTGCTGCTGGCCCTGTTCACCCTCATCTTCTTCCTCCACGACGGCGACGGCATCTGGCGCTTCGTCGTGCGAGCGGTCCCCGGCGACGTCCGGGCCAGGGCCGACGTGGCAGGCAGGCGCGGCTTCGCGTCACTGGTCAGCTACGTGCGGGCCACCGCCGCGGTGGCCGTGGTGGATGCCGTCGGCGTCGGCGTCGGCCTGTGGATCGTCGGCGTCCCGCTGGTGGTGCCGCTGTCGGCGCTGGTCTTCCTCGGCGCCTTCATCCCGATCATCGGCGCGGTGATCACCGGAGCGGTGGCGGTGTTGATCGCACTCGTCGCCAACGGCCCGGTCGCCGCGCTGGTCGTGTTCGCGGTGCTCATCGGCGTCATGCAACTGGAGAGCCACGTCCTCCAGCCGCTGCTGCTGGGCCGCGCGGTGAAGCTCCACCCGCTGGCCGTGGTCCTGGCGATCACCGCGGGCCTCGTGGTGGGCGGCATCGCGGGCGCGCTGCTGGCCGTGCCCCTGCTGGCGGTGCTGAACTCCGGCATCAGGTCGCTGCTCTCCGACTCGGACGCCGACGTGCGGCCATCCGAGGTGAACGTGCACGCGCCGCAGGAGAGCGGACCGGAGGACGGATCGGGCGACCGCGTCGAGGAGTTCGACGACGAGGACGGAAAGCTCAAGGACTAGCGGCCTGGACCTTCCGGGGGACGGCGGAACAGGCGTCCCCCGCGAGTGAGAACCCCCGACGCACACGCTGAACCGGGGGTACGGCATTTTCGGGAACCGGACAAATCTCCCCGCCGGCACCTGGTGCTGCAGCCGCCAACCCTTGCCGTTCGGGGCGGTGCCGCGAGGGGGGCCACCCTGGCCGCGCGAAACACGGTGAGGATTGCGGCCACCGCACCTAGGCCATCTCCACCAGGTTCCGCCCGTACCCCTTGGCCGCCAGCAGCGCCGCGTCGGCCGCCACCAGCAGGTCCGGCAGCTCGTACCCGAACCGCTTGGTCGTGGCCACCCCGATGCTCACCGTCAGACCGCTGAGCACGTGCTGCTGCCCGTCGGTGGCCACGGTCGGCACCGTCAACCCGGCCACCGCGTGCCGCATCCGCTGGGCCACGGCCTCGGCCACCTCGGGCTCGGCCTCCGGCAGCAGCACGACGAACTCCTCACCACCGAACCGCCCGACGAGGTCGCCCCGCCGGGTCGACGCGCTCAGCATCAGCGCGACAGCGGCCAGCGCGGCATCACCGGCGAGGTGCCCGACCCGGTCGTTCACCCGCTTGAAGTGGTCGAGGTCCATCAGCATCACCGCCATGGACCGGTTCTCCCCCCGCCCCTTGGTCAGCTCGGCACGGGCCTGGCTGTCCCAGTGCACGGCGTTGGACAACCCGGTCTTCGCGTCCCGCTGCGCCGACCGCCGCCACTGCGGCAGCTGGGCGGCCCGTTCCAGGAGCGCCATCGGCGGCCCGGCGATCAGCGTGTGGACCGCTATCGCACTGGCGACGCACCCCATCAACCCGCCGATGCTGACGGCGACCACCGCGAGGATCACGTCGATCGGCTCGCCGATGATCTCCTCCCGCGGCGCGGACGGCCTGCGCAGGTGCAGCCCGAGCGCGATCAGCCCGGACCGGAGGATCAGCAGCACCGCGGCGCCCGCGACCATCATCAGCAGGTCGCCGGACGGGGAGTACCACCCGAACGCGAACCGGGTGGCGAACACCGCCAGCGCCGTGGCCGACAGCGTGAACACCCACCGGTGGGACTCGGGCCGTTGCGCCAGCACCCCGTGCAGCGCGGGTCCGAACAGCAGCAGCACCAGCAGGTTCGGCGGGAGCGCGATGATGCCCGCGGTCAGGTAGCAGAGGTGCGCGGCCCACGGGTTGCGCTCGGTCTCGCCCAGCCGGTGGCTGTAGATCGACGTGCCGATGATCACCGCGCCCGCCGTGCCCGCGACGGCCGCGAACCGGCCGATCTCGACCGGCGAGGGCGTGGGGGTGTCGATGATGACGAACGTGACCACGGCCAGCGCGGCGAAGTCGATCACGAGCCAGTAGACGAGCGCGGGCCAGCGCAACGTCCACAAGGGCCAGTCGCGCACTGCGTCCCTCCCCACCATGGGAGTGCCGACGTGGTGGCCCGACGGAGGGTCACCAGACTCGGCGCCAGCCTTGCACATCCTGGTGACACGCAGTAGACGTCCACCTGGGGGTTAGCTACGCCACTCCGGCACGGCAGGATGGGGTCCGAAGGGAGCACACCGTGCACATCAAGTCGGACGCTGAGGGGCCATCCGTGCTGGAGGACCCCGTCGCGCACCTGTGGCGCGGGACGGTCGCGCTACGCGTAGTGACCTTCCTCTTCGCACTCGGCAACGCGGCCGTCCACTCCAGCGGCTACTCGCGGCCGTGGCTGGCGTGGACGGTCATCGGCGTGATGGCGGCGTGGTCGGTCTTCACGATCCAGGCGTACAGCCGCCAGTCCGGCAGGCTGCCGTGGATCGTGGCCGCCGACCTGGTGGTGGCGTGCGGGCTGATGTCCACGTCCCAGCTGATCATGACCGACCTGCAGCTGCTGGCGAACGTCCCGCTGATCACCACGATCTGGGCGTGCGGCCCGGCGGTGGCGGCCGGTGCGCTCGCGGGCCGGTACGCGGGTGCGGCGGCGGGCGGGCTCGTCGGGCTCATCACGTACCTGAACCGCGGGTCGATGAGCGTCGACCTGGTGCGCGACGTGGTGCTGCTGGCGGGCGCTGGGTTCGTGGTCGGCATGGCGTCGTCGACGGCCCGCCGCTCCGCCGTCCGGCTGGCGCAGGCGCTGAGGACCGAGGCGGCCACCGCGGAGCGCGAGCGGTTGGCCCGATCGATCCACGACGGTGTGCTCCAAGTGCTGGCACGGGTTCGCAAGCGCGGGATGGAACTGGGCGGCGAGGCCGCCGAACTGGCGGAACTGGCCGGTGAGCAGGAAGTGGCGCTGCGGTCGCTGGTCGCCGCGTCACCCGTCGAGTCCACTGTGGACGGCGACGCCGACCTGCGGCCCGCGCTCCAGCTGCTGGCCACGCGGAAGGTGCAGGTCTCCACGCCCGCGACGCAGGTCATGCTGCCCGCGGTGGTGTCGCTGGAGCTGACGTCGATGGTCCGCGAGATGCTGTCCAACGTGGACAAGCACGCGGGCGCGAACGCCAAGGCGTGGGTGCTGCTGGAGGACCTGGGCGAGGAGGTCGTCCTCAGCATCCGCGACGACGGCCCCGGCATCCCGGAGGGCCGGATCGACGACGCCGAGGCCGAGGGCCGGATGGGGATCGCCAAGTCGATCCGGGGCCGGGTCGCGCTGCTCGGTGGCACCCTCGATCTGCAGACCGGGCCCGGCGAGGGCACGGAGTGGGAAGTGCGCGTGTTCCGAGTAGGGGGAGTTCGGTGACGGTTTCGGTGATGGTGGTCGACGACCACCCGCTGTGGCGCGACGGTGTGGCGAGGGACCTGGCGGAACGAGGCTTCGACGTGGTCGCCACGGCGAGCGACGGCGCCTCGGCGATGCGGATCGCCCGCGCCGTGCGGCCGAACGTGGTGCTCATGGACCTGAACCTGGGGGAGCTGTCCGGCGTCGACGCCACCGCGATGATCACCGGGGAGCTGCCGGGGACCAGGGTGCTGGTGCTGTCGGCGAGCGGCGAGCACGACGACGTCCTGCAAGCCGTGAAGGCGGGGGCGTCCGGCTACCTGGTGAAGTCCGCGTCGGCGGAGGAGTTGGTGGACGCGGTGAACCGGACCGCCGTCGGCGACGCGGTGTTCACCGCGGGCCTCGCGGGGCTGGTGCTCGGCGAGTACCGCCGGATGGCCGCCACCCCCGACGAGGAGGACAAGCCGCAGCTGACCGAACGGGAGACCGAGGTGCTGCGACTTGTGGCGAAAGGCCTGACAGCGCGGCAGATCGCGACCAGACTGGTGATCTCGCACCGGACTGTGGAGAACCACGTGCAGTCCACGTTGCGGAAGCTCCAGCTGCACAACCGGGTCGAACTGGCCCGCTACGCGATCGAACACGGCCTCGACGCCGAACCGGAGGCTTGAACCCCATGACCGATCCCAAGGACTTCAGGGTGTCGGACGCCGAGCGCGAGCACGTGATCGGCCTGCTGCAGAAGGCCATCGGCCAGGGCCTGATCACGTTGGACGAGTTCTCCTCCCGCACGGACGTCGCGCTCGTCGCCAAGACGCGCGGCGACCTGAACGCGGTGCTGCTCGACCTGCCCGGCGTCACGCACAACGAGCAGGCGTCGAGGGCGGTCGTGCCGAAGGACCGGGTCGAGATCAAGAACACCATGTCGTCGGTGTCCCGCAAGGGTCTGTGGGCGGTGCCCAGGGAACTGGTGGTGCGCAACCGGATGGGGTCGACCGACCTCGACTTCTCCGAGGCCGACATCCCGCACGCGGTGGTGACGATCGAGCTGGACGTGACGGCCGGGTCGGTGTCGATCCTGCTGCCCGAGAGCGCGACGGTGGACACCGAGGAGATCGAGATGGCCGCGGGGAGCGTGACCGACAAGTCGAACGGCGGGGCGGGTCGGCCGCACTTCGTGCTGACCGGGGCCGTGCGCGCGGGCTCGGTGCAGATCAAGCAGGTCCGGATGGTTCGCATAGGCCCCTACCTGGTGCGGATGCCGGGGTTCAAGGTGCGCAAGGCCTGACGCCCGTTGTGCGGGCCCGCCCGTGCGGCCGCAGGATCGGGTGATGCGCTGCCTCGTCACCGGTGCGACCGGATACCTCGGCGGAAGACTCGTCCCGCGGCTGCTGGCCGAGGGCCACGAAGTCCGCTGCCTGGTGCGCGATCCCGGCAAGCTGCGGGACGTGCCGTGGATCGACCGGGTCGAGGTCGTGCGCGGTGACGTGCTGGACGCGCCGACGCTCAAGCCCGCGATGGTCGACGTCGACGTCGTGCACTACCTCGTGCACTCGCTGAACGGCCACGACTTCGCCGATGCCGACCGCAGGGCCGCGCGGAACACGGCCGAGGCCGCCGAGGATGCGGGGGTCGGCCGGATCGTCTACCTCGGCGGGCTGCACCCGCCCGGTGTCGACCTGTCGCCTCACCTCGCGTCGCGGGCCGAGGTCGGCGAGGTGTTCCTGGCGAGCGGTGTGCCCGCGGTGGTGCTCCAGGCGGCGGTGATCATCGGCTCCGGGTCGGCGAGCTTCGAGATGCTGCGGTACCTGACCGAGCGGCTGCCGGTGATGGTCACGCCGCGGTGGGTGCACAACAGGATCCAGCCGATCGCCGTGCGGGACGTGCTGCGGTACCTGGTCGGCGCCGTCGGGCTGCCACCGGAGGAGAACCGGACGTTCGACGTCGGCGGCCCGGACGTGCTGACCTACCTGGACATGATGATGGGCTACGCCGAGGTCGCGGGCCTGCCCAAGCGCCGCGTGCTGCCGGTCCCGTTCCTCACGCCGAGGCTGTCGTCGCACTGGGTCAACGTGGTCACGCCCGTGCCGAAGTCGATCGCGGCGCCGCTGATCGAGTCGCTGGTGCACGAGGTGGTGTGCCGCGAGCACGACGTCCTCGACCTGCTGCCGGGCGAGACCACGGGCTACCGCCGCGCGGTCGAGCTGGCACTGGCGAAGGTCCGCGACGCCGACGTGGAGACCCGCTGGTCGGGTGCTTCGCTGCCCGGCGTGCCGAGCGACCCGCTGCCGAGCGACCCGGACTGGTCCGGCGGCTCGGTGTACACCGACGAGCGCGAGCAGCACGCCCAAGCGTCACCGGAGCGCCTGTGGGAGGTCGTCGAGGGCATCGGCGGCGAGTCGGGGTGGTACTCGTTCCCGCTGGCCTGGGCGGTGCGCGGCTGGCTGGACCGGGCCGTCGGCGGGGTCGGGCTGCGCCGCGGCAGGCGCGACCCGCGACGGCTGCACGTCGGCGAGGCGCTGGACTGGTGGCGGGTCGAGGAGATCGACCGCGGCAGCCTGCTGCGGCTGCGGGCGGAGATGAAGGTGCCCGGACTGGCCTGGTTGGAACTCCGGGTGGCGCCCGCGGACGGCGGGGGTTCCACTTACCGGCAGCGCGCGGTGTTCGTGCCGAAGGGCTTGGCCGGGCACGTCTACTGGTGGCTGGTGTGGCCGTTCCACGGGATCGTCTTCGGCGGTATGGTCCGCAACATCGCGCGCGCCGCCCTTGTGAAGAGGGGCTAACAAGGGATTGCAGAAAGTCCTGATGGACTGCACAACCGGAACAGGTGACACTGCGCGTCATGAAGGCACTGGTCAAGGTGGTCGCCGGGCCGGGACTCGAACTCGTCGACGTCCCCGATCCCGTCGCGGGCCCCGGTGACGTGGTGGTGCGGGTGCTGCGCACCGGCATCTGCGGCACCGATCTGCACATCGACTCGTGGGACGACTGGGCCGCGCGCAACGTGCGGGCGCCGCTGGTGCTCGGCCACGAGTTCGTCGGCGAGGTCGTCGAGATCGGCACCGCCGTGACCGGGGTGCGGGTCGGCGACCTGGTGTCCGGCGAGGGCCACCTCGTCTGCGGCACGTGCCGCAACTGCAAGGCGGGCCGACGGCACCTGTGCGCGAACACCCGCGGCCTCGGCGTGCACGTCGACGGCGCGTTCGCCCAGTACGCGGTGCTGCCGCAGGAGAACGCCTGGGTGCACCGCAACCAGGTCGACCTGGACGTGGCCGCGATCTTCGACCCGTTCGGCAACGCCGTGCACACCGCGCTGTCGTTCCCGGTCATCGGCGAGGACGTGCTGATCACCGGCGCGGGCCCGATCGGCATCATGGCGGCGGCCGTCGCCAAGCACGCGGGCGCGCGCAACGTCGTGATCACCGACGTGAGCGAGCACCGGCTGGAGATCGCCCGCAAGGTCGGCGTGGACCTCGCGCTGAACGTCGCCACGGCCACGATCGAGGACGCGCAGGCCGAACTGGGCATGTCCGAGGGCTTCGACATCGGCATGGAGATGTCCGGCAAGCCCGTCGCGCTGCAGGACATGATCGCGAACATGGCCCACGGCGGCCGGATCGCGATGTTGGGCCTGCCGTCCGAGGAGTTCGCGGTCGACTGGAGCAGCGTCGTGCTGAAGATGCTCCACATCAAGGGCATCTACGGCCGCGAGATGTTCGAGACCTGGTACTCGATGTCCGTGCTGCTGCAGCGCGGCCTCGACCTGACCCCGGTGATCACCCACAAGTTCGGCTACCGCGACCACGCGCAAGCGTTCGCGACAGCTCGTGAAGGCAAGTGCGGCAAGGTCGTGCTCGACTGGACGGAGGCCTGATGTACGGCGCGATGAAGGACGACCTGCTCGCGGGCATCGAGGACATCAAGGCGGCGGGCCTGTACAAGGCCGAGCGGGTCATCGGCAGCCCGCAGAACGCCGAGGTGCGGGTCGGCGGCGGTGACGAGGTGCTGAACTTCTGCGCCAACAACTACCTCGGCCTCGCCGACCACCCCGTGCTGGTCAACGCCGCCAAGGACGCGCTGGACCGCTGGGGCTTCGGCATGGCGTCGGTGCGGTTCATCTGCGGCACGCAGGAACCCCACAAGCAGCTCGAAGCCCGGCTGGCCCAGTTCCTCGGCACCGAGGACACGATCCTCTACAGCTCCTGCTTCGACGCCAACGGCGGTCTGTTCGAGACGCTGCTGACGGACCAGGACGCGGTGATCTCCGACGAGCTGAACCACGCGTCGATCATCGACGGCGTCCGGCTCTGCAAGGCGAAGCGGTACCGCTACCAGAACCGGGACATGGACGACCTGGAGCGGCAGCTCAAGGACTCGGCCGACGCCCGGTACCGGCTGATCGCGACCGACGGCGTGTTCTCCATGGACGGCTACCTCGCGCCGCTGGACGAGATCTGCGACCTCGCCGAGCGGTACGACGCGCTGGTCATGGTCGACGACTCGCACGCCGTCGGCTTCACCGGCCCGAACGGCGGCGGCACGCCCGAGCTGTTCGGCGTCCAGGACCGGGTCGACATCGTCACCGGCACCCTCGGCAAGGCGCTCGGCGGGGCCAGCGGCGGGTACGTCTCCGGCCGCCGCGAGATCGTGGAGATGCTCCGCCAGCGCTCCCGCCCGTACCTGTTCTCCAACTCGCTGGCGCCGTCGATCACCGCCGCGTCGATCGCCGCACTGGACCTGATCAGCTCCTCCGGCGAGCTGCTGACCAGGCTCAGGGAGAACTCCGCGCTGTTCCGCGCGCGGATGACCGACGAGGGCTTCGACCTGCTGCCCGGCGAGCACCCGATCATCCCGGTGATGATCGGGGACGCCGCCGAAGCCGGGCGGATGGCCGACCTGCTGCTGGAGCAGGGCGTCTACGTGATCGGCTTCTCCTACCCGGTCGTTCCGCACGGCAAGGCCCGGATCCGCACCCAGATGTCCGCCGGGCACACGACGGCGGACGTGAACCAGGCTGTCGACGCGTTCGTGGCGGCCCGCGCCCGGATGTAGCGCTCGCATGTAGATCGCTGCTTTTGGTGCTGGTCTTTGGGTCAAACCTGGGCACGACGCCACCCGCCACCCACGGCCCCCGGCCCAGACCTGGGCACGACGCCACCCGAGGACTGCTGTTGTTTCGAATCCACTCCCCGGCCTGACCCCGATCCTGAGCGCCCTTCGTGCTCTTTCAGCTTTGTCAAGGCATCTTTCCCGCCTTGACAAAGCTGAAAGAGC
>JBDSAJ010000570.1:0-38067 GCA_039922235.1 Umezawaea sp.
GGTGTCCTTGGCATCGGGCACTTCGGCGGCGGCGTATCCCGGCTTGCGGCTCGTCGAGATCACCTCGTCGCCCCGGTAGAGCACCGACCTGGTCTCCTGGCCGTTGACACCGTCCCCCATGGAGTCGCCGTTCTGGCTGAACAGCGGCACGCCCAGGAACAGCAAGGATCCCCAGCGGATCGCGCTCCCCCCACCTGCCGGGAACGACGGGCCGAACACCGCGGTGTTCCAGTGCTCGATGACGTGCTGGCCCCGGTTGAACGTGCGCGTCGGCGCCTGCTGGCGACCCAGGACCTTCCACGTGTCGACCGGGTCGACCTCTTCGAGCAACCGGTTCCACGGCACCCCCGGCGTGTAGAACTCCTGCAGGTGCAGCGGAACCGGCCCGGAGGCACCGGCGTTGTAGCGGGCGAGCGCCCCTGGCACGCGGACGTGCGTCACCGAGTCGACGCGGGCGAGTTCGGAGTCGAGCACCTTGCGCCGCACGTCGTCCGGCACCTTGCCCTGCTCCACCATCCGCAGGTTGTACTGGTACGGGCTGCCGCTGAACGTGCCGTCGGCGGCCTTGCGGGCCTTCAGCACCTCCGCGGACCACTCGAACTCCGGCGCCGAGGTGGTGGACGGGTGCACGCGCATGCCGGCGAGACCGAAGAGCATGAAGCCTGCGCCGAACCTGGTCCAGGCCGTCGTCATCTTGAAGTAGAGGTCGGCCCGGCCGTCGCTCGCGTCCTGCCGTTGGACTGCGATGTCGGGAACGGTGCCCTTGCGGTGGTCCAGGAGGAACTCCCGCGGACCGGTCAACCCGACGTTCGGCTCGACCAGCCAGGAGATCTCCGACCCCGTGGGGGACGAGGCCATCTCCAGGACGTACCGCCCCTTCGGCAACGTCCTGGTGATCGTGCCGGACTCGTCGTACCCGTCCTGGTCGAGGTAGCTGAACTGGCGTGGCTGGTCGAGGTCCGTGAGCCGGTAGAAGTAGTGCGGCGTCGGTTTGCCGTCACCGTCGACGAACGACAGCGTCAACGGGTAGCTCTCGACCTGCTTCTCGACGCTGACCGGAACCCGGGAACCGTCCGAGGACTTCACCACCGCGGTGTAGAAGTCGTCCGGCACGGACACGCGCGTGTCCGCGGTGATGGTTGCCTCAGCGGTGCCGCCCGCCGGGACGGTGAGCGTCGCCGGTGACACGCTGAACACGCCTGCGGCCGGCTTCTGCTCGTCGATCTTCAGCTCCAGCGCCACCGGTTCAGTGCCGTCGTTGCGGTAGGTGAGCTTGCGGACGATCGGCTCGTCGTCATCGTGCGGCCACGCGGCCCGGCCGAGGCTCAGGCTGCCCGTGTCGGTCGAGACGGTCGCGGTCACGGCTTTCGCCACGTCCACGCGCCCCGCACCCTGCTCGAACACGGTGTTGGCCGGGTTGGGCTTGGCGCTGTTCATCAACGCCGCCTTGATGTCCTGCCCGGTCCACGTCGGGTGCTGCGCGGCCAGGACCGCCGCCGCTCCCGCCACGTGCGGCGCGGCCATCGACGTGCCGTCCATCGCCACGTGCAGCTCATCCACCGGGGTGCCCGCCACGCCGTTGCGCGCCTTGGCCGCCACGATGCCGACACCGGGTGCGGTGAGGTCCGGCTTGATCGCGTTGTCCTTGAACCGCGGGCCGCGGCTGGAGAAGTTCGCGAGCGTGTCATCGCGCTGCACGGCTCCGACGGTGAGCGCTGAGTCGGCAACCGCCGGTGAGGCCATCACACCGGCGGTGTTGCCCGCCGAGACGACGAACAGCGCACCGGTCTGCGCCGAGATCTGGTTCAGCGCCAACGACAACGGGTCGGTGCCATCACTCGCCTCGCCACCACCGAGGCTCATGTTGATGACCTTGGCCTTGGTGGCGGCCCACTCCATCCCTGCGATGATCCACGACTCCTGGCCGCCCTTGTCGCCCAGCACCTTGGCGTTGATCAGCTTCGCGTCGGGTGCGATGCCCTGGTACCTGCCGGCACCGGTGATCGTGGCCGCGACGTGCGTGCCGTGTCCGTTCAGGTCATCGGTGGTCGTGGTGTCGGTGAAGTTCTGCTCCTCGACGACAGCGCCCACGAGGTCCGGGTGAGTGCTGTCGATGCCGGTGTCGAGCACCGCGACCGTGACGCCCGCGCCGGTGAACCCCTTCTCCCACGCCTGCGGTGCGCCGATCTGGGCGGCGCTGCGGTCCAGCGTCGCCGCGACCTTGCCGTCCAGCCAGACCTTCGACGTGCCCGTCGCACGGGCCCGCGTCCAGAACTCGCCGTTCTTCGACGCCGTGGCCGACCGGGCGCCGATGCTGGCCAGCAACGGCCCGCCCGAGACACCGAAGTCGCTCTGCACGATCAGCGGAATCGTGTCACGGCCGGCATCGTCGTAACCGGATCTCGCCAGGAGCGAGACGTCGAACAGCCTGCCGTCCAGTGCACCGGACGCGACCTGCCGCTCGGCGTCCGCCGGAACGACGTGCAGGTCGCCTGCCATGTCCGTGTACGTGCGAAAACCCATGCGATCACGACTCTTGCCAGGCCTGGTGCGCACCTCACCGCCGACCACCGAGACCTGGTCACCGGTGATCAACGTGACCGTGGTCGTGAGTCCGTCGACGTGGACCGTTTCCCCAGTTGCCATCGCGGGCACGGCTGCCGTGGACAGAACCACAGCGGCCACCAGCCCCGCGGCGAACAGTTCTCTGTTCAACGCGAATCCCCCCATTTTGTGCTCCACGCAGAAGCGCTCCCCTGCACCGAGGATGTCACCGGGGAGCGGAGGTTGCGCTGGTTCTCAGAAACTTTTCCGGCCGCAGGCACGGATGATCATCCGATCCTGCCATGCGACCGAGCGGGATCGACGCGGTGACGTTCGCGATGACACCGGGGTCGCTGCCTCCAGCAGGTCGATCATGACCGTCGCGGTGCCTCCGGGGGTGATGCCCGTTGACCCGGATCACCTCCCTGCCCCCACGCGATCAGGAGAGGACTCGGCGTCCCCTCCTGATCGCGTTTCGACCATGCCGGTCGGCTCGGGCGGGATGCCCCGCCCGAGTCCGCAACAGGCCCCCTGACCGCGCTGACCCGCCTGGAGTTGATGCGATTTGGTCAGCGTGTAAATCTGAGTTTAAGTAAGCGCGCGCGGTTGTCAACCCCTGATCAGGAGTCCTGTCCGGTCAACTAAGCTCGAACTGGAGGTGCGGACGTGACTGGGCAGCAGGAACCGCAGTCGTTGACCCAACGTCTTGACCGGTTGTTCCGAACGGTGCACCCGGCGAATCGTGGCGAGTACACCTACGAAGAGGTCGCCGCGGCCATCCGCGAGCAGGGCACGATGATCTCGCACACCTACGTCTGGCAACTGAGGAAAGGCCTCCGGGACAACCCGACCAAGCGCCACCTCGAAGCGCTGGCGCAGTTCTTCGGCGTTCCCGCGTCGTACTTCCTCGACGAGGACACCGCGGCGGCCGACGCGCAACTGGAACTGCTCGCGACCCTGCGCGACGACCCCGTGCGGTCGCTGGCCCTGCGCGCGGCCGCGCTGTCCCCGAACGGGCTGGCCGCGATCCGGGCCATGGTGGAGCACGCGCGTTCAGTGGAAGGTTTGCCCACCGACGACGAGTGACGACGGTAAAGTGGACTCGGTGCGCCTATCGGGGTGACGACGGTGCGAGGGGGCGTGCGGGCGGCTGTGCGGCGGCAGATCAAGGACGTACGGGCCCGCCTCGCCGGCGTGGTGATCCCGCGCCCCTTCTCCATCGAGGCGTTCCGCGCGCAACTGGCCCGTGACCGCGGTCGGCCACTGCACCTGCACGTGCTCCCGACTCCGTCGGGCGAGGGCGAGGCGTGCGGGATGTGGCTCGCCACGGCAGACGCCGACCACGTGTTCCACGCCCGCGGGACGAGTCCGATGCACGAGCTGAACATCATCCTGCACGAGATCGGGCACATGCTCTGCGACCACGTCGGCGCCGGCCCGGCGGGTACCCCGGCGTCGCTCTTCCCGTTGCTCGACCCCGCCATGGTGCAGCGCGTGCTCATGCGGACCCGCTACTCGACACCCGAGGAGGAGGCCGCCGAACTGATGGCGGCGCTCATCCTGGAACAGGTCGGCTGGCCGAGGTCGACCGCGGGCCTGCGGGGACCGAAGGGCGAGCTGCATGATCTGCTCTGACCTGACCGGAACCGCGGGGGTCGCGCCCAGCCCCACGTGGATCTTCTCGATCGCGGTCCTGTGGCTGGTGACACTCCGCCTGGCGACCGCCAAGCGCAAGTCCCCCCAACGGCGGGCGATCACGTTCACCTTCCTGTTCCTCACCCTTGCGGCGACGATCAGCGGCTACAGCGCGCGCCGTGCCTTCGACGACACCACCGGCGTGCCCGACCTGTCCATCCTCGTCGGCCACGTGTTCGCCGTACTCGCGGTGATGGCGTGCCTGGAACTCGTGGCAGCGGTGGCCGACGCGGGCGAAGCCAAACGGCGGTGGCTCCGCCGAGCGCACCTCGTGCCGGCGTCGGCGTTGGCGGGCATGACCGTGTTGTTCGTGGCGATCCCCAGGCAGCCGGACCACTTCGACTTCGGCTGCTGGCAGGCCGCGTCGCCCTTGGTCGTCTGCTACCAACTGCTCTTCCAGGTGTGCCTGGCAACGGGATTCGCCGCCGCGATCGTGCTGTTCGGCTCGCGGCGGCTCACCGCCGTCGGCATCTGGTTCAAGGCCACTGCGGCCATGATCACCACCGGCTGCTCCCTCGGCGTGGCCTACATCAGCGTCCGCGTGTGGTACGTCATCGCCCACGGCTTCGACCTCCCGTACCCGTTGGAGGGCCCGGTCTACGGGCTGGTGCCGTTGCTGCTGCTGGAATCCACGACGGTGCTCCTCGGCGTCGGCGCCCTCATCCCCCAGGCCCACCGAACGGGACGACTGATCGCCCGTTTCGTTCGGTACCACCGGTTGCGGACGCTGTGGGAGACGCTGTCGGAGGCCGCTCCGGGCAACGTGCTCGGCCCCTCGCCGGGCCGGACGGCAGACCTGCTGAGCGTCAGGGCCGTCGAGCGTCGGCTGTACCGCCGGGTGATCGAGATCCGCGACGCGCAGTGGGAGTTGAACGGGTTCCTGTCCACGCCGATGGTCGAGGACGCGCGGGGCGCACTTGACGGCGGCCGGTGGGGGAAGGAGGCGGAGTTGGCGTTGGAGGCGCTTCTGCTGGAGGTGGCGCGGCAGGCCAAGGTGTCAGGGCTTCCGCACGCGGGTGGTGAACTCACGCCGAGTTGGTCGGGCGAAGTGGACCTGGACGCGGAAGCCCGTCGGCTGCTGGCGATCCAGCGAATCTTCGGTGGATCGTGGGTGCGCGAGACCACCGCGAAGGTGATGGACGTGGCGGGGCAACGGCTTCACTGACGTTCGACGGCGGTCCGTCTCGCTGACGTGGCAGGTCTCGCCGGATCGCGGGCCGAAGGACTCGTGCCGGCTCCGACTTTGCGCTTGCCGAAAACCTCATCCATGCAGGTGACAGAGGGTCCACAGAGCCCCATCCGCGAATGAAGTCATGATCATGACGCGCGGATGAGCACGGCATGATGACCAGCCATGCTGCTCCGACTGGCCTACCTGAGCGTAACCAACGCGTTCGCCCTACTGCGCCTGCTACCCAGAAGCGACAGAGACAAAGACGCGGAGATCCTCGTACTACGGCACCAGATCACCGTCCTGGAACGTCAACTGGGCACAACTCAACTGCGGTTCTCCCCCGCCGATCGGGTGTTCGTCGCAGCACTGCTCCACCGGCTCCCGCTGGCGGCGCTTCGTCAGCTACCAGCTACCGGTAAGTCCGGAAACGGTACTGCGCTGGCAGTAGCGTTTGGTTGAGGAGCGTGTCGAGCAGCAGGTCGATCGGCGGGTCAGTTTCTTGGGGGCGCGTGCTCGCGCATGTGGACGGTAATTTGCTGAGCCGACCGGGGCGCCGGTCGACGAACATGGCACGACGTTGTGGCGGAGTTCTAGCTCGGTCAACGCTTTCAGGACGATGGTAGACGCCGTTAATCGACGAAGTGGCGGCCGATTCCGCCGCAGTGGTGCGGTTCATCGCCCATCTCGCCGCCGATGGCCAGTAGCAGTCTGAAACTGCCAGCGTTCGAGCGTCGGCGCCACTCTTCACCACGGCACCCTCTACGGCTACTTCCATGCCGTCACTGCGGTCGAGCAACAGACGCACCGTCGTGTCAGGTCCGCTACAGCGGAATCGGACTTTGACGCCCGTTCTTCGCCGAGCTCGCGGCGTCGTTCAGACCGGCTCGACCAGAGCGGAGATCTTGGCGACCTGACCGCGCGGGTCGAACTCGAAGTGCAGGTAGCGCCCGTTGACCTCGTACCGGTCGAAACCCGCGCCGGCACGCTCCGGGGTGCCCAGGAATGCCGTGACTTCGGCACGGTCGGCTGTGGAGGACAGCCCGTCCACCAGCGCCGCGGGGCGCGGGTAGACATCGAAGGTGTCGTCGTCGACATCGGGCTGCGTCCGCACCAGCACGGACACCAGGACGTCGTCCTCGAAGAGCAGTTCTGTTCCAGCCGGTTTGAAGAGGTAGTACACGGAACGCTCGCCCTCGGTGTCGAACTCCGTGATCTCCATGCGGGGTCCTACCAGCACGATCGCGTCGAGGATCTTGCTGTCGTCCTTGCGGTTCCCCAGGGCGTCCAAGAACACGGCCACTTCGCCGCTCACTGTGATCATATTCCCTTTGCCTTGTTCAGCAATTTCATTTTGTCTATGGCGGCGTCCACGTCCGCGGGCGAGTGCCCGTCGGCGAGGAGGTTCTTGCGGGTAGTAGCGTAGTCCCGCTTCGCCGCCGCGCCGAGGTCGGCCGCGTCGGAGTCGATCTGACTCTTGGTGTTCCTCCCCCGGTACGTGTCGCTCTTGGCGTGAACTTTGCTCGGGATCTCGATCGCGGTTCCCTGGCGGTGGATGTCCGCCAGCTCTTTCGAGGTGAGCTTGCGACCGAGCCTCTTCTCTTCGGCTTTCTTGAGTGCGGCCGAGGACGGGATGTGGTCGTGTTCGAGTTTGTCGCCGACCTTCTCACGCCTCTTGAGATCACCGTACCGACCGACGTCGAGCACCTTGACGTCGGATCCGGCCGGGCGTTTGCTCTTGCGCAGGCTCTTGCCGATGGGGGTGAAGATGCCGGCACCGGAGGTGGTCTTGCCCGCCCTGGGCGGCTTCCTGACCCTAGGCACTGAGCACCTGGCTGACGGCGAAGTTGATCGCCTGGTCGATCAGGAGGGAGACGATCTCCTTGAAAATGGGGATCTCCAGCAGTGAGAGGCCGAACGTCGGCACGGCGGTGGCGATGGCCTGGGCGATCTGAACGGCGAGCATGACCAGTTGCGCGACGACCACGACCTTGAGCGCGATGACGACGCCCGCGCAGACGTAGAGGCCTGCGCCGACCAGTGAGGAGGCAGTGGCCCCGTCATCGAGGTTCTGCTTCGGTGCCTCGCCATCGGTCCAGAACGCCTTGAACTTCTCGATGGCGGCGCCGGTGTTCGCGTTCAGCACCTGCATGGCTTGGGCGTCGGCTTCGGCGGCGGCCGGGCCGAGGCGTTCGGAGAAGCCCGTCCACAGGCCGCCGAGTTCGAAGAGTTTGCCCTCATCGCTCTCGGGCCAGTTGAAGCCGAGCGCGTTGAGGAGCCCGGACAGCTCGGCCGGCAGCATCATGCCGCTGGTCATGACAGATCTCCCTGCAGGTCCCGGAACATGTCGCTGTTGTCGGTGTCGACGGTCGAGTAGTCGTCGGCCATGCCTTGGAGGTTGTCGCCGATCTCGCTCAGGCCCTCGGCGTTGTCGGCGAAGGACTCGAACGCGGCCTCCGACACGATCTGGTAGATCATGCCCAACGCCGAACCGAGGGTGTCGCCACCGAACGCGCCGGTCACCGCTTCGGCCTGGCTCCGGAACGATTCGACCTCTTTGGCCAGTGCGTCACCCATTCCCAGCAGCTGTTCGGCGGAACCGCCGATCACTTGGGTGTTGATGCTCATCCCGCTGGACACGGTGCTACCCCTTGTCGATGTTGCGCATGATCGAGGTCATGCTGGTCGTGTAGGCGCGCAGGTGCTGCATGCCCTGCTCGCCGACTTTCTCGGCGCGGTCGCTGATCTTGCGCAACGCCTCGACGTCCAGCGCCGCCCGCGGAGCGGCGGCGGCTTCCTGCTCCCACTCGTCGAGCGCGTCGTTGACCGCTTCGAGCACCGCGAACCCCAGTTCGGCGGGGGAAAGTTGCACGGCGAAGGGGGTGACCTCGATCGTGGTCAGCTCACCGTTGGTGACGGTGGCGAAGACCTCCTCGGTCTCGTCCCGACCTTCGCCGGTGCTGGGCGGCAACGGATCCGCTGACAGCGAGTGTCGTGCGGAGTTCACCACGTCCAGCGCGTCCTTGAACAGGTGGTCGACGTACTGGGGCGATGCGTCGCCGCGAATGCCGGTCTTGCCTGCCAGCTTCGCCATCGACGCGTCCAGCGCGGCCTGGATTCCGTGCAGAGCCTGTTCGCCCTGACGGGCGAACTCCCCCAACTGCTCCCCGAGCGCGTTGAGGTCGGGACCGGGGTCGCCCGCGGCGGGCGTGTCGATCAGCGACTGCGCCAGCGCGGTGTTGGCGGCTTCCCTCAGCAGCTCCGAGACGGCACCGGGAGGCTGCCCGCACACACCGGGGCCGATCGCGACCGAGATGATCCGACGGTCCCGCATCACGACGCGCACCGCGCCGTGCCCGGCCGTGCCGATCGAGTCCTCCAACTCGGGCTGCTCCGAAGGTGGGGCACCACCCGCCCTGACGTGGGCCAGCCACCTGCGCTGCTCGACGAGTCGGCCCTCGAAGTCCTCGTCCTGCTCCACCCTGCCCCTTACCGCCGCGCGATGATGATCACAGAAAAGTGCGACGCTAGCGACACTCCGCACCGGTGTCCACCGAACGGATGCGAAATAGGGGTAGTCCGGCCATCTGGCTGAGGACGACCGGACCACTCGCCTGGGCCTGTCCGGCTGCGGAACGATGTCCAGAGGCAGCCCCGGACCGACCTCCTGCAGCAGCACTATCGGGGCCACCGCGGTGAGCCGCTGCACGGTGTTCGTATACTCGGAGTCCTGCGATCACCGGGTGAGCACCGCCGCGAGCACCTGTCGAACTGACGAACTCGTTGTGCGGCTGCCGAAACGCGCCTGGTAACGCCTGTCCGCCGGGAAGGGCGCGAAAGGACACCACTACTACGACTGGGCCTGGATCACCATCACCGATACCGGCGACGACGCGCCCGAGGCGCATCGGTGACTGCTGGTCCACCCAACCGTCGAACTGGCGAACTGGCCTATTACCCCTGTTACGCACCAGAACGGGTACCGCTGGACCACTCTGGTGCTGTTGGCGCACCTTCCTGGCCACCGCCACCGCCCGCTCCTGCCGGGCTGATTCCGTTGACGCTCAAAGAAATCCGTCATCTCTACAACGCTCTTGTGATCACGAGGGCTGTCGACATCCGTCACGTCCTGACCTGCTCACACTGGCGCAGGCAACACCAACACCGAGCCCAGCAGAGCCACTACCAGCGACAATCGGCCGAGAAACGATGAAGATCACGATCTACAGCTGGAGTACTACGCTGATTGGATGGGGTGGAATCTGAGCGAGCTCATCGCGAAGTACGACGTACCAGGCGCCCAAGTGGCCGTACTGGCCGACGGGGAGATCCAGGACGAGGCCGCAGGCGTGCTGAGCCTGCGCACCCAGGTCGAGACCACGACCGACTCGGTGTTCAAGATCGGTTCAATCACCAAGATCTGGACGGCCACGTTGATCCAGCACCTGGTGACCGAAGGCGCACTGGATCTTGACCGCCCTGTTCGCGACCATGCGCCCGGTTTCCGCCTGAGCGATCCGACTGTCACCGAATCCCTGACCCCCCGCCACCTGCTCACCCACACCAGCGGCATGGACGGCAACCACTTCACCGACACCGGTCGTAACGACGACGCGATCGAGAAGTTCGTCGCCACTCTCGCCGACGCGGACCACCATCTCCCGCCCGGCACCATCTTCTCCTACTCAAACAGCGGGTACGTGGTGCTCGGCAGGCTGGTGGAAGTGTTGCGAAGCAAGCCCTTCCACGATGTGCTCCGTGAACGCCTGGTAACGCCGCTGGGTCTGAACACCGTCGCCACCACCACGTACGAGGCGATCCTGCATCGCGCGGCGGTCGGCCACGTCGAGGCCGACGGGGAGCTCGTGCCCACGAAAACGTGGGCGGTCCGCTACTTCTCCACGCCCAGCGGCTCACATCTGGCGATGAGCGCACGTGATCTGATGGAGTTCGTCCGCCTGCACCTCACCGACCAGGCACTCGCGGTACTGCGCGAACCCCAACTCGAATCCGTCCCCGACTTCGGCGGCGGCATCCTTGGCTGGGGGCTCGGCTGGATGCTCTACCGGGACGGCGTCGTCGGCCACACCGGCGTCTCCAAGGGGCAGAGGGCTTTCCTTCGCGTCGCCCCATCGGCCGGCGTGGCGGTAGCCGTGCTGACCAACAGCGCGGGTGGCGAGCCATTGGCCCACGAGGTCTTCAGTGCGGTGCTCGGCGATCTCGCCGGCGTCGAGACGGCGCCGCTGCCCGTGCCACCTGCGACCCCCGCCTCCATCGATGTGGACCACATGTGCGGCACCTATCGCACGACCCTGTACGACACCACCCTTGCCGTCGAGAACGACCGCGCGTTCCTCATCCGCTGCCCGCGCAATGAACTCGCCGAGTCGTTCATCGGCAAGTCCGGGGACCGCGTCGAGGTCGTCCGCCTCGGCGACAGCGCGATCATCACCGCCGAACCGAAGTTCGACGGCCACCAGGTCCTGTCTCTGGTCGGCTCCGACGAACAGGGCCGCGCCCGGTTCCTGCACAACGGCGCCGCCGCCTACCGGATCGCCTGATGATCACGCCGACGATGTGCGCGCCGTGGCTCGCGTGCGGCCGTCGAAGGCGATCAAGTCTGGATCTTGGGGACAAATATCGATGACAGTCGCAAAAGGGACGTTCAGAATGATCGGACGAGTGGCTTTGATCATTCCACAGTGCCAGTGCGATACCTATGGCCATGCCAGGACAACGGGAGGCATCCCGACTCCCTCGTCCGGAACACACTGATCCTCCCACCGCAAGCAACCCCTTTCGGTCAAATCTCACCGACACGCACCTTCGCCGAGATCCGGTGCGGTCACCACTGACGCGCAAAGCCACCCTTTCCAGCTCTGGAGGCGTACCTGCGCGCCGGTCATGCCTGGGACAACCCGGAGATCACCGCCGTGCCGGTCGTTGCGGCCTCGCAGGACTACCTGGTGTGGTTGGAACGGACCGTCACCCCGGCGTGACCGTGTCCAACTCCAGCAGTTCGGCGACCTCGGGCACGGTGCGGTGGAGCCGCAGCGCGCGCAGCACAGGTTCCAGGTGCTGACGAGGCCGAACCAACCCCACTCCGTCGGCCAGTTCGATCACCCGGATAGCGACCCGCACGGCCTGAGGGACTTCCCCGGCGTGAAGGTAGGCACGAGCGAGGCTGGTGCAGTAGAGGGCCTTGTCGCGGGCAATGGGTGTCATCGAACCTGTCCAGCGCGTCGGTCAACGCGGGAACGGCACGTAACAGCAACTGCAACTGGGTGTAGCAGCGGCTGGCCATGATGCCGTCCACCGTCTCACGGTGCCGCGGGTTGCAGTCGCCCGTGTGGACGCCGTACCACCGAGGCTTCCGAATTCAAAGCCACCCTCAAGGGCCAATTCGATCCGGAGTTGCACGGTGGTCGCACCATCGACGGGGTGGCAGGACGTTCAACTGGGGCGGAACGCGCGCAACACGGCGTGGACCAGTGCGTCGGCGAAGTCGACGTCGAGCGGGCCTGAGCGCAGGAGCCACCGCTGGGTGAGAGGCGCGTACAGCATGTCGAGGAAGAGGCCCAGGTCGGCGTCGGCGGCGATTTGTCCGGCGCGCTGGGCGCTGCGCAGCCGGGTCTCCTTCGCCGCGCGCATCGGTTGTTCCATCTTTTCCCGGTAGAGGACGGCGAGATCGGGATCGTTGATGATCTCCGTGTTCAGCGCCCGGATCGGCGCCTCGAACTCGGGATCGGAGAACTCGGCCGCGGTCGCGCGCATGACCGCCTTGAGGTCGGCCTCGATGTCCCCGGTGTCGGGCAAGGCGATGCCCGCACCGTCGGCCCCCTCGCTCAACGCCAGCAAGGAGTCGAAGACCACGGCGCCCTTGGACGGCCACCAGCGGTAGATCGTCTGCTTGCCGACGCCCGCGCGGGCGGCAATCGCCTCGATCGTCAGCTTGGCGTACCCGACGTCGCTGATCAGCTCCCGCGTCGCGGTGAGGATCGCGGTGCGGGACCGCGTGCTGCGACGGGTGCTGTCCGGCGTTGTTCGGGATGCCATGTCCGGCACCCTAGCCCGGAACGAGACGGTTCGTCTTGACAAAGCACCGACAACGGACCACCATTCCCGCCATAACGAGACGGACCGTATCGTCTCATGATGTTGGGAGGCGCCATGCCGCAAGAATCCGCCGAACCCCGTACCTGGTTCATCACCGGCGCCTCACGTGGTCTGGGACGCGCGTTCACCGAAGCCGCGCTCGCGGCAGGCGATCAGGTCGTCGGGGTCGCTCGCGATGTCACGCCGCTGCGGGACCTGGTCGCCAAGGCCGACGGCCGGCTCGTCGTCTTCCCGCTCGACGTCTCCGATCGGAGCGCGGTCATGGCCGGGGTGGAGCGGACTCACGCGGCGTTCGGCCGGCTCGACGTCGTCGTCAACAACGCGGGCGGCGTGATCCTCGGCATGATCGAGGAGATCACCGAGGAACAGGCCCGCGCACACCTGGACACCAACTTCTTCGGCGCCATGTGGGTGAGCCAGGCCGTGATCCCGTTCCTGCGGGCACAAGGCTCGGGGCACATCCTCCAGGTCTCCTCGATGGGATCGGCGGGAGGTTTCGCGGCGACCGGCGTGTACGGCGCGGGCAAGGCCGCGCTCGACGCGATGAGCGAAGCCCTGGCGATGGAGGTCGAGCGCTTCGGGATCAAGGTGACCATCCTGCAGCCCGGCGGCTACGAGACAGGCCTGTTCACCCAGGGCCTGACCATGCCCGAGGAGAACCCCGCCTACGCCTCGCTGCGCGCCTGGCTGAACGAGCTGTGGACCGAGTCTCAGGACTTCGACCCGGCGCTGGCGGCGGCGGTCGTGACGCAGGTGGTCGACCTGACCGAGCCACCAAAACGGGTGGTCTTGGGTGGCGCGGCCTACGACATGGTCCAGCAACTGGGGCAGGCCCGGACGGCCGAACTCGTCAAGTGGGAACACCTGAGCCGTCAAGCGGGCTGAGTCCGGCCGGGACACGTTGTTGCGTTTGGCGCGCCGTTCCCGACCCGCTGCTTGGGTCGGCCTCTGTGCTGGGTGTTGATGATGTCGCGTTCAAAACGCCGCCGCAGCTACGGGACCATCCTGCTGGACATGGCTGACGACCGGCGTCCGGAAAGTTCTTTGACGAAATCCGGGGGATGTCGGATCGGGGCGGTGGTGTTCAGGCGACAATGCTGTTTGCTTGAGCAGCAACGAATTCTCGCCAGGTGCGGCCGTCTCGAACAGTCGCGGACCGCGCTCGCGCACGATCACCTCAGCCGCTGCCTGGAACTGCACGACGAGGACGACTTCGAGGCACGTGCAGGCGCACACCGCGCGATCGCGTGGGCGCTGGAGTTCCAAGGGCGACTTCGCGGCCACCTTCGGCCCGATGTCCTCGACCGCCACCAAGCCGCCGATCCCGGCGTCGCGGACGTCCTCCAGCGACCCGAACCCGGGCCGGTGCGGGAGCGCGGCGGTGCTTTCCGAGGCCATCGGGATCGCCGGCCCGATCAGCGCCCGGCACAGCCCGACCTTGCGGCTGGCGTCGATCGACTCGATCATCCGGTCGCAGAGACCTCGCCGATGCGGTCGAACGCTGGCAACCGCTCCTTGGTCAGGGTGTAGAAGTCCGACGGGTTCTCCAGGTCCCCGGCCTCGGCCAGGCGTTCGATCCACACCCCGCCGATCGCGTCGATGTCGGCAGCCGCGCGAGGCCCAGCAGCATGAACCTGGGCCCGCAGTTGAGGAAGAACTCGGACGGTGGCCGAACGAGCACCGGCGGCGACTACCGCTGGGGCTCGGGGAACTCGAAGAAGTCCGGCTTCTACGAGACAGGCGACGGGATGGTCCACCGCAACAGCGCAGGCGGGAGGGCCAGTTCTGACCCGTCCCCAGGCCACCGGCCCGGCAGTCCAACCTGCCGGGCCGGTGGTCCGCAAGGTGCGGCTGCGCGTGCAACGCTGAAACCGCGGGTGCGATGCCGACCGCCGGGCCTGGATGACCGTCAGCGGTATCCGGAACGGTGGACCAGTAGGTCCTGGCTTGATGGGGCCGACATCGGTTGTCGTCGGCCCCGAAGGCGGTGTCGCACGGTCACTCGAAGCCAGTGACCCGGTGGGGTACGTAAGGGGATTCCAGTTCGGAGACCTGATCGTCGGTGAGGCTCAGGTCCAGGGCTTTCAGGGCGTCTTCGAGGTGGTGGGGTTTGGTGACACCGATGACCGGCGCCACCACGACCGGGTTGCGGAGCAGCCAAGCCAAGGCGACCGACGCCATGTTCACGCCCAGTTCCCCCGCCACCTTGGCGACCGCGTCGACGATCCGGCGGTCGGGTTCCTCGGACCCCGCGTAGAGGCTGTCACCGAAGGCATCGTCGGCAGTGCGGTTAGTGGTCGCACCGACCGTGCGGGCCAGCCTGCCTCGGGCCAAGGGACTCCACGGCATGACGGCCACCCGTTGGTCTGCGCACAGGGGCAGCATTTCGCGTTCCTCCTCCCGGTTGAGGAGGTTGTAGTGGTTCTGCATCGACGCGAAGCGCGGGTGACCACTGGCGTCGGCGGTGGACAGTGCCTTGGCGAACTGCCAGGCGTACATGGACGACG
The DNA here is from genome assembly GCA_039922235.1 of Umezawaea sp. GTDB lineage: Bacteria > Actinomycetota > Actinomycetes > Mycobacteriales > Pseudonocardiaceae > Umezawaea. The sequence continues at coordinate 15,034 of JBDSAJ010000570.1, forward strand.
CGCCGAGGTAGCGGACCTTGCCCGATGCGACCAGCACGTCCAGCGCGGCCAGGGTTTCCTCCACCGGGGTGGCGGGGTCCCAGCGGTGGATCTGGTAGAGATCGATGTAGTCGGTGCCAAGCCTGGTCAGACTGTTCTCGACCTCGGTGAGGATGGCCTTCCGGGACAGGCCGCCCGAGTTGGGACCGGACCGCATGGGACCGAAGACCTTGGTGGCGAGCACGACCTCGTCGCGGCGCGCGTGATCGCGCAAAGCTTGGCCGACGATCTCCTCGCTGCTGCCGTCGGAGTAGACGTTGGCCGTGTCGAAGAAGTTGACGCCCGCGTCGAGGGCGGAACGGATGACCGTGCGACTGTCGTCCACCCCCAACGTCCAGCTGTCGGCGCCGCGGTGCGCCTCGCCGAAGCTCATGCAGCCCAGACACAGACGTGAGACGTCAAGACCGGTGTTGCCGAGCTTGGTGTAGTGCATCAGTCCTCCTCGGAGAAGCGCAGCATGGTCAGGTCGTCCACGGCCCACCGCTCCTGGAGCCGGACATCACCCATCGTGGTGCGCACCGCCACCGCGCGCATCCCGGCGGCGCGGGCAGCGGCCAGGCCAGGCGGTGCGTCCTCCAGCACGACGCACTCGTCGGATGCGAAGCCGAGTTCGGCCGAGGCCTTGAGGTAGCCCTCGGGGTGCGGTTTGCCCCACCGCACGTCGTCGGCGGTGACCAGCACGTCCGGCCGCGGCAGGCCCGCCAGTGACAGCCGCAGGTCGGCGAGCCGTCGCCAGGCCGACGTGACGACGGCCCACCGGCCCGCCGAGAACGCTGCCACCAGCCGATGCGCGCCGGGTACCGGCGAGATGCCGTCGACGCACGCTTCCTCGGCGCGTACCAGGTCCGCGACCTCCCGTTCCACGTCGAGGTGGTCGGCGACCAAGGCGACGGTCTCGTGGTTGCGCCTGCCGTGGGAGACGCGGAACAGGGCGTCGGCGTCCAGGCCGTGCCGTTGGCACCACGACCGCCAGACGCGCTCCACGCAGCGGCTGGAGTCCACAAGCGTGCCGTCCATGTCGAACAGCACGGCCGCGCACTCCAGCCGCCACCCTGGCCCGGTGAGCACCGGCACCGGTCAGCCGCTGCCGGGACGCGCGCCGCCGGGACGGCGTTTGCCGACGTAGTTCTGCCCCGCGCCGCGGTTGGCGACGAGTTCGGGGTGCGGCACGGTAGGATCGGCGTAGACGTTGCCCGCCCGGTCCTGACCGCGGGCCAGGAAGATCTGGTGGCGGTCGCCGACGTCCTCGTGGTTGAAGCGCACGGCGGTGCTGATGTAGCGCATGGTGAAACCGCACCGCCGCCGGTCGCTGAGGTTGGCCTCGCTGCCGTGCACGAGCGTGGCGCTGTGGATGCTGCACTCGTTGGGGCGCAGTCGGATCGGCACAGCGCGCGACGCGTCGACGGAATCGGGGTCCAGTTCTTCGTCGAAGACGTTGTCGGCGCCCCGTGTGGGGCGGTACTGGCGCGCACCGGGCACGTGGCTGCCGGGGATGACCTGCATGCAGCCGTTTTCCTCGTCCACCTCGTCCAGCGCGAGCCACACGGTGACGGCCTCGGCGGACGGGATGATCGTCTCACGCCAGTAGTAGGCGTCATCGTGCCACGGCACGCTCTTGCCGTCACCCGCTGGCTTGCAGAAGAAGTGTGCGGAGAACACCGCAATGTCCGGTCCCACCAGTTGCTCGACGAGGTCGAGGACACCGGGGTCCATCAGCCAGTCGAACAGGGTGGGGTCGGTGAAGTGCGGAACGTCCATGTCCTCGGGGCGCATCCCTCCCGGGAGGGATGCGAGCTTGCGCTCGAAGTGCTCCTTCAGGGCGTCGAACTTGGCCTGGGGCAACAGTTCCGGCAGTGTGAGGTACCCGCTGTCCCGGTAGAACACCAGATCCGACTCGGACAGGTGCCTGCTGGTGGCTATCGTCATGCGACCTCCTAGGTCAGTAGCCCGGCGGTGGCCAGCACGTCGCCGTCGGGCAGGTATCGGCGGCGCACGTCCTCGTGCGCCCGGTTCCCCAGCGCGGTGCCGTCGACGGCGCCACCGGTCACAGCGGTGACGAGGCCGGCGAAACCCGCCAGGTCGTGCGGGTCGTCCAGGAGCAGCCCGGTGCGGCCGTGGTCGATCTGCGCGGCGATGCCGCCGACCGCGCTGCCCACCACCGCACGGGACTTCCACATCGCCTCGGCTACGGTGAGACCGAACCCCTCGGCGAGGCTCTTCTGCACGACGACGTCCGCGGCCCGCTGGACCGCGTTGACCAAGCGGGCGTTGTCGTCCAGGTCATCCATCGGCAGGCACACCAGCCGGATGCGCTCACGCGTCGTCGGCGGCAACGTCCGCCACGCGGCGAGGCAGATGGCGAACCAGTGCGCCTGGTCCACGTCATCAGGGATGGCCGCCGGGTCGGGCCCCACGAGCGCGAGGTGCGCTTCGGGCACGGACTCGGCGAAGGCGGTCAGGACACCCGACATGTCCTTGAGGCGGTCCCAGCGGGACACCTGCACGGCCAGTGGCGCGTCCAGGTCGCGCGGCCCGTCGGCGACGACGTTCGCCGGGACCGGGCCGGAGCCGAGGCCCGCCCGGTCGAGCAGGTTCCGGGCCGCGGCGTCGTGGAGCGGCTCGTTCTTCGGCGCGAACGGCCAGATGACCGGCGGGATGACGGCGCTCCGGTGCCCTGCCAGTTCTGCGGGCACGTGGTGCGCCACGGAGAACACGACGCCGTCGACCCGCTCCAGCAGCGGCGCCATGATCTCCCACGCGGCGGCGGAACCCTCGGTGGGCGTGTCCACGCCGACGTGGCAGCGCCAGTGCACGGCGGCCACCTTCGACGACAGCGCGTTCGCCAGGCCTGCCGTCTGGTGATCGTGCAGCACCAGCACATCCCGCGGTCCGAGCACCCCGGCCAGTCGTACCGCTTCCTGCTCCAGGTGCTCCAGGTAGTCGGCCACAGCACTCGCGCCGGGCCGATCCCCGTGCTCAGTGCTCCCGTAGGCGAGGTTGCCGAGTTTCTTGGTGGTGTCGAAGAACCGCTCATCGCCGTCGATCACCGCCCAGCGGCACGGCACGCCGAGTGCCCGGTACAGCGGCACCAGCACGTGGAGCATCTCGGCGACGCCGCCACCGCGCGGGGTCGAGTTGAGGTGCCACAGCGTGCCGCCGTCAAGTCCCCGCGCGATCTCCGCCGCGGTGTCGCGCACCTCGGCGGCCCGCTCCGGGCTCAGCAGGTCGAGGAAGGCCGCGAGCACGCCCGGTCGCAACGGCCGTGGATCGATGACGCGCATGGTGGATGTCCTCCTGGTTCTCGGGTGTTCCGGTCGGCTCAGGCGACCACGAAGTGGCCGACCAGCGGCGGGAAGAACATGGCGCCGACGCTGGCCGTGCACAGACACAGGGCACTGACCCGGCCGGTCACCGTCACCTTCCGGTCGAGCAGCGTGAACGCGGATGGGAAGATCGGCGCCATGCACAGGCCGAACCCGACCGTGCCAGCCACGACCAGCGGTGCGGCCGTCCCCGCGCCGAAGACGAGCAACAGCGAGAGCACGCACCCGACGAACGCCGCGAGCAGCAGGCGTTGCGGTGGGTACCGATGGGCAGGCGGTAGCCAGATGAGGCGGCCGACGGTCACCGCCACCCAGAACAGCGACGCGAAGTACGCTGCGTCGGCCGCGGAGGCGGCTATGCCACGGTCGTGGACGTAGGCGGGCAGCCAGCCCGAGAAGCTGATTTCCGCGCCCACGTAGACGAACAGCATCACCGCCACCGCCGCGACGACCCGCTTGCCGCCGCTGCCGCCGTGCGGTTTGTCGTCCGCGCCGACGGTGGGTCCTGGCAGCATCCGCAGCATCCAGACGAGCAGGACCACTGACAGCACGGCCGCCGACCAGTACGCCCACTGCAGGTGACCGGTTCCCCGCAACGACTGCGCGATGACCACGGGCATGACCAGTGAGCCGACGCCGAGGAAGAAGTCGGCGACGTTCATCGACGGTCCGACGTTGCCCGCCCGTTCACGGATCAGCAGCGTGTTGACGGTGACGATGAGGAAAGTCTTGCACAGTCCCAGCGCCCACCAGGCAGGCAGCAGCACGGCGGGCGTCGTCAGGATCGGCAGCACCAGCAGCATCACCGTGATGCCCACCAGCCCCGCTGCGGCCTGCAGGTGCGTCGCGAACCGGTTGAGCAGCCACCCGGCGAGCAGCGACCCGCACACCGAGCCGAACGAGTCGACGGTGAACAGTAGCCCCAGGCTGCCCAGCGGGCTGCCGGTCACCTCGGAGAGGGTGAGCAGTGACGGCCCGAGCATCGTCGACAGCACGCCGACGAGGGCGAAGCACAGGAAGTACGCTGCCGTCTGGCCCGTGACCCGCCTGCTCGGTGATGTGGCGACGATGTCCAACCCGCTCCTCCTCCGTCCGGTCAGGATCCGACGCCTGCCGACGCCGACTCCGTGACGCGAGCCCTGAGCAGGCCGACGAGGATGTGGTTGACCGACAGCACCATGTCCTCGAAGTGGAAGTTGTTGTCGTTGCCGCCGGTCTGCCCAGGGAACGTCGAGGTGCCCGGCACGACCACGCACACGTCGGCCAGGTCGCGGCACTTCCCGCCGTCACCCTTGGTCATCGCCACGGTGTGCGCCCCGGCCCGTCGGGCCACTTCCAGGGCGCGCACCACGTTCGGCGAGTTCCCGCTGCCGGAGAACGCGAGCACCAGGTCGTCGGAGCGCACGAACGGAGCGAGCGCACCCGCGAACACCTGGTCCGGTCCGAGGTCGTTGGCCAGGCCCGTCAGCTCGGCGGGTGAGCCACACAGGTTGACGAACCTCAGCCGCGGCACGGACGCGGGCAGCGGTCGGGTCTTGTCGTCGCTGACGAACGGGTGGTGCTTGAAGTCGCACAGGAAGTGGTCGACGGTGCCCGCGTTGCCCCCGTTGGCCATGCCGTAGACGGTGCCCCCGGATCGGTAGGTGTCGAACAGCAGGTCGGCGGCGCGATCGAGGTCGGCCACTGGGAAGCGCGCCATCACCTCCTGCTGCTCCCGCAGGTAGAGCCGGATCAGGTCGGCGGAACTCACTGCGTGCTCCTCTCATGCTCGCCGTCGATGCGCCCGTGCCCGCGTCCGCTGTCGTCCTGCCAGCGGATCACGTCGTCCAGCTCGTTCGTGGACACCTCGATCGAGGTGTACGTGCTGCGCGCGATCACGCGGTGCAGCACGTTCGGCGCGGACGACCAGCCTGTCCGCGGTCCGTGCACGGAAACGGGGATGCGGTCGACGTCGATCGTCGCCGTCTGGTCCTCCGGCGCCCGCAGTCCGTTGAGGACGGTCGCCTCACCGTCGATCACGTAGTTCGTCTCGGACTTGAACCGGTGCGACTGGAGCGAGGACTGGTGGCCCGCCGTCATGTGGATCTGCTTGAGCGCGTACGGGGGTTCGTCCAGGTTCTGGGTGTACCAGACCTCGTGGCCCCAGGGTTTGTCCACGGTGTACCCGGAGACCTCGGTGCACGTGAGCGGGCGGGAACCGGGCGGGGTTAGCGCCGAGGCGTCGTCGGACTCCGCGACCTCGCCCGCGCGGGTGCCCGCCTCGACGACGATGGCTTCGTCGTCGGTGCGGTTGACCAGCCGGTAGACGCTGCCGGGCGGGGCGTGCCAGCCGGCGAGCCTGCCGTGGTGGACCGGGACGACGCCGTCGTCCGAGCGGAACACCTCCAAGTCGATGCCGCCGCCGATGACCACGAAGCTGCGCAGATCGTCGTCGTGGCGGCGGAACGGGGTGGCGCCACCGGGCGGTAGCACGTGTTCGGTGAACCTGTAGGGGTGGTTGGGCGGGTCGCTGACCAAGTCGTTGGTGCGGTAGGTCGTCGGTGCGGACATCGCACTCCTCACTGGGTGACGCGGTTGGCTAGGGACCGGATGTGGTCCACGATGGACGGGACGTCGAGCTGGTAGCGGGCGTAGAGGTCCGCGGGTGCCGCGGCCTGGCCGTAGTTGGGCACGCCCCAGACGCCGAAGGCGGGCGGGCGGTCGTCCTCCAGCAGGATGCGGCTGATCTCGTCGGCGATGCCGCCAGTGACGAAGTGGTCCTCCACGACGAACACAGCGCGGTGCCTGCGTGCGAGGGCGCGGACGGCGTCCCGGTCGGCGGGCAGCGACGACTGGTTGACCACCGTCGGGTGGATGCCGTGGCTGGCGAGCGGATCGAGGCTGTCGAGGACGACCTCGACCATGCCGCCCATGGTGATCACGGCGATGTCCTCGCCCTCGTGCAGCACGTCGGGCATGCCGAAGGTAAACCGGTAGTCCTCGTCGTGGACCTCGCGCTGCGGCTGGCGGCACAGCCTCAGGTAGGTGGGCCTGCGGTGACCGGCGATGTACTCCAGCACGCGCCTGGTCTCCACACCGTCGACCGGGTGCACGATCTCGACGTTGTGCAGCGTGCGCATGACGGCGAGGTCGCGCAGCCCCATCTGGGTGGGGCCGTCCTTGCCGATCGCCAGGCCCGCGTGCGTGCCCACGAGCACCACGCCCGCGTCGTTCAGACCGACCGACTGGAATATCTCCAGGAACTTGCCGGTCAGGAAGTGCCCGAAGCTGGACACGAACGGCCGCAGACCCTCCAGCGCCAACCCGGCGGCGACGCCGATCGAGTTGGCTTCGGCGATGCCGCACTCGAAGAACCGCTGGGGGAACACTTGCCGGAATGGCAGCGCCTTGGTGGCCGAGCCGAGGTCGCAGTTGACGACCACCACGTCGTCGTGGTCGCCGCCGAGGTCGAGCAACGCCTCACCGAACCAGTCGCGGGTGGCCTTCGCCTTCACCGGCCCACCTCCAGGTAGGCGAGCGCCTCACGCAGGGCCTGGTCGTCGAGCAGGCCGCTGTGCGCGCCGTTCAACGCGGCGCGGCCGGGGCCGATGTGCCCCTTGTTGGTGTGGGCGATGATGGCGGACGGGCTGGTGGTGTCGGCGCGGGCCACGGCCAGCGCCTCGCCCAGCGCGCGGTGGGAATGCCCGTCGACCTCCTGCACGCTCCAGCGGAACGAGTGCAACTTCTCCGCCAGCGGCCACAGCGCCAGGGTGTTGTCGACGGTGTTGTCGCTCTGCTTGCCGTTGCTGTCCACGATGAGCGTCAGGTTCGAGATACCGCGCACACCGGCGTACATGACGGCCTCCCAGACCTGCCCCTCCTGGCACTCGCCGTCACCGACGAGGCAGTAGACGTGGCCGCTCTCGCCCTTGAGCGTGCGCGCCTGGGCTCGCCCGATCGCCATCGACAGCCCTTGACCGAGCGCACCTGTGCTGGCATCGGCGAACTCGCAGCGGGTGCGGTCGGGGTGGCCCTGCAGCGGGCTGTCGAGCGTGCGGAGGGTTCCGATGAGCGCCGGGTCGAGGTCGCCCGCGACGATCAACGTCGCATACCACGCGGGCGCGGCGTGCCCTTTGGACAGGACGAACACGTCGCGGTCGACGGCCGACCGCCACTTCATGTGGTCGAACCTCAACATCGTCATGATGTCCACGCTGGACAACGACGAGCCGATGTGTCCCGAACCAGCGGTGTGGATCATCTCCAGCACCGTCGCCCGCACTCTCCGCGCGAGTCGCCGCACCCGTTGCCGGTCGACGTCGTCGACCAGGCCGGACCGGGCGCGGGTGATGACGGGTGAACTCGGCGAAGCGTTCATCAAATCAACCCCTGTAGTGGATGATTCGCGCATTACGCGACCGTTGGTGTCGCGAGCGTACGCATTACCAGTGCGCGAATTTTGAGTACGGGAATTACCGATGTTCTGGCGTGCAACGCCGTTGTGATCGGGCCGACCGACGAGTGGGTCGACTACGCCGTGCGATCCGCTCCCTCCGGTGCTGCCACCAACAACCCTGCCAGCCGTACCGGGCGAGATTCAACTCGACAGGCCCGAATAACCGGAAAGTACTAATGCCAACCCGCTCTTGCAGGCTTCTGAGCTGCACGGATGTTGTTCGTCGGAACAAAAGGAAGGGATAGTGTTTGAATCGCCGCGGAGTGGAAACGAAGGGCCTATTCCAACCGCCTTGTCCAACTTGATGATAGCGTGTGGATCATCCATAGTGGACCGTCGTGAATTTCGAACACCGCGCCTTCCTGATCCATGAATTTTGGGTCGTCCGCATCGGTGCTGCACCCGCCGAAAATGCCGCCCGTACTCATGACTGAGGTTTCGCGGTTGTGTGGTGTACTGGGTGATGAACTGCTCGCGCGCGCGTTGTGTCGCGTTGGCCGGCTTGACGTCGATTCGAACATATGTGTGGCCCTGTCGTGGTGGCAGCGATGAATATGCACCAGCGGCAGCATTTCGACGACGAAGTCCAGCGTCCTCGGAAGCTGATCAACCGCACACCGCAGTGGACGTCCGGCGAGGTCGACGGGCGTCCCGTCATGATCGACGGCAGCGGCAACGTCATACTTCGCTTCGAGAGTCGCTGGGCGCCTGACCTCGCCCGCTTGTTCACCCACCTGACCTATGACGTGGGTATTCGCCTGCTGGCCTTGCTGGAAGCGACGCCGGGCACCGCTGCGCAACGGTACGGCCAGCTTTGAGTGGATCGAGGACTTTACTACGGAACTCCGGCGGGTAACTCCTGGGCATGCTGACCTCTCCTGGGGGTGATCGGCATGAAGTCCAGCAACCCGACTCCGCAAAACTCAGGGCACATCAATCCACCAGCGTGCCACCGCACTGCTCAAGGAGGTGGTGCGCCCACAAGCCCGGTTCGCCGCGATCGCGGCGATGGCCCAAGAAGGCCTCCCGATCCAGACCGCGTGCCGGATCCTGGGAGTGTCTGAATCCGGCTTGCATGCCTGGCGCGGTCGGGCTCCGTTGGCCCGCTCGGTGCGGCACGCCTGGCTAGGTTCCACCTGGCCGTGAAGCACCACGAGCAGGCACTCGACCTCTTTCGCGAGGCCGGTAACGGGCTCGGTGAGGCGTGGGCGCTGAACGGCCTGGGTGAGGCCACGCGGCGATCCGGGGACACCACCAACGCCTTCGCTCACCACAACGCCGCACTCGCGGCCGCAGACAGGGTGGGTGGCGCATCCGACCAGCGGATCCGCGCCCACACCGGCCTCGCCGACCTCCACGAGGAACTTGGCGACCAGGTCCTCGCCGCCGGGCACCGCTCACGTGCCGCAGCACTCACGGACAACGGGCAAGTGCGTCCGACTCGCTACAGCACGAACTGAGTCGGGTCCCAGTAGTGGCCCCCGACGGCGACAACCGCCCGCACGCCGTCGGGAACCACTCGGGACACCCGCCCCACACCGGGTGTGTGGCGCCCAGGTCGGCCGACTCACGACATCGCGGTGGTGAGTTCGCGGGTCAAGTCGTCCAAGCCGAGAGGGCCAAGGGACAGGGCAGCCATGTGCCACGTCTTGAGGTCGAAACGGTCCCCGCACGCGGCGCGGGCACGGTCCCTTCCCGTGAGCCACGCGCGTTCGCCGAGCTTGTAGGTGATGGCCTGTGCCGGCAGGCCGAGATACCGCACGATCTCGCTGTCGAGGTAGACGGCGTCGCGGGCGGTGTGCGCGGCGAGGAACGCGCTGCCCAGCTCCGGAGTCCACGTCTCGCCGGGAGCCAGCGGCGCGTCGGCGGGCAGCGGGAGGCGCAGGTGCATCCCGATGTCGACGATCACCCGGATGGCGCGGCGCATCTGCGCCTCCAGGTAGCCGAGCCGTTCGCCCGCGTCGGCGAGGTAGCCCAGCTCGTCCATGAGCCGCTCGGCGTAGAGGGCCCAGCCCTCGGTGGTGGCGCTGATCGAGCCGACTCCGGTCTGGAACGCCGACAACCGATCGCCCATGCTCGTCCAGTGCGCGAACTGCAGGTGGTGGCCTGGCACCCCCTCGTGGTGCCAGGTGCTCACCAACTTCCACACCGGGAACCGGGTTCTGCCCAGAGTCGGCAGCCACGTCCGGCCTGGTCGGGAGAAGTCGCGGGCGGGCCGGGTGTAGTAGGGAGCGGCCGCGCTACCGGAGGGCGCGATCCTGGTCTCGACGACCTTCACCGGCTCGGCCAGATCGAAGTGCGTGCCGTCGAGGTCGGCGATCACCCGCATGGTCAACCGGTGCAGCCGCAGCCGGATCTCCTCAATCCCCTCGACGACCTCACCGCGCAGGTCGAGGTGGCCCATCGCCTCGACGACCGACGCACCGGGCAGGACCCGGTCGGCCTGGCGGCGCATCCGCGCCTCCAACCGCCGGTACTCCTCCCACCCCCAGTCGTACGCCTCCGCGAGGTCGACGTCGGCACCGGTGCACTGCCGGACGAACACCCGGTAACGCTCCTCGCCCACGCCGTCGATGATCCCCTCGGTCCGGGGCAGGTACTCCTCGGCCAACCAGCGCCGCAGCTCGACGACCGCGCCCGTTGCCGCGACCGCCGCTCGGTCCAGTTCGCCACGCAGGGACGCCGGGACGTCGGCTCCCGCGCAGAACTCGGCGAACCACCCCCGCCCACCGCCCGCCGCGACCCACTCGCCGAGTTGGCGCACCGCCGCCGCCACCAGGCGCGGCGTAGCGGTCAGGCCGCGGCGAACGCCCTCCTGGAGCGAGCGGGCGTAGCCGCCCAGCGCGTCCGGCGTCCGGGCCATCCGGCGGGCGACCGCAGCCCAGTCGTCCTCGTCGTCGGTCGGCATCATCGTCAGCAGCTGCCGCACCCCCTGCACCGGTCCGGCGATGGTCCGCACCGCACGCAGGTGTTCACCCGCCTCGCTGACCGCCACCGCGGTGCTCAATCGTTCGCGCAGCAGGTCAGCGCACCGGCGTTCGTCCGGGTCGGCCACCGGGTTCGCCCGTGCCGCCGAGTCCAGTTCGACCAGCGTCGCGCGGGCCAACCGGTCCTCGTCCTGTCGCGCCTCCGGTGACAGGTCCGGCGCGCGGCAGTCGTCCCGACGCGTGCCGAGCGACATCGCCACGGCCGCGTTCAGATCGGCGAGCGACTCGACGTACCGGTCGGCGAGATCCCGCACAGCCCTTGTGCCCGTTGACTTCCAGTCCGTTCCAGCGTCCGACATTCCCACAGTCTCGCGCACCTGCCCGCGTCCGGCGCGACTCGACACCGCGCCACCATCGCTTCCTCGACTTTGCAAGGCTATCGCTAAGGTCGATCTCCTACCTTCGTCCTCACACGACCTGTGGCGAAAGCGATCCGCGCCGATCGGCCAGATTCGTCCACAGTGGACCGTGATGCTGATCGGTCGCCGAGACCGGCCACCGGCCACGGTGTCGCGCGATCACGGCCGTGTACACGTGCCGTTCCGGGGGATCACGAAGATCGCGCCCGCAGTGGGGACGCGACCATGACCCCGTCGACGATCGACCTGACAGATGTGCGGATGTTCACGGCTGGGCAACACCACGAGGTGTTCGACTGGCTGCGCGCCAACGATCCCGTGCACTGGCACCCGACCTCGGAAGACCACGGGTTCTGGGTGTTGTCCAGGTACCAGGACGTGGTCGGCGCCTATGGCGAGCACACGGTGTTCAGTTCCGAGGGTGGCGCGGTGCTCGGCGGCTCGTTCGGCAGCGAGGCCGACTCGGCCGCGGGACTCATGCTCATCTCGTCGGACCCGCCCCGCCATCGGTTGCTGCGGCAGGTCCTGCACCGTGCCTTCGCGCCGGACGTGACCAGTCGGGTCGCCGCGCGGGTGCGGGAGCTGGCCAGCGCGCGGTCGACCGCGCGCTGGCCGACGATGGCGGCGACTTCGCCGCAGACATCGCGCTGGAGCTGGGCATCCTGCTGAGCACCGATCTCAACGGGAGGCAGCTGTCATCCTCTACAACTGCCTGAACATCGCCGTAGGCGGCAACGAGACCTCATCCCACACCGCTTGCACGGGTGTCCTCGCCTTGATCCAGAACCCGGAGCAGCACCAGTCACTACTGGACTCGCCGGACTCCGCACTGACCGAGATCCTCAGGTGGAGTTCGACCAACGCCTACGTCCAGCGGCTGGCGAGACGTGACTTCCGGTTCGCGGACCAGCAGATCCGCGCCGGCGACGTGGTCACCCTGTGGAACGTCTCGGCGAACCGGGACGACCGGCAGTTCCCCCAGCCGCACAGGTTCGACATCACCCGCTCCCCCAACCGCTACCTCTCCTACGGCAGCGGTCTGCATCGATGCGTCGGTGCGCCCCTCGCTCAGATCGGGCTCACGGTTCTGTTCGAACGCCTAGTGCGCCACCGCGTGCGGTTCGACTTGGCCGGCGACGTCGTGCCGCTGCACTCGAACTTCATCCTCGGCACCGCCCGGCTTCCGCTGACCTACCGCTGAACAACAGCGGCTACCGGATCGGTCTGTACCAGGAAGGCGTATCCGACAGCCAGAAGTTGATCGACTCGGCCGCGGTCTGCGGCACCGAGATCCACGCTGTCGCTGACCTCGGCGGGATCCGGCTGGACTGGCTGCTCGGGGCATCAACCGTCGGAACTGGCGTCCGCGCATCCCGACCTCCGCGAGCAGGTGATCACGGCTTTGTCCGGGCTGGAGCCGCTGTCGAGGGTTCATCGCGCGGTCCGGACGGAGATCGTGGACGGGCGGTATCCGATCGGCATGACCCCACGTGTCGTGGACCGGGGGTCTCGATCCCCCGGACCGGGCGGCACGACTCGAACGGCACGGACAGGGCTGCAGTCAGCTCCAGGCGTTGTTCGCCGTCATCGTCCGCGAACGCGACTTCGAAGGGGCCGGGGCGCCCCCGAGGACCAGTTCCAGCTTGGGCACGCCGGGCATTCTCCCGGCTGATCTTGGATATCCGTTCTCAATAATCGTGTCGTGCCAGCGAAGAGCTGATCTGCTGGGTGACATTTCCGTTGAGACGCAAAGGCGACGTGCTCAGCAACAAATTCGTTTGCCAGGGGTGAACTGACGGCGGCGTCTCGCTGATCATGGCAGGGCTGGTGACCTCTGAGCAGGCATGTGACAGGTGCCGTGGGATGCCGGTCGCTGGTTTCTCACCGATGATTGCAGGTTTCTGAAGTCTGACCCCGAGCGCCGTCCGGCTTCGACGCGCTGTCCGATGAACGGTGTGGTCAGACCGTCATGCGTTTGCCGAGGCGCCGGGTGAGATCGGCGAGTTCGTCGTCGGGGATGTCGAGGTGGCCTCGTGCCGGGTCAACGACGGCGGTCTGCTGCTGGCCGTAGGGCACTCCGGGTGGTACGGGCGCGAGGTGCCAGCGGACGTGCCGGTTGGCTTGTTGACTGCCGAGGGATAGGACGTATAAGGCGTTCAGTGGGAAGCAGGTCGGTAAGTGCGCGGCCAGCACGGTGCACGTCCGCTTGGAGGGCGAGGTATTCGTCGGTGGTGAAGTCGGCGACAACGTGTTCGCGGTGCTCGACCGGGGCGACGGAAGTGGCCGAGCACGGAGGGGAAGCGACTGGCGAAGACGACGGCGTGGTCGTCGCGGTGGGCGGTACTCAAGTCGGGTGCTGCCTACCTACCGATCGGCGAGCCAACCGCGAACGTGCTTACGCGGTACGGTTCAGAGCGGTAATCAGCGCGGGATTCTTCTGTCTTGAATGCCTAACCGAAGGAATTCCCGAAGTGCCCACGAAGGAATCTGACGACGTCAAGGTGAGACTGGGAAGTCGCTTCCACAGGCTCTTCGGTGCCACGCTCGTGTCGGCCATCGGTACCGGCATGCACGCCGCCGCGCTGCCCCTGCTGGCCCTGCAGAGCACCAGCAGTCCGATGGCGTTGAGCTTTGTCGTCATGGCCGCCGAGATTCCCTGGGTGCTGCTCTCGCTGCACGCCGGTGTCGTGGTGGACCGACTGGATCGCCGACGGGTGATGGTGTGGGCGGACCTGGGCCGGTTCGTCGTCCTGGTCGCTCTCGCGGTGCTGATCGTGACCGCGCGGGTGAACCTGGTGTGGCTGGTGCTCGTGGCGTTCCTGCTGGGCGTCGGCCAGGTCTTCTTCGACCTCGCCGCCCAGTCGGCCATTCCCGACTTCGTGTCGCGGGATCCGCGGAACCTGGCGACAGCGAACGGGCGGATCGTCGCAGCGGAGAGCAACGGTGAGGACTTCGTGGGGCCTCCCGTCGGCTCCGCTCTGTTCGGCGTGTGGAACTTCCTGCCGTTCGCCGGCAACGCTCTCTCGTTCGTCGCCAGCGGCCTGTTGATCTTCTCGATCCGGACGGACGCCATGCCGAAGGAGAAGTCCGAAACTCCACGCAAGAGCGTGCGGAGCGACATCGTCGAGGGCATTCGGTGGTTGTTCCGAAACCGGACCCTGCGGGCGCTGGCCACGGTTTCCTGCCTCGGCAACGTCGCCGCCACCGCTCAGTTCGCGATGCTCGCGCTGCTGGCCAAGGAGGTTCTCGGACTTCCGGACTTCGGCTTCGGTTTGTTGCTGACGGCCACCGCGGTCGGCGCGACGTTCGGGGGGCTGGCCGCCGCGGCCGCCAGCAAGCGATTCGGCCCCGGCACGGTGATGCTCGCGGGCAAAGCCGGCGTGGGCGCGGCCATTCTGGTTCTGGGACTTGTCGCCAATTCGTGGGTTGCGGCCGCGATGATGATGGTGACCGGTGCGTTGATGACCGCGGAGAAAGTCGTTGTGAGTACATTGCGTCAGCAGATCGTGCCCGATGAACTCTTGGGGAGGGTGCTCTCGTCGAGCAGACTGGTGGTAATGATTGGCGGGCCGGTTGGTGCGGCGCTTGGCGGCGTTCTCGCCAGTGTGTTCGCCGTTCAGGTCTCGTATGTCGCCGCTGGTGCTTTCCTCATCCTGGTGACGCTGGTCTTCTATCCCATGCTGAACAACCGAGCCCTGGCACGCGCTACTGATGAATCAGCCGGGTAAACGTGAATATCCGCGGTGTCCGCTGCCTCGGCTCGAGATATGTCGTCATGCAAAATTGGGGACGATTTGTCGTGATCATCTGCGGAATCAAGGCATCGCACGACGGTGCGGGGCGCGGTCACCGAGACGGCCACCTCCGATTCAGCGTCGAAACCGAAAAGCTGGGCAACGGAGAACGCTACAGTTCCCTCGGCGGCCTCCAGCAGGTGACGGACACCCTCGCCGGTGAAGGGTTGTCGCGATGTGGTGGGGGTAGTCGGGGTTGCCGGCGAGGAGTTCGCAGACGAAGCAAGCACGACGGGCGAGGTCCAGGTAGGCGTCAGGCTGCCAGGGCACGCGTGTGGTCACCAGTCTCGTTTACCAGATCTGCAGCGTGCGGTGGCGAGGTCGTGGTGGTCTTCAGCCCGTACTTGCAGTGTCCTGGAGCCTGGTCCCGAACTGCCGTCCGGCTTCGGCGAGTAGGTCGTCGCGCTCTCGCCAATAGGGTGAGGTGAGGAGCCTGGTGAGTACGACGGTCTCGGGGTAGGCCGCGATGTCGATGCGTTCGATGGTGGGCCGGTGGGAATCTCCATAGATGTCCTCGCCGATGATGACGAGCCGTTGAAGCCAGCGTTGGGTCAGTTCGGGGTGGTCGCCGGTGTGGAACCAGGTCCGGATCTGTTGCTGTGCCTGGATGTGCGCGAGGCCTCCGCTGAGCAGGGTGCTTGTGGCGCGATCGCTGCTGTGCCTCGCCGACGGTCGGCTCGTCGAGCTGCCGCTCCCCCACACTGTGACGATCTTGTCCCAGTGGGTGCTGTAGGTCCGCGATGCGATACTGGACGCGAGCGGCGCGGCGGAATCGTCGAGCGCGGAGGCGTCGAACAGCACCGCGCCTCGCTCGCGAACGCTGCCACCCAGGTACGGCCCCAGCGCCCGCAGTTTTGCCGCACGGGCCCGACAGCCGCCCCTTAGGCCTGCGGGCCGGTGTCCTGGCGAGGTGTGGGAGCGCCGAGTACCACCGTGTCGTCGCCCATCACCTTCGCGAGCGCCTTCTTGCCGTTCATCCTCCAGTAGGCGAGGAAGAAGGCGGCCATGCCGAGCGCGAGACCGATCGCGTACCAGGCGAACTGATCGCCCGCGGGGTCGTACAGGTTGGTCACCACGCCGCCGCCGAGGACGCCGACGACGGCGACCAGGTCGGTGATGGCGGCCTTGTCCGCAGTCCGCACCAGCGTCCGATAAGTGATGAAGCCGACGACCAAGCCGAAGACCAGCGCACCGACAACCGTCACGATCACCACTCCCGTCAAGCCTGCGGCCGCAGGCGCAGTCCCGCGACGGCATAGAGGGTATAGGCAAGGCCCATCACGTTGCCGCGGGCGATCATGTGCCACCTGAGGTCGCGCAGTGCCTGGCCCACGGTCGCCCCGTCGACCAGGAGCCGGAGGAACCGCGCCATCGCCCACCCGGCCATGCCCTGCTCCATGGTGACCTCGGTGCCGATCACACCGGCCGCGCCCGCGCGGTTGGCGAAGGCGTCGACGAAGTTGGCGAGCGTCGCGGTCGTCATCTCGGCGGTGTGGCAGCCGTTCATGACGACCAGCGGCTTGCGCGAGGGCCAGTGCGGGCGGGGCCAGACGGCGCGGTTGCGGCGCCAGTTGGCGACCTCGACGGGGTCGACCATGCTCGTGCCGAACCGCAGCACCGGTGACGGCAGTGCGTTGGCGGCGAGCTTGTAGTAGCCGCCGTGGCAGTACAGGTAGGCGACGTCCATCGTTTCCGACGCCAACGCCTCGGCCAACTGGCCAGGCGTCCGCACCTGGCTCGACACCACTGAACCGGGTGGCAGTGATGTCCGGAGTTCTGCCAGGTGGCCCTCGGTGAGCCGCTGGTCGAGACCGGGGTCCACGGCCACCGAGATCGCCTCGTGCACTCGGCCGGTGTGCACGTGCCAGGTCACCGACCCCGTGCTCGCCGGCTGCTCGACCACGCACGACAGACCCCAGAAACCGAAGGGGCACAACGTGTTCCCGGAGTGCCCGGGTTCCGGGCAGTGCGGCGGCACCGGGCCGTCGGACCCGCCGGGCCCGAACCGCGCGACCGACGGGCACACGTCGTACTCGGCGTTCGGGTCCTGCGGCATGGGCAGGTCATAGACCAGCGACCACGGCACCGGGTGGCTCCGGTCCGGGTTGCTGATCGCCGGATCGGCGATGTTGAGCACCGCGGGCCGGGCCCTGGCGGCGGCTTCGTGCCTGATCAGCTCCGGCAGCGTGTCGAACACGACGTTGTCGTGGAACAACTGGTTGTAGAGCACCGCGCCGTGTCGGGCGAGGTTGGCGAGGTCCTGGGTGAAGTCGGCGAGGCTCTTGCCGTGGTTAGCGTCCAACCTGCTGACCGGGCCCGCCGCCAGGTGGATGTCGTGCAGCAGTTGCCGTGCTGAGCGCACGGCGTTGTCGGCGGCGTTCGGGCTGATCCACGTCGGGTTGTCCGCGAACCGCACACCGTTGACCAGCGCCCGTGCTCCGTCGTCGGTGACCAGGATGCCCGCCGCCCGTTCGGCGAGCGGGCCCAGATCGGCGAAGGTGCTGGTCAGCCGGTGCAGCAGGCGGGCGTGCAGGCCGTCACGGGTGGCCGCGCCGACCGGCAGGACGAGCTGTTGCGCGTGGACGGCGACGACGCCGTAGTAGACGACCAGCTCGCCGGTCCACACTGTGGGCTCGGCGGGCGTGGTGATCGGGAACCGCACCCAGGGTGCACGGGTGCAGCGCGGACCGTGCACGTCAAGGCAGTCGCAGACGAAGCTCGCTCCCTCGTCCGGCAACGTGAACCGGACGACCTGCGGGGTGAGCGTCCCGTCCATGCTCAGCACGGCCCGCAGGGCGAGGTCGCCGTCCGGCAACCGTTCCGCGGGCCAGCGGGCGTCCGCCTCGGTGAGCAGGCTGGCGGTTCGGTGCGGGCCGATGTTCACCAGCACCTCGTAGTCGGCGCCAGCCAGCAGCGGCGCGGTGCTGACGACCCCGGTGTCCCTCCCCGGCTCGACGACCAGCGAGTTGACCGCCCGCGCCTCCGGTGGGGAGGGGCGTACCCCGTCCTTGCGCGGCACATCCCACGCGGGTCGTTCACGGGTGTGGTCCCCGGTCGGGTACGCCCCGTAGCCGCCGTCCACAGGCTGATACGGGCCACCGCTGGGCACGCTCGAACCGTAGTCGGGCAGGCCGATGGACGGTGCTGTCCGCTCGTCGTCGTAGTCGGCGTCGGAGAAGTCGTCGTAGGGGTCGAAGTACCCGAGGACATCCGCGACGCGCCCCTTCCCCGTGCCACCTACGAGGATTCCGGTCACGGTGACGCCGCCGCTCGTCCCGACCAGCGCGGCCGTCGAGTCGAGTTCGGTCAGTTCCGCCCACGGCTCGACGAAGAGCACCACCGGCCTGCCCAGTTCGCGCAGTCGTCTGCGGAACGACGTGGAAACCGCCTTGCTCCAGTGGCTGTTCTCGTGCACGGCGAGAACGTCGCCGGGCGCGGCCGGGACGAGGGCCAGCACGGCCTTGCGGTCCGACGGCGCGAAGTGGCGCAGGTCGACCGAGGCCGCGGTGAACATCCGGGCCGGGCGCGAGATCACGGCGGTGGAGACCTGGCGGGGTTCGAGCCCGATGCTGATGCGCTGCCACGCGGCCGGGTCGGCGACCACGACGAGCGAATGCGTTGCCGTGAGCGCGGCGACCGCGTCGAGCGGATCGCCCTCGTGCCGCGAGACCGAGAACTTCATGCCTCGGAACTTAGCCGCCGGGACCGATCACGGCATTGAGAGACGGCATGCTGAGGGAATCCGGACGCTGGTGGCGAACCTCGACGACGAGCAGAACCACCCACCTCGCCCTGGCCGAGGTGCCGGTGCCGCAGGGTGGGTGGCCATGGCGTTGTGCGAGTCACTGCCGTCACCGGAACCGCGCCGTCCGCGGTGACCACCAGCCCGGCTTGGGCCTGTTCGAGGAAAAGGGTCTAGAGGCGCGAGCGCAGCGCGGCGATCAGCTCGGCGCGGCTGGAGACCAGGAGCTTCTGGCGGATCTTCGCCACGTGCTGCTCCACGGTCTTGGGCGAGATGAAGAGGCGGCCCCCGATCTCCTTGTGCGTCAACCCGTCCACCAGAAGTTCGCCCACCGCGCGCTCCCGCTTCGACAGTCCGCCACCGGAGTTCCCCGGCGCGACCTTGGCGCGGAACGCCCGACCTGCGGAGAGCAGTTCCTTGGCTGCCAACGGATCCGCGGTTCGCTCGGCGGCGCCACCGCACAGCGCCGCGGCCTCCCACGGTTGCCCTGCGCCCGCGAGCCTGCTCGCGGTGTCCACCACCGACCGGGGGTCGCCCGCCAGGATCGAGGCCCACGTCCGCGCCGCTGCGGCCCGAACCTCGAACCGGTGGTCGTCCAGGTCCGTGAGCCGCTCGGCGGCGGCCGACGCGGCGGTCACGTCGTCGGCCACGACCGCGCGCTGCACCGTCCACCACAGGTCGACGGCGGAGCACCAGGACGGCGAGCCCGCTTTGGCCACCGCCGTGTTCATCGCGTCCACGATGGTGTCCCGTTCGAGCGTGGACACGTGGGCCGCTCCAGCGGACAGTTCGCCCCACGCGTCGAGCAGCAGCACCTCGACATCGGCTCCCGCCACCACGGGCGCGACCCGACGCCACGTCGCCCTCAGCGCTTCCTTGTCGCCTGCCCGGCGGGCGAGCCCGACCGTGACCGCGGCGGCCAGCACGGCGTCCCGCCGCAGGGTTGGCACGCCGCTGGCCGCGGCGATCTCCTGGCGCGCCTCGGACAGCCTGCCCGCACGCAGGTGCAGCCACGCCGCCAGCATCCGGCGCCGGGTGGTCGGCGAACGATCACCAAGCGCGGCAAGCATTTCCTGCGCCACGAGGTCGTCACCGCCTGCGATCACCACCGTCACGGCCAGGTCGTCCCACTGCTCGGCCGCGAACGGGTCGACCGGGACCGCCGCCGCCGCGAGACCGGCGAGTCGCCTCGCTGCCCGGTCGAATCCGCCTCGAACGGCTTCCACCGCGGCGTCGACGCCGTCGAGCAGGACCCCGATCCCGCGCGGCGCGGAACCGCAGAGCAGTTGGCGCGCGTCGGCGAGGTCGTGCTCGGCTGCTTCCAGGTCGCCAACCAGGATTGCGGCCAGCGCCGCCCGACCGGCCGCCGACACGGCGGGCGCGCCTTCCAGCGCGATCGCGACCTGGCGCCACCGCCGCGCGGCGTCGAACAGCCCGCCATCGGCCGCCGCGGCCGCTGCCGCGACCCCAGCGGCGACGCAGTCGTGATCGGTGCCCGTGGTGAGCACGTGGTCGGCGGTCTCGATGGCCGCGGCGGTGTCACCGTCGCGCCACGCCTGCTCGGCGATCAGCGCGGTGGTCACGATCGTCTCCCGGCGAGCCAGGTGCTCGACGCGGGCAGGAACATCGCCACGGCGGCGCCGGTGGCGGGCACGAGTCCTGCCAGGGCAGGCTGGGACACGACGCCGAAGGCGACCGCACCACCCAACCCGATCGGCACCAGTGCCACGCGAGCCCACTTGCGGCCGCCTTTGAGCGCGGTCGCGAAACCGATCTGCAGCAGGGCCGTCAGCACGCCGGAACCGATCAGGATTGCCAGTGCGGCAACGACAACTCGTTCCCTGGTGGTCGCGGACTCGTCGGGGAACCGGAGCATGACCTCGGTGACCAGGTCACCGCGCAGTTGGGTGAAGTCGAGCAGGGCACCGGCCGCTTCCGCGACCACGGTCGCGAACCACAGCAGCACGGACACGGTCGCGGTGCGCGGTCTGGGCAAGGGGACCGCCGGGGCGAAGGACGGCGCGCGGGGCGGTCTCGCGGGGGCGTTCATGGTCTACCTGCTTTCGAACTGCTCGGGGTGGTGGGCACGGTCGTCGACTTCGATGTAGACGACGGAGTCGGCGTCGTGGTGATGCTCGGCGTCGCGCTGGTGGAACTGGTCCACGTGGTGGCTGGAGGCCGCTTCGACGTCGCGGGTGGCGAGGCGGGCGGGGTGTAGGTCTGCGCCTGCTCCGGTTGCGTCGTCGGGTCCACCTCGTCCGGTGACGGCTCGGTGGCCGACGCCTCGACCACCGAACTCGGACCGGCGGTGGGGCTGGTGCTCGTGGTGACGTCGGTGATCGATCCGGCCGGATCGATGTTCGCGGCCGCCGCGGTCAAAGCACCCGCGACCGCGAGCACGAGCACCCCCGCCGCGACAACGGGCGCCAGGCGGCGCCGGGAGCGCTTGGTCTCCAGTGCCGGACCGGTCGGCAGCGGCGGACGAGTCCGCACAGGACGGACGATCGGGGCCGGTTCGGCGGCCACGCCGCGGGCCGCCAGCGCGGCGCCGACCGCGACCATGCCCTGGGGGTCGTTCGCCACTGAAACCGGCCGTCCGAGCCGCGCCGAAACCTCCTGGATGATCAGCGGGATCTGCGCGGACCCACCGATCAGCAGCACCGCGGCGAGCGCGCCGGGGGCGGTCCCCGCCGAACTCAGCACGCGGTCCAACGCTGCCACGGTCTCGTCGACGGCCGGGCGGATCATCTCCTCGAACTCCGCGCGTCCCAGGCGGACCTCGGTCACGATCCCCGGCAGCGCTACCCGGACCAGCACCTCGGTGTCAGAGGAGAGCCGCTCCTTGGCCGCCGTGCACTCGCGCCGCAGTCCGACCAAACCCCTCAGCACATCCGGATCGGTCGAGTCCAGCGCCGTCCAAGCCGTGCCGAGCGTCGAGGCGACGTGGTCGAAGACGATCTCGTCGAAGTCGAGGCCGCCGATCTCGACCTCCTCCGGCCTGCCGATCAACTCGAACCGGTCGGCAGCGGACCTGCGCACCACGGCCGCGTCGAAGGTGCCGCCGCCGAGGTCGTACACGGCGATGGCGGCGCCGATCTCGACCTGCTCGCGGTTCGCGTGGGCCAGCGCCGCCGCCTGCGGGGCGGACAGGAACAGCGCGTCGGGCAGTCCTTGTGCGGCGAAAGCGGCGCGCAGGGACTGCAGCCGGTGCCCTCCCCACCCGGCCGGGTGGGCCACCGCGACGCGCGTGGCCTGCCCGTCCACGGAGTTCAGCAGCGCTGAGGCGAACCGCGCGGTGACCACCTCGGCAGACATCGCGACGTTCCCGAACCGCAACGGCATCGTGTCACCGATCCGGCGGGTGAACCGCCGCGCGACGCGATCGGGTTCGGTCAGCGCGCGGCGCTCGGCGTCCACCCCTACCAGGAGGCTTCCATCCGGATTGGCATACACCACCGTCGGAGTGAGGACTTCGAGCCGGGCGACCCGGTCCGATCGGCACGACGCGACGGCGGAGCACGTGGAGCCAAGGTCGAGGCCTGCTTGGTACGACATCGGGTTAGCCCTTCTGGAGCAGCGGATGTACCCACACGTGCCGATGTCTCACTTGGTTCACAACGATCTCGGGTGTAGGGCAAATCCCCTATTCGCGCTCCCCCGGAACCGGGGTTCGCCCAGATGGCAGAGGCTGCGCGGCTGCCTAGCTTTGGTGGCAACGAGTTCGACCACAACCACAGGAGCCCACGATGAGCACTCCCATCGACCTCAACACCTTCCTCGCCGACCTGACCGAGGACCTGGACTTCGCGCTCGACCAGAACCAGATCTCCGCTCAGGACCAGCAGGCGGCCCAGGTCAACCCGCAGAACGCCGAGCAGTCCAGCGAGCAGGACCAGGTCACGAACACGGTCACCCAGACCGCTGGTGGCGACGGCGGCAACGGCGGCAACGCCCAAGCGGGCGACGGCGGCAGCGCGAACGGCGGCTCGGGTGTCGGCTTCGGCGGCGACGGCGGCGACGTCGACCAGGACGGCCAGGTCAACGTGAACTTCGGTGACACCTCGGGCGGCGCCGGGACCGGCTTCGGCGGCAACGGCGGCTTCGCGGGCAACGGCGGCAACGCGGACGCCGGTGGTGGCGACGGCGGCGGCGCGGTGTCCGACGTCGACGTGGACGCCGAGCAGGAGAACGACCAGGACAACACCCTGGTCTCCGAGCAGGACTCGGTCCAGGACGCGGACTCCGACCTGGACCAGGACGTCGACCTCGACGTGCAGCAGGAGATCGACAACATCGTCGAGGACCTCGACCTGTCCATCTGATGACGTCGGCGGGCCCCGACCAGGGGACGGGGC
>JBDSAJ010000571.1:0-5141 GCA_039922235.1 Umezawaea sp.
CTCAATGCCAGTAAGTTAAGCATCCAAGTTGATCTTCCGATGCCGCGCACGTGCAGGTCGCCTGGCTACGTGTTGATCTTGAGCGGCCTTAACTTACTGGCATTGCGATTTGACTTGGGGACCCCTCTTTTGACCCTTTATCGGGCCAAAAGGCAGGCGTGGAAGAGCCTGCCCGATCCACAAGTGTAAGGGTCAAAACCCCAAGTCAAATCGGCCACGTGTCGTGGCGGCGTCTTCTGTTTGTGGTGGGTTCTTGCTCTTGTTCTTGCTTTTTTTCTTGCTGACTATCGGCCTGCGGGGGTGACGTTGAGCAGCCTGCCTGCTAGGCCCCTTGACCTGATCGAGAGCTTCTTGGCCACGTCGTTCAGTACCTGTGCTGCTGCTGATTCCGGGTGTGCGAGGACGATGGGGGTGCCTTCGTCGCCTTGTTCGCGTAGGCGTTGGTCCAGGGGGACCTGGCCCAGTAGTGGGACGTCTGCTCCTACTGCCTTGGTGAGTGAGTCTGCTACTGCTTGGCCGCCGCCTGAGCCGAAGATGTCCATTTTGGTGCCGTCTGGCATTTCCAGCCAGGACATGTTTTCTACTACGCCTGCGATTCGCTGCCTGGTTTGCAGGGCGATTGAGCCTGCTCGTTCGGCTACTTCCGCTGCCGCTTGTTGGGGCGTGGTGACTACCAGGATCTCGCCGTTGGGGACCAGTTGTGCGACGGAGATTGCCACGTCGCCGGTGCCTGGGGGGAGGTCCAGCAGCAGGACGTCCAGGTCGCCCCAGAAGACGTCTGCCAGGAATTGTTGCAAGGCGCGGTGGAGCATGGGGCCGCGCCAGACGACTGGGGTGTTTCCTTGGGTGAACATGCCGATGGAGATGAGTTTTACCCCGTGGCTTTGGGGTGGCATGATCATTTTTTCTACCTGGGTGGGGCGGGCGTCCGTGCCGAGCATCCGGGGGATTGAGTGGCCGTAGATGTCCGCATCCACGACGCCTACTGACAAGCCCCGTGCGGCCATGGCTACCGCCAGGTTCACCGTGACGCTGGACTTGCCTACGCCGCCCTTGCCGGAGGCCACGCAGTAGACACGGGTGAGGCTGCCTGGCTGGGCGAAGGGGATGACTGGTTCCTCGGTGCCGCCGCGCAGGTTCTTGCGCAGGTCGGTTCGCTGCTCGTCGCTCATGACGTCGAGCTCTACCGTCACGGCGGTCACGCCTGGCAGCGCCGCTACTGCTGCGGTGACGTCCTTGGTGATCTTGTCGCGCATCGGGCAGCCCGCGACGGTCAGGTAGACCGCTACCGCGACCTTGCCATCCGGGGACACGGTGATGTCCTTGACCATCCCGAGTTCGGTGATGGGGCGGCGGATTTCCGGGTCTTGTACGCCGGAGAGCGCCTTCTGGACGTCATCTGTCGTGGGGATGGTGTGCGTGGTGGTCACGGGACCGAGCACCGACCTTCGTGGACTGGGATGGTGTTGCTGGGGACAGCGGCTTGGACAGCCATGCTACGGCGATGCCCGACATGTCCAAGCTACCGGTCGGTCACCTGGCAGTGCGGGGGCAGCGGCGAGGTGGTCCAGTGCTTTCCGTAACATCCGGCTCCGTGCCGGAATCGGGTAGTACCCGGTTGCCCAACCGCGTCGAGCTCGCGGTGTGGCAATCGTTCCTCCGCGCTCATGCCCGCATCACTCGGACGCTTGAGGCCGAACTGATCGCTGAGCAGCGCTTGTCGCTCGCCGCCTACGACGTGCTGGTCCAATTGGCCGAAGCACCGAATCGCAGGCTGCGCATGACCGAGTTGGCGGACGCCGTGCTGCTGTCGCGGTCCGGGGTGACCCGGCTCGTGGACCGGTTGGAGCGGGCTGGGCTGGTCGGGCGGGAGCGGGCCGACGGGGATGGGCGTGGGATTGTCGCTGTGCTGACACCGGCTGGGCTCGATCGGCTTCGGGTGGCGTCCGGGACGCATCTCGCGGGGGTGGCGCGGCACTTCGCCGAGGGGTTCGACGGTGCTGAGCTGGAGGTGTTCGGGTTGACGTGTCAGCGGCTCTCGGACGAGAACGCGTGAACGCGCCGGTCATCTCCGTCGTCGGGCTCGTGCACGTGCGGGACGGGCGGTTGCTCGTGGTGCGGTCGCACGGCAAGGGGGCGTTCTACCTGCCCGGCGGGAAGCTGGAACCTGGGGAGACGCCCGTGCAGGCGCTGCACCGGGAAGTGCTGGAGGAGCTGGGTGTCGGTGTGGTCGCCGTCGCCGAGCACAAGCGGTACCTGGAGCCCGCGTACGGCGAGGGGCCGGACACGCTGGTGGACATGGCGTGCTTCACCGGCGACCTGGACGGCCCGCCGGTGCCCAGCGGGGAGATCGCCGAGTTGCGGCTGGTCACGGCCGCGGAGTACGCGGCGCACCCGGAGACGGCACCCGCGATCCACCGGCTGCTCGCCGACCTGGTCTCGGCGGACCTGGTGTCATGACGGGACGTCGTCCCAGCGCGGGTGCTCCCTGAGCAGTTCCGGCTGCGGGTTCTTGCGGCGCTGCTTGCCGTTCTCGCGGAAGACGCGGTCCAGTTCGCCGCGCAGGAAGTCGCGGGTGGCGACCTCGCCGAGCGCCAGTCGCACGGCGGCCAGCTCGCGGGCGAGGAACTCGGTGTCGGCCTTGGTCTGCGCGGAGCGGGCCCGGTCCTCCTCCAGCGAGACGCGGTCGCGGTCGTCCTGGCGGTTCTGCGCGAGCAGGATCAGCGGAGCGGCGTAGGCGGCCTGCGTGGAGAACGCCAGGTTCAGCAGGATGAACGGGTACGGGTCCCAGCGCATCGACACGGCGAACAGGTTCAGCGCGATCCAGGCGATCACCAGCATCGACTGCCAGAACAGGAACTTGCCCGTCCCGAGGAAGCGCGCGAGCCGTTCCGAGACGCGGCCGAACGCCTCCGGGTCGATCGCGAACCGCAGCCTGCCGGTGCGCTTGGGCTGGTCGAGTCGGCGGCCGGGTGGCAGTTCAGGCATGGGTGAGCCCCGTTTCGCGCCAGTTGTCCGGCAGCAGGTGGTCGAGCACGTCGTCCACGGTGACCGCGCCCAGCAGGTGGTCGGCGTCGTCGACGACGGGCGCGCAGACCAGGTTGTAGGCGGCGAAGTAGCGGGTCACCTCGGCGAGCGACGCGGACGGCGACAACCGGGCCAGGTCGGTGTCCAGCACGCCAGCGACCAGGTCGAACGGCGGTTCGCGCAGCAGCCGCTGGATGTGCACGCAGCCCAGGTAGCGGCCCGTCGGGGTCGCGCTCGGTGCCCGGCAGACGAACACCATGCTGGCCAGCGCGGGCGTCAGGTCCGGGTTGCGGACGCGGGCCAGCGCTTCGGCGACCGTCGCGTCCGGGGTGAGCACGACCGGTTCCGGCGTCATCAGGCCGCCCGCGGTGTCGAAGTTGTACTCCAGCAACCGCCGCACCGGCTCGGACTCCTCCGGCTCCATCAGGCCGAGCAGCCGGTCCTTGTCGACCTCGGCCAGTTCGGCCAGCAGGTCGGCCGCGTCGTCGGGGTCCATCGCCTCCAGGATGTCCGCCGCGCGCTCGTCGTCGAGGTAGGCCAGCAGGTCCTTCTGGTCCTCCTCCGGCAACTCCTCGATCACGTCCGCGAGCCGCTCGTCGTCCATCGCGTCGGCGACCTCGTACCGGCGCTTGGATGGCAGGTCGTGCAGCGTCGTCGCCACGTCGACCGCGCGCATGGTCTCGAAGACCGCCAGCAGCTGCTGCGCGCCCTGCGGCTGACCGGACAGCTCGGAGATGCTGACGCCGCTGATCTCCTCCCACCGCAGGACTTGCAGCGGTCCGCGCCGCGCCAGCCGCCCGGTGCGCTCGCGCACGGCGACCTTGACCACCCGCCAGTCCTTGGTGCGCGTCGGCTCCATCGCGGCGTCGACGAGCACCGCCGGGTTGCCGGACTCCAACCGCACGCGCGCGTCGAGGAGCTGCCCGACGACCAGCACCTCGTTGGCGCGCTGGTGGAACTGCCGCAGGTTCACCGAGCCCGTCGCCAGCGTGACGGCGTTCGGCTCGATCGCGTTCACCCGCAGCATCGGCACGAAGATCCGCCGCCGGGTCGCCAGCTCCAGCACCATGCCGAGCACACGGGGAGGCTGCCGGTCGATGCGCAGCCCGATGACGATGTCGCGTGCCTTGCCGATGGACTCGCCGTCCGGTCCGAATACCGGCAGTCCGGCGAGCTGAGCGGCGAAAACTCTGTTCACGGCAACCACGTGGCCAGGCTAGTCGTACCGCGGCGAAGTCGCGGGACAGCCCGCGGCTTCCTCCACAGTGGCCGGTCGGACTAGCCGAGCCGGGCCGCCAGTTCCCGGCACACCCTGGCGAAGTCGGTCTCCCCCACGCGCAGGCTCCACAGTTCGCCCTCGACGGCCCGCACGATCCCCCACGCCACGGCCCGGTCCACGTCCAGCCCGCCGATCTCCGCCAGCGCCCGCATCCGGTCCCGGGTGCCGCGGCGGCCGTCCAGCTCGCGGAACCTGTTCCACAGCAACGGGAGCAGGCAGAACTCGGGGTCGCCCGCGTGTGGTTTCGGGTCGATCATCAGCCACGGTTCGCGGGCGCCCGCGAGCACGTTGCCGTAGTGCAGGTCGCCGTTCACGAGCGTTCGACCGGCGTCGGCGGTCAGGTCGCGGACCAGTGCGACGACCCTGTCCAGCAGCGGCTTCGCCACTGGGTGGCCCAGTGCGGCGTTGTCGGCCGCGAAATCGCGGAACGACACCCCGGCGACCTCCGGCGGGGCCGGGACGCGCAGGTCGCGCAGCAGGCCGCCGGTGACCTGCACCGCGACCTCGATCGGCGCGGTCATCAGCGTGCGGGTGTGGTCGAGGCGTTCGAGCAGCAGCGCGCCGTGCTCGTCGTCGTGGTCCAGCAGCCGCACGACCCTGCGGCCCTCCCACAGCCGCAGGGCCAGCGATTCGTGCGCGGTCTCGTCGTCCTGCCAGGTCAGCTTCAACGCGGCCGCCGTGCCGTCCGCGCGCCGCACTGGCAGCACGACCGCGACGAACCCGTTCAGCAGGTCGCCGTCCGGGGCGAGCTGCCAGCGCGAGCAGAACTCCGCGGCGAGCCTCGGCAGCGTCGCGACCCACTCCGGGGCGCCCTCGCCGAGCCCGTTGCCGAAGC
>JBDSAJ010000572.1:0-6715 GCA_039922235.1 Umezawaea sp.
GAAGGTAATCGCAGCTTTGTACGTTTCGAGAACCGCGCTTGGGGCGACGCGAGCAAGCAGACTCGGGGTATTCCATGTCGCGCGCGTCAGCTTGTCGCCGGGCTTTGCGCCTAGCGGCAGCTTTGCCCACAGGAAATCACGGTTGAGCGGTTGGTTAGCGTTGGCAGCCGGCCATGTCCCGTAATTGTTGCGAACCTCCAGCGCATCAGTCTCACCTGACACGACGTTGAACACACTCGCAGGAATCATGAGCTGCTTGACCGGATTGCCCTGGAAGACATCGGGGCGCGCCCACACATTGATGCAGCGCCACCCCCCGGCCTTGCCGCCACCGCGAGCGCCGTCATCGTGTCCACCCATAAGAGGAGCATTGTCTCATAGCGACACGTCAACCGCCATTCGGACTATTGGAACGGTGTTGTCAGTCGCAACGCTGAGGGCCATCGAGGCCACTCAAAATGCGGGTCGATCTCCCGATCTGGCACGCGCGTTGGTGTACGTGGTGCGGTCCGGGACGGTTCTCTACCGATTCCACGGTTGACGGGCCAGGGTCAGCCCCAGCACGCGGGCGGCTCCCGCCTCCCGCAGCCGGCGAGCGACGGCGTCCAATGTGCTGCCGGTGGTGAACACGTCGTCGACCACGACGACGGTACGCCCGAGTACGGATGCGGGATCACGGACCTCGAGTACTCGATACAGGTCGGCGGCGACGGCGGTCCGCTCAGCGAGACTGCGTGTGCTCGCCATCTTGTCGGTCGGCGCGGTCTTGACGAGCACGGGTGGTTCGAGCCTGAACCGGTATCCGACATCGTCCTGGTGCATCGCCGACTCGATGATCCAGCCCGAGTGGTCGTTGCCTGCGCGAGGCACG
This sequence comes from Umezawaea sp., assembly GCA_039922235.1. Lineage (GTDB taxonomy): Bacteria > Actinomycetota > Actinomycetes > Mycobacteriales > Pseudonocardiaceae > Umezawaea. The sequence goes on from JBDSAJ010000572.1 coordinate 872, forward strand.
CCGGGTGCCAGCGGGACGCTGGGCATGGGGATGATCAGGTCGGCGGCGGCGAGTTCGCGGTCTCGGGCCAGGTGGCCGAGCAGAACTCTGGCGAAGATGACTCCCCAGCCCCACTTCCCGCCGTACTTGTGCTGCTTGATCGCCATGTCGAGCGGGCCTGTCTTCATCGCGATGGCATGGTTGAAATCGAAGGATCGGCTTGGTTGTGTGCACAGTGGAGTGCCGCAGGTGTCGTGTGAGGAGTTGAGTTGTTGGCCGCACACCGGGCAGTAGAACGGTTGTGCTGTCTGAAGAGTGGCCGCTGCGCATGCCTGGCACACCACCGGCGGCCCGACGGCGAAGTACTTGCAGCTGGGGCAGTTGCCGAATCCTGGGGTGTCCGGGGGTAGTGCCGGGAAGGTCATGGTCGGTCCTTCAGCTGAAGTCCATGACCAACTGGGCGCGTAGGTTGTCGGCGCTGTGGATCCGTTCCGGTGGAGCGAGCGCGGTGGCGACGGCGTCGACGTCCTCGACTTGGACGGCGCCGCGGGTCTCGACGTAGGTGCGGGCCCATTCCTGCTGCTCGGTCAGGCTTTTGATCAGGAAGACCTTTTTGCCGTGCTCCAGTGCGACGCGGGCTTGCATCTTGGCGCCCGAGGTGCTGCCGGCCTCGATGACCACGGTTCCCTGTGCGATGCCGCTCATGGTGATGTTGCGCAGTGGGAAGGACATGCGGGTGGCCGAGGCCGCCGGCCAGAACTGGGATACGACCGCGCCGTGTCCCTCGGTGGCGATCCGGTCGGCGAGTTGTCGGTTCTCTGCCGGGTAGTAGCGATTGATACCGGTGCCGATCACGGCGATGGTGCGTCCGCCTGCTTCCAGCGCGGCGGTCTGGGCGGCGGTGTCGATACCGGCGGCGAGTCCCGACACCACGGTGACGTTGCGTCGAACGAGTTCACGGGCCATTCGGCCTGCTCGTCTGATTCCGTCCTCGCTGGCTTTGCGTGTGCCGACGACGGCGACGCTGCGCAGGTCGGCGTCGGTGAAGTGACCGCGGACGAAGAGGAACGGTGGCGCGTTGTGGATCAGTCTCAGTGTGGACGGGAAGTCCTCGTCCAGGACGGTGATCAACCGCGCGTCGGGCTGGGTGAGCTTGTCGACCTCGGCCTGCGCGGCGGTCAGGTACTCGTCTTCCCGACCCGCGACGGCTTTCAGTGCCGCGATGGCCTTGACCGCGTCCGAGGACGCTTCGACCGGCTCGGCTGCCCAGAGGCGTTCCACGCCGCCGGGTCGCTGCGCTTCCCGTGCGATGAAGTACCAGCCGACCCCGGCGACCTTGCACAAGGCGAGCAGTCTGAGCTGACGGTCGGACAGTCCCATACCCCTCCGTTCGAACACGTGTTCGAATCTTGTGCCGTGGTGTCTTTCTAGCATGTTCGGGCACCAGAATCACACACCACGAGCCGGATGGCGTATCACGCACTCCCCCGGTGGCCGAGACACGGTCGCGTACCTTTCGTCGCGCGAGTCGGCGGCCAGGATCGATCCAGCCCCGTGGCGCCGCTCGGGCTCGAGGTCGAGTCCGGCTGGACGAGTGGCGGGAGTCCGCGGATGGCCAGCGGGCCGGGGTGACAGGCAGGGCAGCGGGCTCGTGCGCCGTGTCCCCCGCTTCGTATGCGTCGGGACAGTCCGCGGTAGTCGACTTATCTCGCTGGGTGATTCCAGTCGTGCACTGTCGTGGATGAGCCTGGGGTGGCGGGGCTGACGTGGCCCGCTGTCCGGTCGACTCCGAAGGGTCCGGCGGGTTCCCCGCCTGCCGGGTGTGCACGCCGATGGTCGTTGCGGGACCGGAGCCTCCGGCCGCATGTTCGTTGAGCATCACTCCGCCACCGGAGGCCGTCACCGATGTCGCAGGCGCGGCGACGTGTTGGTTCCGGCACCGACGAACCTTTCGTGCCGAAGGCCACCGACGAGGTCGACGATCATCGCCATCGCGCCGGGACTCAGACTGCGCACACCACACTCCAACCACGCGATATGAATAACCCGGCAATAGCTGCGGCTAGTCGGCGCGACAGGTCACGACCTCGGCTGGTGATTCACGCGCAGATCCCCCGCTCCAGGATCGTCGTCGTCGATCGGCACCAGGTGGGAGTCGATCAGCAGTGCGGCGATGACGGCAGCCGGGTAGACGACCAAGATGCCGGTGCTTGCCGTGGTTGCCAGCAGGACGCGGTCACCGACTCCGATGTCGAGAAGTCTGCGCAGGCTTGCCGGGAGGTAGATCTGCTGTCGTTCGTCGACGCGGTGTGGGCTGTCGGCCGAGCGGCGCAGGTGGATGGTCCTGTGGTCCAGGCGGGAGTGCAGCCCGTCTCCTGGGCGCCATCCCAGTGCCTTGACGAGCATTCGTTCGGAGATTCTGCTCGATCGGTCGACCGTCGCGGATCCGATCAACACCGCCGCCACGTCAAGCCGTGGTGGAGCTGTCACAACGGGAACCTGCCCGACGGCGACGGTTACGCGGCGGTCCGGGACGGGAGGGACGAACAACGGCGTGCCCAACTCGGCCATGGCATCACGCCAGGTCGACGCGGGACGAGTCAGTGTCCGACGTTGATGGCGGTCGAGGCTCTTGCTGCTGGTCCTCTGGCTGTCCTGGTTCGACGCTCGGGTCGACGGTCAAGGGTCGGGTGGTGGTGCGGGTGTCGGCGAGGGGGTGGGGTTCGCCGGTGTAGGCGGCCAGGGCGGCGGCTAGTTCGGGGAGTTGGGCGCGGGTGTAGATCGAGGTGACGTCGCCGTGGTGGTCGGTGTGGCCCGCGTAGGCGTGGGCGATGGCGTGGCCGAAGTGGCGTTCGACCCAGGTGAGGGTGGTGTGGCGCAGCCAGTGGGTGCTGATGCCGCGGGTGGCCACCCAGGGCAGGTCGGTACGCAGGCGGGTCCAGATGTAGTCGTAGCGGCGACTGGTGATCGGGGCGCCGTCCCGGCGACGCAGCAGCCGCTCCATGGAGGGGTGTCCGGTGCCGCGCTGGTCGCGGTGGTGCAGCAGGGCGGCGATGAGGGTGGGGCTGGCGGGTTGCCAGCGGGTGGTGTCGTTCTTCTCCCGCAACCGCAGCAGGCACCACTGTGGGTCGATGTCGTCCTCGCGGAGTGCGAGTGCTCCGCCGAGGCGGCAGGCGGTTTCGGTGTGCAGGCGGAGGAGCAGGGTGTCCAGTGGGGTGTCGTTGCCGCTGGCGGCGACGGCCTCGTTGACCGCGGCCAACTCGGGAGCAGTGAGGGCGTGGCGGGTGGAGGGACGACGCCGGGGCTTGCGGACACGAGCAGCCGGGTTGTGGTGCGGTGGCAGGAGTTCGTCGTTGACGGCGTGGACGTAGAGGGTGCGCAGGGCGGCGAGGAGGTGTTCGGCGGTGCTGTGCCCGCCGCGGTCGTTGGCGCGGACCTGGCGGATGGCGATGTGGTGGCGCATGAGGGCTTCGATGTCGGTGGGTGTCACGTCGTCGAGGCGGCGGTCGCCGAAGGCGGCGTGGATGTAGGTCCAGTAGATGTCGTAGGTGCGGCGGGCGCCGGGTGCGGTGGCGGCGATGACGCGGGGGAGGTAGTCGGCGACGGTGGGGATGTCGACCGGTGCCCATTGCAGGTCCTCGGGGGTGAGGCCGAGTTGGTCGAGCAGGTGTCGGGCGGCGGTGATGGTGGCGGGGTTGGTGCTCATGGTGCGCCTCGATCGAGATGTCGAGGGGGATGTGGTGCGGGGTGTGGATCGCCGGGCAGCGAGGACGGTGCTCTGATCCGCTGATGGTCATGTTGTACCAACGATGGTACGGACTGATGCGTCCGAATGTACCAACGTTGCCCCGGTGCCCGCATCTCCGGTTCATCCGCAGTTGGCGGAGAACCGTGTCCGGTTCGGACACCGGGTCGCGACCCTGCGACTGGACGCCGACTGGACCCAGGAGCAACTGGCCGAGGCAAGCGGGTTCGACCGCAAGACGATCAACCGGATCGAGAACGGTCGGCACAGCCCGAGCCTGGACCGGGTGTTCGTCCTCGCGATCGCGCTGGGTGTCGAGCCTGTCGAGCTGTTCCAGTGGGTCCGCGACTGACCTGGGCGGGCGGACGCCTGGCCTGCTCGCCGGTCCCGGATGCAATTTGCTGATCGTGCACCGCGACGCCCGTGACCGGGTCCCGCTACTGGATCGTGGACCTGGCCGAACCGCTGTCCCTCGTCGACTGCCAACTCGCCGCGCAGTTCGGGTACCAGGACGCCACAGCGGTCACCACCGCCTACACCTCGACGGTCACCGTCCGCGACGGGCACACCTTCACCGTCACCCTCGCTCTGGACCACCTGCTCTTGCGGGGTGGGCGTACCCGGCGAACTGGGTGCGGTCTGACGCGACACTGGCTGGTCTGCCCAGCAGGCCGGCCTCCCGACTGGGCCGTCACCCGGTCCGGTCAATGCGAATCACAATTGTTTACGAGTCACACCGACCTCGTCCGGGCTGTGGTGAAGAATTGACGACGTGACCACCATGCCGCCGCAGCCCGACCCCGACCACATGATCCGGTTCTGCCGCGAGGTCCTGCCCGACATGCTGGTCCAGGCCTGCCGAGTCGAGGCATCCGAGGCCTCGGCTGTCGGCGAGGACGTGTTGGCACGGGCGACTGCTTTCGCGGCCCTCCCGCAGCGGGCACAGGATGTGCTCATCGCGCCGTTCGCGGAAGAAGTGTTCGACCACGAGCCCAGCACCTCACCGCTGGAACTGCTGGCTGCCACGACCGTGGTGGTGCGCAACAGCCGCATCGAACACTCCCACGTGTCCGGCTTGGTCGAGCCCGGCGGCCTGCAGGCCATCACCACGACCGCGGCGGGACCTCTGTCGCACCTGCTCGCCGTCGCCAGGCGCGAACCGGTCGCCCTCACCGGCCCGGACCCGTTCGAGAATCTCGCCGACACCTACCCCCGTGCCTGGGCCTGTCTGGAAGCGCTCGCCGCGACGGTCGCGAACGACAGCGGCCGTCAGGAGTACCACGCACCGGACACCACCGATTTGCCCTCTCTCCCGCAACCCCACGAGATCGTCCCCGCTCGCCGCGCCGAACGTACCGAGGGCGGCACGCTCTTCGACTCTGTCGACCCCCGCTTCGACGAGGAGTTCATGAGACAGCTGCGCACGGCCATCCACCCAGAGGGCGACGAGCGCAGGGTGTTCTTCGTGTCCGCGCTCAGCCGCTTGTCCCGTAACTCGCACAAGCAACTGCGGGTCGTGGAACTGCTGCTCGCGCACGAGGTGACGATCGTGACGACCAACTACATGCTGCGCCCGCACGACATCTGGGTCCGCCGCGGAACACTGATCAAGCCCGACAGCCACAAGCCGTTCGCCGGGTTACACCGTCTGCAGGGCCTGACCGGCGCGCACCGACACACGGTGCGGCAACTGCTCCACATGACCCAGACCGCCTGAGGTTCGACCCGACAGCCCTGCTCGGCCACACGATGTCCGCTCACCGCGTGCTGCCTTTGCAGTTCACGCCGCGCTACTCAGGGGGCGCTGGGTGCGATGCGGTCCCAGCCGGGTGCGGCGGTCTGCATTCGTGCGCCGGGGATCCAGGACCGCACCCGAGAACGGGTCAACCTCCCTGGGTGGCTGTTTCCACCGCCAAAGGCTCCATATGCGTCCTTGCCGGTGTTCTCGACCCAAATCAGCGACTTGCGCTCGGCGGTGAGCCACCGTTCGAGCCACTGAACTATTCCGCGTAACGACTGGTAGCGCTGAGTGATCGTCGTGGATTCGGTGCGGCACCTCGGGCGCGGTGGAGACGAAAAACGCGGAACTCCCGCTATGAAGGTGGTCCTACCAAAGATCA
>JBDSAJ010000573.1:0-3653 GCA_039922235.1 Umezawaea sp.
GTTCCCGGTGCAGTTCGACCCGCACCGAGTGGGCCCCGGAGTGCCGGACGACGTTGGACAGCGCTTCGCGCAGGGCGGCGCGGGCGTGGTCGGCGAGTGCGGCGGGGACGTCGGCCAGGTCGCCTTCGACGTCCAGCACGGGGGCGAAACCGAGCAGGTCGCCCGCTATCCGGACCTCGGCGCGGACCGAGTCGACCAGGTCGCGGTCGGCCGGTTTGCCGGGGTCGGTGCTGCGCAGGGCTCGGACGGTGGCCCTGACCTCGGCGATCGTCTCGTCCAGTTCGTCGACGGCGTTGGCCAGCCGGGCGGACTCGCGGTCGTCGAGCCGCTTGGCGAGGCGGCGGCCGAGCAGGTCGAGCTGCACGCCGGTCGCGTACAACCGCTGGATGATCACGTCGTGCAGGTCGCGGGCGATGCGCTCGCGCTCCTGGTAGACGGCCACCCGCTGGCGTGCGGTCGAGCCTTCGGCGAGCACGACGGCGAGCCCGGCCTGCGCGGCGAACGCGGCGAGCAGGTCGACGGTGCCCGGTTCGAACGGCGGCGCGCCGCGCTTGCGGTACACGGCGAGTGCGCCGATCTTGCGTTCACGGGTGCCGAAGGGCGCGACGGCGAACGGGCCGTAGCCGCGCAGCGACTTGGGCACGAACGGCGCTGTGCGCGGGTCGGTCGTGACGTCGGCGGCGACCACGGGCACGCCGCCGCGGGCGGCTCGGGCGGCGGCGGAGCGGGCGGACAGCACCGAGCCGACGGGGTCGCCGTCGAAGCCGACGCCGTAGGAGGCCTCCACGACCAGCCGCCCGTCGTCGGCGGTGAGCATCGCCAGCCCGAGGTCGGCTTCGGCGAGCGCGGCCGCGGACCGCACCACGAGCGGCAGCACGGCGTCGGGGTCGTCACCCGCGAGCGCGGCCGAGGTGATCTCGGTCGACGCGGCGAGCACCTGCCTGGGGTCCACGACGCTCAACGGTAGGCCCGTTCCCGCACGTGCCCGTCGGCGACGTCCAGCACGAGGTCGGCCCGCGCGGCCTCCTCGGGCCGGTGGGTGATGTGCACGACCGTGCGGCCGTGCAGCGCGACCTCCAGCCGGTCGAGCAGCGCCCGCGCGGTCGGCTCGTCGAGGTGGGCGGTCGGTTCGTCGAGCAGCACCAGGTCGGCGTCGTGCAGCAGCGTCCTGGCCAGCGCGACCCGTTGTGCCTCGCCGCCGGACAGCACGCCGTTGCCGATCACCGTGTCGAGCCGGTCGGTCCACTCCGGCAGACCGGCCAACCGGAGTGCTTCGCGCAACCGGTCGTCGTCGGCGTGCGGGTCGGCCATCCGCAGGTTCTCCCGCACGGTCGTGGACACGAGCTGCGGTTCCTGCGGGCACCACGCGATCCGCTCGGCCGCGACAGGCTGCCCGAGGAACCCCAGCAGGTGCGCGAACAGGGTCGACTTGCCCGCCCCCGACGGCCCGACCACAGCCGTCCAGCCAACGGGCAGGGCGAGGTCGACGTCCGCCAGCACCGACGCCCCTCCCGGCCAGCCGATGCCGTCGGTCCGCTCCGGCTCGACATCACCGTCGATGACCTCCGCGAGCCGCTGGTGCGCCTCGCGCAGCGCGGCCCGCTGCTGCGCGGCGGCGGGCAGCCCGGCGAACGCCTCGGCCAGCGCCAGCGGCACCAGTCCGAGCACCGGAACCAGCAGCGGGTCGACGTGGCCGATGGCGAGCGCCGTGCACACCAGCGAGGCGAGACCGGTGGTCAACTGGAGCACGGCCGTGGCCGCTCCGGCGCCCAGCGCCTGCCTGCGGGTCTGCCGGACGAGGTCGGTGTCCAGCCGGGCCACGTCGGCGCGCTTGCGCTCGTGCGCGCCGTACGCGATGAGGTCCGGCGCCGCATCGAGCAGCGTGAACACCTCGGCGCCGAGCCGCCTGCGGCCGTCGGCGAGCACGGTGCTGGCCCGCCGTTCGACCGCGACCGCCACGGCAGGCGCAGCCAGGCCCCCGACCAGCAACGCGACCGCCAGCGCCAGCCCCGCGGCGGGGAGGATCAGGCTGAACAGCAGCACCGCGCCCGCGCCGACGCCCGCTGCCACGATCGGTGGCAGCAGCACGCGCGGCACGAGGTCGCGGACCGTGTCGGTGTCGTCCACCAGCCGTTGCAGGGTGTCGCGGCGCAGCCGGGCGGGACCGAGCCGGACCAGTGCCTCCCACAGCCGCACCCGCAGGTCACCTGCCAGCCGGAACGCGGCTTCGTGCGACACGAGCCGTTCCAGGTAGCGCAGCACGCCCTTGGCCAGTGCGAACGTCCGCACGCCGACGACCAGCACCGACAGCGTCAGGATCGGCGGCTGCTCGGCGGCTCGCGCGATCAGGTACGCGGCGAGCGCGCTCAGCGCCACACCGCTGCCCAGCGCCGCCACACCGAGCAACGCCCCGGCGAGCGCTCGCGCCGTCAGCAGCCGCCCACGCTCGACCCGCTCCACCACCCGGACCTGGTGGTCGAGCACCGCGGGCTGCCTGGCTGGCTGGTCCGCCGCCGCGACGACCCGGTGCGTGGCGAGCACGACCGCGACCCCGTCGGCCGCGACCCGGTGCACGGCGGCCATCACCAGCGCCGCGGTCGGCGGGTCCAGGTGCGCCGTCGGCTCGTCGAGCAGCAGCACCCGCGCCCCCGCCCGCACCTTCAGCAGCGCCCTGGCCACCGCTACCCGCTGACGTTCACCTGTGGACAATTCGTTAACGCGCCGGTCATACAGGTGCTCGGCCGCGACCTCGGCCAGTTCCGCGACCTCGGGTCGACGTCCGATGGCCAGTTCCAGCTCGTCCACGACCGTGATCCCGGCGAAGGCGGGCCGCTGCGGCACCCACGCCACCTCCCGCCGCCACACAACAACATCCACAGTGGACAGATCATTTCCGCAGGCCAGCACCGTCCCATGGTCCGCTTTCACGAATCCGAGCAGCACCGCGATCGTCGTCGACTTGCCCGCACCGCTCGGCGCGTCCAGCCGGTGCACCTCGCCCGCGCGCACGGTGAAGCTCACGCCGTCCGGCGCGTCCCGGTCTCGTCGCCGTACGCGCAGGTCACGGACGTCCAGCACAACGTCACCCGTTTGGCCGCAGGTTGTCCACAGGTCAGGCAGTTGTCCACAGGCAAGATCCACATCCCCTTCCCAACCGGGTGAAGGCGGTAGACTGGCTCGGGGACGCCCCCCAGGGACGGGTGGGGGCTGCTTTGGGGGAGTTTCGGCGGAATTTGGCCGTTGACCTGCGGTTTTGTCGGTGATCTCGGAGACCCTGCGGACTGCTTCCAGGCCGTCCTCGCTCGCGTGGTGGGCCGCTCCCGCTGCCCGCAACGGCAGGTAGCACTCGGGGGCGAGGATCAGCACCACCAGGCCCGTGACGAGGGTCAGTTCGCCCGAGACGAGGCGCAGGCCGATGCCGACGGCGATCAGCGCGACCGAGAGCGATGCGGCGATCTCCAGCACCAGTGCGGACAGGAATGCGATGCGCAGGGTGCCCATCGTGGCCTTGCGGTGGCGGTCACCGACGTCGCGGACGGCCTTCGCCTGTGCGGCGGCGCGGTGGAAAGCGGTCAGCACCGGCAGGGCCCTGACGAGTTCGAGCAGGTAGCCGGAGAGCCGTTCGGTGACCTCCGCGGCGTGCGCCACCTGGC
>JBDSAJ010000574.1:0-6930 GCA_039922235.1 Umezawaea sp.
GCGGCGGTGCGGAACTTTAGCCGTCGGCCTGCCGCGCGGTGCGTTCGACCAGCGGTAGCGAGCGGAGCTGCCGTTCCATGTGCCACTGCAGGTGAGCCGCCACGAGTCCGCTGGCGTCGCGGCGCGACCCGACCGGCAGCGCGTCGACCACGTCCCACTCGCCGTGCAGCAGGGCGACCAGCAGCCGCAGCGTCTCCGCCGACGGGGTCGCCGAGCCCGCCGGGCGGCAGTTGGCGCACACGACGCCGCCCGCCTGCACGTTGAACGCGCGGTGCGGGCCGGGGTCGCCGCAGCGTGCGCACTCGTCGACGGCGGGCGCCCAGCCCGCGATGGACATGGCGCGCATCAGGAACGCGTCCAGCACCAGCGACGCGTCCCGCTCCCCCGCCGCCAGCGCCCGCAGCGCACCCGCGACCAGCAGGTACAGCCGCAGCGCCGGTTCACCCTCCTCGGCGGTGAGCCGGTCGGCCGTCTCCAGCACCGCGCACCCCGCCGTGTACCGCCCGTAGTCGCCGACCAGGCTGACGTGGAACGCGTCCAGCGTCTCGACCTGCGTCACGACGTCGAGCGAACGGCCGGGGTAGAACTGCACGTCGACGTGCCCGAACGGCTCCAACCTGGCCCCGAACCGCGACGACGTGCGCCGCACGCCCTTCGCCACCGCCCGCACCTTGCCGTGCTTCTGGGTCAGCAGCGTGATGATCCGGTCCGCCTCGCCGAGCTTCTGCACCCGCAGGACGATCCCCGTGTCGCGGTACAGGTTCGCCATCTAGAACCCCAGGCGGCGGAGTTGCTTCGGGTCGCGCTGCCAGTCCTTGGCGATCTTGATGTGCAGGTCCAGGAACACCTTGCTGCCCAGCAGTGCCTCGATCTGCTTGCGCGAGGTGATGCCGACCTGCTTGAGCCGCTCACCCCGGTGCCCGAGGATGATCGCCTTCTGGCTCGTGCGCTCCACGAACAGGTTCGCGTGCACGTCGATCAGGTCGTCCCGGCCTTCCCGCGGCGCCATCTCCTCGACGACCACCGCGATCGAGTGCGGCAGCTCGTCGTGCACGCCTTCGAGCGCGGCCTCGCGGATCAGCTCGGCGATCAGCGTCAGCTCCGGCTCGTCGGTCAGGTCGCCGTCCGGGTAGAGCGGAGGCCCCTCCGGCAGCCGGTCGAGCAGCAGCTTCTCCAGCGTGCCGACCTGGTAGCCGTCCACCGCGGACACCGGGATGATCTCGGCGAACTCCATGATGTTCTGCAGCGCGAGCAGCTGCTCGGCCACCTGCTGCTGAGGCACGAGGTCGGTCTTGGTGATGATGCCGATCACCGGCGTCTTCTTCGCGATCTTCTGCAACTCGGCGGCGATGAACTTGTCGCCCGGCCCGACCTTCTGGTCAGCGGGCACGCAGAAGCCGACCACGTCGACCTCCGACCAGGTCTCGCGGACCAGGTCGTTGAGCCGCTGGCCGAGCAGCGTGCGCGGCCGGTGCAGACCAGGGGTGTCGATGAGGATCAGCTGGCCGTCCTCGCGGTGCACGATGCCCCGGATGGTGTGGCGGGTCGTCTGCGGCTTGCTCGACGTGATCGCGACCTTGATGCCGACCAGCGCGTTGGTCAGCGTCGACTTCCCGGCGTTCGGACGGCCGACGAAGCACGCGAACCCTGAGCGGTAACCATCCATCCGTCCATTGTCCCTGGTGCCACCGACACCGCTGAGCCAGCCCTCGAACGGGCCTCCGCCCGCCCCGGTGGCGCGGATGACCGGCGGAGGTGCCGCAGGCCATCCGCGCCCCGTCAGGTCAGGCCCACCACTTGTGGTAGAGCCTGCTGTCCGTGCCCAGGACGAAGGTGTCGATGCGGTTGGCGCCCCACGAGACGGCGCCGGGACCGCTCAGCAGGCCGCCGCCGAGCGACTCCCAGTCGGACCAGCCACCGTCGTACCACTTGTGGTACATCGCGCCGTCATCACCGCGCACGAACGTGTCCAGGCGGCCGGAGGCCCAGGACGACACGGCCGGACCGGACGTCAGTCCGCCACCGAGCGACTCCCAGTCGGACCAACCGCCGGAATACCACTTGTGGTACATCGCGTTGTCACCACCGCGCACGAATACGTCAATTCGACCATTCGCCCACGACACGGCGGCCGGATAGGACGTCAATCCACCGCCAAGGGATTCCCAGCCGGACCAACCGCCGGGATACCACTTGTGGTACATCGCGTTGTCGCTGCCACGCGCGAACACGTCCAAACGGCCGGAGGCCCACGACGAAACGGCGGGAGCACTGGTCAGATAACCGCCCAGCGATTCCCAGCCGGACCAGCCACCGGAGTACCACTTGTGCACCAGGGTGTTGTCGGTGCCGATCGCGAACACGTCGATGCGGCCGTTGCCCCACGACACGGCGGCGGGGGCGGAGATGATGTTGCCGCCGAGCGACTCCCAGCCCGACCAGCCACCGTCGTACCACTTGTGCACCAGGTCACCCGCTGTGCCGCGAGCGAAGACGTCCAGCCTGCCGGACGCCCACGACGAGACCGCGGGCGTGGAGGTCAGCGTGCCCGCGAACCCCTCCCAGCCGGACCAGGCGGTCGCCGAGAGGCCGTTCGGGGTACCGGTGAACACACCGGTCGCCGGATCGGCCACCAATTCACCACGCGCTGATGCGGGTGAGGAAATTCCCACCACGGTGGACAAGGATAAAAGCGCAGCAAACAGCGCAATCGTCAGTTTTCGCACAACCATGCTCCCCTGTGAGTGCGTCACTTCACGGGTCGAACTCGACCAAAAGTAGACGAGTGCTCACAAGTGGTCAATCGACCGTTTCGCCGACTGCCGGGATGCCTTGGCGCAGAAAACCATTTCATTTAGTGGACATTCCACGCCAGGCGAATCCACGCCGATCATGAGAACGGCGGTCTTGGTGCGTTGCGCGCGCCAAGACCGCCGGGCGGGTGGTCGTTCTTCGTGCCTTCCGAGGTGAGCCCCACGTGGTCGGGCTACCTCGCGGAGTCCGGCTCAGACGGTCTCCACGACCGCGCCCGAGGCATCCGCACGCAGGATCGGGCCGGTCGCGGTCAGGTCGCGCACGGCGGCCGTGGAGTCGGCGTCGACCTGGCCCGCGTCGGTCACCACGGCTGCGGCTTCCAGACCTTCGGCGCCGCTGGAGACGGCCGCGGCGACGGCGGCCTGCAACGCCGTGAGCTTCAGGGACGGCAGGGCGACGGTGGCGGCGGCGTAGGTGCGGCCGTCGGTGTCGCGGACGGCGGCACCTTCCGCGGCGCCGGTGCGGGCGCGGACCGAGCGGGCCAGGGTGATGATCTTGGCGTCCTCGGGATCAAGCTCAGGCACGGTGGTCCTCGCGTTCCTTGTCCTCGGTTTGGTCGGGCATCGACACGGGGCGGACGAGGACGGTGGTGATGCGCATTCGGCCGCGTTCGTCCTTGCCGCCCTCGGCGCGCATCCGGAGGCCCGCGATCTCGGCCTCGGTGCCGGGGAGGGGGACTCGGCCCAGGCGCTGGGCGAGCAGGCCGCCGACGGTCTCGACCTCGTGCTCGTCCAGCTCGGTGCCGAACAGGGCGTCGAGGTCGTCGACGGGGAGCCGGGCGCTGACCCGGACCGCGCCGTCCACCAGGTGCTCGACCGGCGGCCGGTCGTCGGTGTCGGACTCGTCGGTGATCTCGCCGACGATCTCCTCGATGATGTCCTCGATGGTCAGCAGGCCCGCGGTGCCGCCGTACTCGTCGATGACGATGGCCAGGTGCGTGCGGGAGAGCTGCATCTCGCGCAGCAGGTCGGCCAGCGGTTTCGAGTCGGGGATGAAGGTGGCGGGCTTCATCAGCTCGCCGACGGTGGTGCCGTCGGCCTCGTCGGCGAACGTGACGCGCACCAGGTCCTTCAGGTTCACCACGCCGACGATGTCGTCCACGCTCTCGCCGATCACCGGCACGCGGGTGTACCCCGTGCGCAGGGACAGCGCGAGCGCCTGGCGCAGCGACTTGGCCTGCTCGATCCACACGATCTCGGTGCGCGGCACCATGACCTCGCGGGCGATGGTGTCACCCAGCTCGAAGACCGAGTGGATCATCTCGCGCTCGCCCTCGTCCACGACGCCGCGCTCCTGGGCCATGTCGACCAGTTCGCGCAGCTCGACCTCGGACGAGAACGGGCCCTCGCGGAAGCCCTTGCCGGGGGTGATCGCGTTGCCGACGAGGATCAGCAGCCTGCTCAACGGGCCGAGCACGCGGCCCAGCACCCGGATCGGCGCGGCGGCCACCAGGCCGACGGCGTACGGGTGCTGGCGGCCGATGGTGCGCGGGCCGACGCCGACCAGCACGTACGACACCACGAGCATCGACAGGCCCGCGACCACGACGGCGAGCCACGGCGGCCACACCAGCCGCAGGCACACGACCGTGACCAGCACCGTGGCCGACAGTTCGCACGCCAGCCGCAGCAGGAGCAGCAGGTTCACGTGCCGCGGCCGGTCCGCCAGCACCTGGAGGAGCTGGCGGGCGCCGGTGCGGCCCTGGCGCTGGAGACCTTCGACCCGCGCGCGGGACACCGTGCCCAGCGCGGCGTCGGCCGCGGCGAACAGGCCTGCCGCCAGTACCAGCACCACGGCCAAGAAGATCAAGCTCGCGGAACTCGTGGTCACCGGGTCGGCCTCAGGTGTTCGGGTCGGTGGGTTCGGGGCGGTCCGAGTGCTCGAGGCCGACCGCCCCCAGCACCTTGGAGTCCGACGCGCGCTGCACGGCCAGCCGCTCCGCCTCGGCGGTCGCCGACCGGAAGTCCGCGAGGATGCGGTTCTGCAGCGTGAACATCTCCCGCTCCTCGGCAGGCTCGGCGTGGTCGTACCCGAGCAGGTGCAGCACGCCGTGCACGGTCAGCAGGTGCAGCTCGTCCAGCAGGCCGTGGCCCGCCTTCTTCGCCTGGTCCTTGGCGAACGCCGGGCACAGGACGATGTCGCCCAGCAACGCCGGACCCAGCCCGGCCGCGTCCGGGCGCCGGGCCGAGTCCAGCTCGTCCATGGGAAATGCCATCACGTCGGTCGGACCGGGCAGGTCCATCCAGCGTTCGTGCAGGTCCGCCATCACGTCCAGTTCGACCAGCAGGACGGACAGCTCGGCCAGCGGGCTCACGCCCATCCGGTCGAGTGCGAACCGGGCGGCCGACACGATCGACGGTTCGTCGACCGGGACCCCGGACTCGTTGGCAATCTCGATGCTCACGGACCTATCGTCCCCGGCGCTGCTCACCACGTCGTGCACCGGGTCCGGTGTGGCGCCCGTGCTGGTCGGTGTTGTCCTGCACGACCTGCCACTTCTCGTACGCGTCCACGATGTCGCCGACCAGCCGGTGGCGGACCACGTCACTGCTGCTCAGGAGCGAGAAGTTGACGTCGTCGACACCGTCCAGGATGTCCCGGACGACCCGCAGACCGCTGCGCTGGCCACCGGGGAGGTCGACCTGGGTGATGTCACCCGTGACGACGATCTTGGAACCGAAGCCGAGCCTGGTCAGGAACATCTTCATCTGCTCAGGCGTCGTGTTCTGCGCCTCGTCCAGGATGATGAAGGCATCATTAAGCGTTCTACCACGCATATACGCCAACGGGGCGACCTCGATCGTGCCCGCCTGCATCAGCCGCGGGATCGACTCGGGGTCGACCATGTCGTGCAGCGCGTCGTACAGCGGCCGCAGGTACGGGTCGATCTTGTCGTTGAGCGTGCCCGGCAGGAAGCCCAGCCGCTCCCCCGCCTCGACCGCCGGTCGCGTCAGGATGATCCGGCTGACCTGCTTGGCCTGCAGCGCCTGCACGGCCTTCGCCACCGCCAGGTACGTCTTGCCGGTACCGGCGGGGCCGATGCCGAAGACGATGGTGTTGGCGTCGATCGCGTCGACGTAGTGCTTCTGGTTCAACGTCTTCGGCCGGATCGTGCGGCCCTTGCGGGACACGATGTCGAGGCTGAACACCTCGGCGGGCGACTCCGACGTGTTCGCCGACAGCATCGCGACCGTGCGGCGGACCGTGTCCGGGCCGACCTGCTGACCCCGACTCGCGAGCTGGATCAGCTCGGAGAACACGCGCTCCGCGAAACCCACCTCGGCGGGCTCGCCGGACAACGTGATCTCGTTGCCCCGCACGTGCACGTCCGCGTCCAGCAGGTCCTCGGCGAGGAGCAGGTTCTCGTCGCGCGACCCGAGCAGCGCGAGAACGGCCTCGTCCGGCACGGCGATCTTGGATTGGGCGTACGTCGTGGCCCGGCCGGCCGACGACGACTTACTGGTCCCGTTGGCGGGGCTCGCGGCAATGGTCACCGGGCGCTCCTCCGGGAATCGGGCGGCTCCACCCGCTGCGGTACCCACCACGTGGTCTCGGGCCTGCTTCCTGCGCTTTCGCGCCAATCCTGGTAGGTCATCGTTGACAGGGCCGATGTTAGTCGCCGTCACCGACAAAACGCATCGAATTGACTTCCGCCCTCGCCTGACGGCGGGGGATTCGCACCCTCACGGGCGTGCCGCAAGGATGTTCTTCGCCGCGTTCACGTCCCTGTCGTGCAGGGTGCGGCAGGCCGGACACGTCCAGTGCCGGGTGGAGAGCTTCAGTTTCGACAGCAGGTGCCCGCACGTCGAACAGGTCTTGGACGACGGGTACCAGCGGTCGATCACCACGAACTCGCGTCCAGCGCGTTCGCACTTGTACTCGAGCTGGCGGCGGAACTCACCCCACCCGCAGTCCGAGATGGCACGGGCCAGCCTTGCGTGCCTTGCGGTCCAGATGACGGGGGTTGACGATCCGCTCCCCGTCACTGGTCACGGCTAAGAACTCCTAACAGAGTGAGAGGTTCTTGAGTCGGCGCCAGCAGATGATGCCGCAGGCCAGGCTCAGGAAGGCTTCGTGGATGTCGTCGCGGATTTCCCAGCGGATGCGCAGTCGGCG
>JBDSAJ010000575.1:0-3975 GCA_039922235.1 Umezawaea sp.
GTAGGCGTCGAAGTTCGGTCGCGGCGCGGCCTGCGGACGCGCGCCGATGCCCGTTCCGACCTGGTTGCACCAGTTGCCGCGGTGCAGGCGACGGTCGATGCGGCCGGAGTTCACGTAGTCGTCCACAGTGGTCCCGGTGGGAGCAGTGGGCCGGTTCGCGCCGCCCCAGCCGTTGCGGGAGGTGTCGACGAGCATGCCGATGCCGCTCGGGAAGCCCGCCGCGACGAACCGCCGGTGCAGCTCAGTGCCGAAGTCGGCCTCGTCGAAGTACGGGTTCCACTCGTAGATCTTCGCGGACTTCAGCGGCTGGCCGCCGACGAGCTTGGTCGGGTCGGCCAGGTTCGGCTCTTCGACCGGCGTGTAGTTCGCGGTGTTGGAGATGAAGCCGTCGACGCTGTTGAAGCCCTTCGTCGTGCCCCTGACCATGTCGGTGTACAGCTGCACGGCGGGAACGATGTTGCTGTCCCAGCCCAGCCAGGCCGAGTGCGCGATGTCCAGGTAGTTGTAGACGTTCGAGATCGCGCTCAGCTCGTTCAGCGCGTACTGGATGCCCTGCACGTACGCGCCGCTGGACTTCGCCTCCGCGCACTTGGCCTTCGCGGTGTTGGTGACGAGGTTGGGCAGCGAGTCGGGTTCGACGATCGCGACGACGCGCAGGTCGCGGTACTTCGGGTCGGCCAGAATCGCGGCGATCGGGTCGACGTACTCGGCCTTGTACCGGGCAAGGCCGTTCTCGCTGACCTTCAGCTCACCGTTGGAGGCCAGCGCCGAGCAGTCGCGGTTGGGGAGGTCGTAGATCACGACCTGGAACACCAGCGGCCTGCCCGCGACCTGCTGGCGCAGTGCCTCGTCCAGGTGACCGCGCAGGCCTCGGCCCGCCGTGATCGCGCCGATGCGGTCCATCCACACGGCCGTCGAGTTCTGCGCGACCTTGCGCATCGCGGCGCCCGACGTGCCGCCCGTGGTGTCGGCCAGGGTGTTGACCTGGGCCACGTAGTCCGGGTTGAGGTAGCCGGTGGCACCCGCGTACGGGTTCGCCACGTGCCCGGAGGGGTCACCGGGATCACCGGGATCGCCGGGGTCTTGAGTCGTGGTGGTGGTCGTCGTCGTGGTGGTGGTCGTGGTCGTCGGATCGACCGGGCCGCCCGTGCAGGACGTGCCGTTGAGCTTGAAGCTCGTGGGCTTCTCGTTCGTGCCCGAGTAGGACGCCTGGAAGCCGAGGCTGTGCGACCCGCCGGTCGTCAGACTCCTTGCCCAGTCAGGGTTCTTCGCCGTGATGTGCTTGCCTGCCTGGCTGATCGTGGAGTTCCAGTGGTTCGTGATCAGCTGGTCACCGGGGAAGTCCCACTCCAGGGTCCAGCCGTCGGAGATCGCGGTGCCGAGGTTGTTCACGGTGACGTTCGCGGTGAAGCCGGTGCTCCACTGGTTGGTTTGGTAGTCCACCGAACACACGGTGGCGGCGCTGGCCTGGTTTCCCGCCAGCACCACCAGGCTCGTGCAGAGCGTCAGCACCGTGACGGCTGATCCGCCGCGTACCAGTTTTCTTGATCGCATCAGGGTCGTCCTCGCAGCGTCATTGCCGGGGCATGTTCTGGGAGCGCTCCCAGTTCGGCGGACTGTAGGCCAGTTGAGACGAGCGGAAAAGAGCGTCGCGGCGACCGAAAATGTTGCGAGCGATCCTCATTTTCGCACCCTGCGTGTGAACGGAGGGCCATTTGCGCTATCCCTTGCTCGGCCATTCGAGGAAATAGTCGAGCACCCGCCCACCTTGAGTATCACTATTCCAGGTGATGACTCCATCCAGTGGCCACCCGAACGCCGGTTTCACCTACGTGAACAATCTTTGGGGGGCATCAGGAGTTGCGATGAAAAGCCTAATTGAGGCGCGTGACCGGCTTAAAACCGACCGCCGTTTGGCATATTTGCCGACATGGGCCTCTCGGGTATCCCGCTGCCGCGCACGGTCGGCGCTCGTTGACATCAGCCGGAGCCGGCGAGCGCCTGCATTCCCGTACCGATCCAGCGAAGCCGCGACATTTCGCGATCGAACTCCTCGATCGGAGCAATGACGTGCGATTCGAGGACCGTTCGGCTTAACCATGCCAACATTCGGAGCAAATTCGCAGGTGTGCTTCCCGGCATTCGGGTGACCTTTCACGAGAACCCCTTTTTCACGGTTGTGAACACCCACTACAGTCCAAACCTGGGAGCGCTCCCAGATACCAGGGCTCAACAGCTTGGACCTGCTGCGCCCCCACCACGGCGTTCGCCCCGCCGACCGACTGTCCACAAGGGACGGCACTCGAGCCAGGACCTACCACGACTTCAGCACGCGGCAGCTCGACCACGCCCGACGACAACCGCGCCGACCACGCGGTGACCGGGGCTTCGACCAGTCAGACGACTACAGGGGTGCCGAGCCCCCGGTGAGACCTCGGCGCGGGACGTTCGGCGTGCGCAGGCGTCCCGCGCCGATTCCAAGCGCGCGGGTCAATGGCTGATCCGTGATGGAGGAGGAACGAATGAGGTACCGGACCAGAGCGGGACGGCTGCGAAGCAGACCGCTCGTCTTAGTCGCGGCAGCGGTTGCCACGGCGGCGGTGATGCCGGTCGTCGCACCGGTGGCGAACGCCGCGGTGGCCTGCACGGTGAACTACAGCGTCCCGAGCGATTGGTACAGCGGCTTCGTCGCCGACGTGTCCATCAAGAACGACGGCGATCCCATCAACGGCTGGACGCTCACCTGGACCTTCCCGGACGGGCAGCAGGTGACCAACCTGTGGAACGGCAACCACGCCCAGTCCGGCGCCAAGGTCACCGTCACACCGGTGGACTGGAACAAGAACATCGGCACCGGCGGCACCGCTAGCTTCGGCTTTCAGAGCACGAGGGGCTCGGTCAACGGCAAGCCGACCGACTTCGCGGTCAACGGCGTGTCGTGCACCGGCGCCAACAAGGCCCCGACCGTGTCGCTCATCTCGCCGACGGCGGGCCAGTCGTTCCAGAACGGGCAGGCGATCCCGCTCGCGGCTTCCGCGTCCGACAGCGACGGCACCGTGTCGAAGGTCGAGTTCCTGGCCGACGGCGTGGTCGTCGGCTCCGACACGACCGCGCCCTTCGAGGGGTCGTGGACCGGCGCGGCCGTCGGCGAGCACGCCCTCGCAGCCCGCGCGACGGACAACCGCGGTGCGGTGACCACGTCGGCGCTCGTGCCGGTGAAGGTGGCGGCCGGGGCGGCGATCGTGACGAACCCGACGACGCTCACCGTCAAGCAGGGCGGCACGGCCACGTTCGGGGTGACGCTGGCGAGCCAGCCGTCGTCGCCGGTCACCGTGCTCATCGCCCGCACCTCGACGAGCAGCCCGGACCTCACCGCGGCACCGACTTCGCTGACGTTCACCACGGCCAACTGGAACACCGCGCAGAACGTCACGGTGACCTCGGCGGCCAATGGTGGCGACCTGGGGACCGCGAACTTCTCCGCTGTCTCCAACGGTTACCTGGCGGCCTCGGTGCTGGCCAAGGAGATCTCGGCCAACGTCCCGCCCTTCCAGGAAGCGTTCCTCGTCCAGTACAACAAGATCAAGGACCCGGCCAGCGGCTACTTCCGCAAGTTCGGCGATCTGCTGGTGCCGTACCACGCGGTGGAGACGCTGATGGTCGAGGCGCCCGACCACGGGCACCAGACGACGTCGGAGGCGTTCAGCTACTACCTGTGGCTGGAAGCGAGCTACGGCAAGGTCAGCGGCGACTGGGCCCCGTTCAAGTCTGCGTGGGCGTCGATGGAGAAGTTCATCATCCCGGCCAAGGCCGACCAGCCGACCAACGACAAGTACAACCCGGCCAAGCCGGCCACGTACGCGCCCGAGCACGACAAGATGAGCGGCTATCCGTCCGAACTGGACGCGAACGTCCCGGTGGGCCAGGACCCGATCGCCGCGGAGCTGAAGTCCGCGTACGGCACCGACGACGTCT
>JBDSAJ010000576.1:0-6042 GCA_039922235.1 Umezawaea sp.
GTCCGGGTCCTCCTTGTCGTTGTCCACCTTGGAGTCCAGCTTGCTCAGCTCGTCCGTGGTGAGCTTGTCGTTGAGCGTCGCGAGCGCGGCGGCGACATCGGCGCTCGCCTTGGCCTGGTTGATCAGCGGGACGACGTGCTGCGCCGGGACGAGCTTCTTCGGGTCCTCCAGCACGACCCAGCCCTTGTTGACGATGGTGACGTCGGTGCTGAACAGGTTCGCGACGGCGATGTCGCCGCCTTCGAGCGCGCCCTTGGTCAGCGGGCCGCCCGCGTCCAGCGACTTGAACTCCTTGAACTCCACGCCGTAGACCTCCTTGAGGCCCACCAGGCCGACGTAGCGGGTCTTGTCCTCGGCCGGGCCGCCCAGCACGAGTTCCCCGCCGTGCGCCTTGAGGTCGTCCAACGTCTTGAGCCCGTACTTGGCGGCCGTCTCCTTGGTGACCACGAAGACGTCCTTGTCCTCGGCCGCCGCGTACGGCAGCAGTTCGAGGCCCTGGGGCAGTGCCGAACCGAGTGCCTGCTGGACCTCCTCGGCCGCGCTCTGCTTGGCGTCCTTGTCCAGGTACTGCAGCAGGCTGCCCTGGTACTCGGGCAGCACGTCGATGTCGCCGCCCTGCAGCGCGGGCACGATGATCTCGCGCGAGCCGAGGTTCGGCTTGACCGTCACCTTCAGGCCCTTCTTCCGCAGCACCCCCGCGTACAGGTGGCCGAGGATGACGTTCTCGGAGTAGTTCGCGGTGCCGACGATGATCGTGCCCGCGTCCTTCGCGCCGCTCTCCGGCGCCAGCGACGTGACGCCGCCCGAGCACGCGGTCAGTGCCAGGACGGCGGCGACCGCCGCGGCCAGTCGGATCTTCATCAGGAACTCCTTCGCAGTCCACGGGGGGTGAGAGGTCGTTGCAGCGCGCGCAGGGCCTGGTCGAGGGCGATGGCGAGCACCGCGAGCAGGACCGACCCGCCCAGCGCCTGGGCGAGGTCGCGCTGCGCCAGGCCGTCGAACACGAAGCGGCCGAGGCCGCCGAAACCCAGGTAGGCGGCGATCGTCGCGGTCGCGACGACCTGGATGGTCGCGATCCGCACGCCCGCGAGGATCAGCGGGAACGCCAGCGGGATCTCGACCTGGACCAGCACCTGCCACCCGGTCAGGCCGACCCCGCGCGCGGCGTCGCGCACGTCGTGGTCGACCGCCGCGACACCGGCGTAGGTGTTGGTCACGATCACCGGGACGGCCAGCAGCACCAGCGCGAGGTAGATCGGGACCAGGCTCAGCCCGCTGAGCTGGAAGGCCAGGATGACCACGCCGAAGCTCGGCAGCGCGCGGCCGAAGCCGCTGAGGTTGATGGCGAGGAACGCGCCCCTGCCGGTGTGCCCGATGAGCAGGCCGATGGGCAGCGCGATGACGACCGCGATCACGGTCGCCACCACCGAGTAGACCAGGTGCGTCCACACCTGGGCCGGGATGCCGTCGGAGCCGCGCCAGTGCTCACCGCTGGTGAACCACGCGACGATGTCCGCGAGGAGTTCGCCCACGACCTACCTCCCCGTCCGTTGCCACGGCGTCAGCAGGCGCTGGACGCCGATCAGCAGGCCGTCGGCGAGCAGCGCCAGCACCAGGGTGATCACGACGCCCGCGATGATCGGCACGCCGAAGTCCCGCTGGAACCCGTCGACGAACAGCTGTCCCAGTGCGCCCTGCCCGATCACCAGCCCGACGCTGACCAGGCTGATCGTCATGACCGTCGCGATCCGCAGCCCGGCCATGATCACCGGCAGGGCCAGCGGCAGTTCGACCGTGAGCAGGGTGCGCACCCGGTCGTAGCCCATCGCGCGGGCCGCTTCGGCGACCTTGGGCGGCACGCTCTCCAAGCCCTCCACCGTGTTCCGGACCAGCACCACGAGCGTGTAGACGGTGAGGCCGACGATCACCGTGGTCGGGGTCAGGCCGGTGACGGGCAGCAGCAGCGTGAACAGCGCGACCGACGGGATGGTGAACAGCAGGCTGGAGATGCCCAGCACCGCCGACTTGAGCCGCGGCACGCGGAAGGCGAGCAGGCCGAGCGGCAGCGCGATCAGCAGTCCGAACAGGACAGCGGTGCCCGTCATCCTCAAGTGCAGCAAGGTGATCGTCAGCAGCTCACCCGCGTGGTCGGGTATCCACCCCCACCTCACGGGACCAGCACCTGCGCCCGGAACCTCGCCGCGGACTCGGTGATCGCCTGCTGGTCGGACACGCCGCGGAACCGGCCCGCGTCGTCGACCCGGATCGCCAGCCCGGTCGGTGAGGACACGGTGGCGTCCAGGCCCGCGAGCAGCGAGTCGCCGTCGGCCAGCCCCGGTGCGGGGATCAGCGTGCGGTCGCCAGGACCTCGCCAGCCGAGCGGTTCGTCGTCGGCGGAGAGCACGAGCAGCCACTCGTCGCTGGTCTCGCCTTCACGGCCGGTCGTGGTGCTCCGCACCGGCACGGACGCCAGTGTGGTGAGCGAGAGCAGCTTCAGCCCGCGCTCGGCGCCCAGGAAGTCGGTGACGAACTCGTCGACGGGGTGCGCCAGCAGTTCGGCTGGCGAGGAGAACTGCACGAGGTGCCCGCCGGTGCGGAACACGGCGATCTGGTCGCCGAGCCGGACGGCCTCGTCGATGTCGTGCGTGACGAACACGATCGTCTTGCGCAGTTCGGCTTGCAGGCGCAGCAGTTCGTCCTGCAGCAGCGTGCGGACCACCGGGTCGACCGCGCCGAACGGCTCGTCCATCAGCAGGATCGGCGGGTCGGCGGCGAGCGCGCGGGCCACGCCCACCCGCTGCTGCTGACCGCCGGAGAGCTGGTGCGGGTACCGGTTGGCCAGCTCGGTCGCCAGGCCGACCGTGTCCAGCAGTTCGGCGACCCGGTCGCGGACCCGCTTCTTGTCCCAGCCGAGCAGCTTGGGCACCGTCGCGATGTTGTCGGCGACCGTGCGGTGCGGGAAGAGCCCGGACTGCTGGATGACGTACCCGATGTCACGGCGCAGCGTCGAGCCGGGGATCTCGCGGACGTCGCGGCCGTCGATCCGCACGGTGCCGGTCGTCGCGTCCAGCATCCGGTTGATCATGCGCAGGGTGGTGGTCTTGCCACAGCCCGACGAGCCGACGAGCACCGTGACCTGGCCTTCGGGGATGTCCAGGTCCAGGTCGCGCACCGCCGTGGTGCCGTCGTCGAAACGCTTGTTCACCGCCTCGAAACTGATCAATTCGATTCACCTCTTGTCATCTGTGAATACGTTCATGCAGGCTCGGCCTCGCACAGAGCGGTGTCAAGGCCTTCCGGCCCGCGTTCACCTCCCCGAAACGAGGACGTCCATGCACCCGCGCGTCGACACCCCCGTGCTCGTCCCGGACCCGGTCGTCCTCACCGGACGGGCGCTGACCGTCGAGGACGTCGTCCAGGTCGCGAGGTTCCACACGCCGGTCGCGGTCCACGAGGAAGGGCGCGCACGGGTGGAGGCGTCCTGGCACACCGCGCAGGAACTGGTGGCCCGGCAGGAGGTGTACGGCCGCACGACCGGCGTCGGCGCGAACCGGGCGGAGGTCGTCGGCCTGGACGACCGCGCCGAGCACGGGCTGCGGATGCTGCGCAGCCACGCGGGCGGACTGGGCGAACTGCTCCCCGAGGAACAGGTCCGCGCCATGCTCGTGGTGCGGCTCAACCAGCTGCTCGCAGGTGGAGCGGGCCTGCACGCCTCGGTCGTCGACGCGCTGGCGGACGCGCTGAACGCCGGCTGCTACCCGGCGGTGCACGAGTTCGGCGCGATCGGCACCGGCGACCTGACCGCGTTGGCGGAGACCGGGCTCGCCCTGCTCGGCGAGCGCTTCTGGCTCGGGTCCACCCCCAAACCCGAGCCGATCACGATCGACTCGGGTGACGCGCTGGCGCTGATGAGCAGCAACGCGCTCACGATCGGCATCGCGGGCCTCGCCTGGCACACCGCGCGGCGGATGCTCGAAGCGACGCACGTCGTGGCCGCGCTGTCGTTCTTCGCGGTGGACGGCTCGCGCGAGGCACTGGCCGAGCGGGTGCACGCCGGGAGGCCGCACGCGGGCCAGGTGCGGGCCGCGGCCGAGCTGCGTCGACTGCTCGAACCGTCGGACCGGCCCGCCGCCCGCATCCAGGACCCGTTCGGCTACCGGTGCTTCCCGCAGATCCACGGACCCGCGCTGGACGCCACCGCCGACCTGGGCCGGGTGGTCGAGGTCGAGGTCAACGCGGCCGCCGAGAACCCGCTGATCTGGGCGGAGGACGACGCCGCGTACCACCACGGCGCGTTCCACTGCGCCTACCTCGGGCAGGCGCTCGACCGGATGCGGCTGGCGCTGCTGCACACCGGGCACCTGTCGACCGCGCGGCTCGCGACGCTGGTGGAACCGGCCTTCACCGGGCTCCGCCCGTTCCTCGCGGACGGGGCGGTCGGCAGCTCGGGCGTGATGATCCTGGAGTACGGGGCGAACTCCGCGCTGGCCGAGGTGCGCTCCCTCGCCGAGCCCGCGAGCCTCGGCAACGCCGTGGTGTCGCGGGGCATGGAGGAGCACTCCAGCTTCGCGTTCCAGTCGGCCCGCCACTCTCTCGGCTCGCTGTCGGCCTTCCGGCTGGTGCTCGCCTGCGAACTGGTCGCCGCGGTGCGAGCGCTGCGGATGCGCGGTATCGCCCCCGCTCCCGGCTCCGCGCTGCGCACGGCCTACGACCTCGCCGACGCGAAGCTGAACTCCGAGATGGCGGACCGGCAGCTCAGCCCCGACGTCGAAGTGGCGGTCACCCTGCTGGAGGAGTTCGCCGACCTCTGACGGGACTTGGAGGCTGTCTCACGTAGGCCGACGCGAACGACAAGGCGATAGCTCCTGTGCCTCTATCACCCTTGCCGCAGCGCTGACTTGTTCTCCCTGCGTGAGACGCCCTCTAACTCGCGAGTCTTCGCATCTCGTTGCGCAGTGGTTTGCGTTGTGGATCCATGAATGCCGGCGGATGGAAGTGCGGAAACCCGCGGGTCATCCGGACTTCCCATTCACTGCGGTGGATCAGGACGTGGTGTCGACGGCACAGCAGCACGAGATTGTCGAGCGCGGTCTCCCCACCGTGCTGCCATTCCCTAATATGGTGCGCATGGGTCCAGTTCGGAGGCCGGTCGCACATCGGGAACGCGCACCCACCATCCCGTTGCCGCAGCACCCGCCGCAGGTTCGGGGTCAGGCGACGGGACATTCGGCCGATATCCAGGACCTCGCTGCGCTCACCCAACACCATCGGAATGATCCCAGCGGTGCAGGCAATCCGCCGGGCCTCACCGGCGCTGATCACGGTGGCATCGCCCAAGGTCGCGGTCCCGATCCCGGACACCAGGGTCCGGTAGTCCAGGGTCACCGTGACGTGCGGGCGTTCCCCGGCCTCGGTCGGCAGCTGGCTCGACCGGGACGCCAGGTCCAACAGGTCCACCAGCGCGTCGCCTTGGCGTTCGGGCAAGGTCCGGGTGTCGGGTCCGGTCGCGTCGGGTGCGTGTGGCTTGGCCAGCGGACCGATCAACGCCCGGAACAACTCACCCTGCTCCGCAGCGAGCCGGCCGCTGAACTCCAGCCACCCATCGGTCTTGGTCCGCAGATGCAACAGGTTCGGCGATGGGGTGGGCTCGCGGTCGGTGGGTTCGGGGCCCTCCTGATCGAGCCGCGCCCGAATCCCGGCCGCCACCGCCCGTACCCCGGCAGGCTCGGCTGAGCGGGCCACGTCGAGCAGGATCTGCTCGGCCTCGGCAGGCAGCGACGCCATCGCCCCGACCAGCACGTCCAGATGCGCCGGCGACAACACGCCCTCCGCCACCGCGTCGGCCACCAGCGGCAGCGGGGCATCCACGACGGCACCGGTCGGAGTCACCGACGGAAACAAGGCGGAGGCCTGGGCCAATACCACTTAGCTTGTGTCCGCCAGGGCTGTGGCCTGCCGTTTTGCCGTCTCGGGTGTCAGTGTCGGGTTGATCCAGCTCTGGTTGGCTAGGCGGATTTCAGCGGGTCCGGTGTGGCGGGTTCC
>JBDSAJ010000577.1:0-9394 GCA_039922235.1 Umezawaea sp.
GGACCTGACGACGCTCGAAGGCGCTGACACGGTTGGGAAGGTGCGGTCGTTGGCGGCGAAGGCCCGGCGGCCTGATCCGGACCGGCCCGAGGTGCCGAAGGTGGCTGCTGTCTGCGTGTACCCGGACATGGTGGCTACGGCCAGAGCGGAACTCGAAGGCACTGGCGTGCACGTCGCCAGCGTGGCCACCGCGTTCCCGTCCGGGCGGTCGATCATGTCCGTCAAACTGGCCGATACGCGGTTCGCCGTTGAGCAGGGTGCTGACGAGATCGACATGGTGATCGATCGCGGTGCTTTCCTGTCCGGCAACTACGGTGCGGTGTTCGAGGAGATCGTGCAGGTCAAGGAAGCCTGTGGGGACGCGCATTTGAAGGTGATCCTGGAGACGGGTGAGTTGGCGACGTACGACAACGTGCGGCGGGCGTCGTGGCTGGCGTTGTTGGCCGGTGGGGACTTCATCAAGACGTCGACCGGCAAGGTGGCGCCCGCGGCGACGCTGCCGGTGACGCACGTGATGCTCCAGGCCGTGCGGGACTGGCGGGAGCTGACCGGTGAGTTGCGCGGGGTGAAGCCCGCGGGTGGGATTCGGAGCACCAAGGACGCGATCAAGTACCTGGTGGCCGTGCACGAGGTCGCGGGGCCGGAGTGGTTGACCGCCGACCTGTTCCGGTTCGGTGCCTCGACCTTGTTGAACGACCTGCTGATGCAGCGGCGGACCCAGTTGGACGGCCACTACAGCGGCCCCGACTACGTGACGGTGGACTGAACAAGATGAGCCAGCTCTGGGAATACGCTCCCGCGCCCGAGTCGCGGGACATCGCGAACCTCAAGCCCGCGTACAAGATGTTCGTGGACGGCAAGTTCGTCGAAGGCTCCGGTGAGCCCCTCAAGACCGTGAACCCCGGCACCGAAGAAGTGCTCGCCGAGGTGAGCACGGCATCGGTGTCCGATGTGGACACAGCCGTCAAGGCCGCGCGCCGCGCGTACGACCGGGTGTGGAGCAAGATGCCCGGCGCCGAGCGCGCCAAGTACATCTACCGGATCGCGCGGCTGATCCAGGAGCGGTCGCGCGAGCTGGCCGTGCTGGAGAGCCTGGACAACGGGAAGCCGATCAAGGAGTCGCGGGACGTCGACGTGCCGACGGCGGCGGCGCACTTCTTCTACCACGCGGGGTGGGCGGACAAGCTGTCCTACGCGGGGTACGGGCCGGATCCGAAGCCGCTCGGTGTCGCGGGCCAGGTGATCCCGTGGAACTTCCCGCTGCTGATGGCGGCGTGGAAGATCGCGCCCGCGCTGGCGACCGGCAACACGGTGGTGCTGAAGCCCGCCGAGACGACGCCGCTGACGGCGCTGGTGCTCGCGGAGATCATCCAGCAGGCCGACCTGCCGCCGGGCGTGGTGAACATCCTGCCGGGCGCCGGGGACATCGGTGCCGCGCTGGTCGAGCACGCGGACGTGAACAAGATCGCGTTCACCGGGTCGACCGAGGTCGGGAAGCTGATCCAGCGGCAACTCGCGGGCTCCGACAAGAAGCTGACGCTGGAGCTCGGTGGCAAGGCGGCGAACATCGTGTTCGACGACGCGCCGATCGACCAGGCCGTCGAGGGCATCGTGAACGGCATCTTCTTCAACCAGGGCCACGTGTGCTGCGCGGGTTCGCGGCTGCTGGTGCAGGAGTCGATCGCCGAGGAGTTCCTGGAGAAGCTGCGGATCCGGGTGTCGACGCTGCGGGTCGGCGACCCGCTGGACAAGAACACCGACGTCGGCGCGATCAACTCGCGCGAGCAGCTGACCAGGATCCAGGAGCTGTCGGCGGCGGGCGAGGCTGAGGGCGCGGAGCGCTGGACGAGCGCGTGCCCGTTGCCGGACAAGGGTTTCTACTTCGCGCCCACGGTGTTCTCCGGGGTGTCGCAGGCGATGCGGATCGCCCGCGAGGAGATCTTCGGGCCGGTGCTGTCCGTGCTCACCTTCCGCACGCCGGACGAGGCCGTGGCGAAGGCGAACAACACGCCGTACGGGCTGTCCGCGGGCATCTGGACCGACAAGGGCTCGCGCATCCTGTGGGCGGCGCAGCAGATGCGCGCCGGTGTGGTGTGGGCCAACACGTTCAACCGCTTCGACCCCACGGCGCCGTTCGGCGGCTACCAGGAGTCGGGCTTCGGCCGCGAGGGCGGCCGCGCTGGGCTGGAGGCCTACCTCGATGTCTGAGAACAGGA
Organism: Umezawaea sp.; assembly: GCA_039922235.1. Taxonomy (GTDB): domain Bacteria; phylum Actinomycetota; class Actinomycetes; order Mycobacteriales; family Pseudonocardiaceae; genus Umezawaea. Next base: position 2,217 of record JBDSAJ010000577.1, read on the forward strand.
TCGCTGTCGCCAAGACGTACAAGCTGTACATCGGGGGCAAGTTCCCGCGGTCGGAGTCGGCCCGCAGCTACCCGGTGACCGACTCGAAGGGCGCGTTCCTGGCGAACGCCGCCCAGGGGTCGCGAAAGGACGCTCGTGACGCGGTTTCGGCCGCTCGCAAGGCTTTCGCGGGCTGGTCGGGCGCGACGGCGTACAACCGCGGGCAGGTGCTGTACCGGGTGGCCGAGGTGCTCGAAGGCCGTCGGGAGCAGTTCATCGCCGAGGTGTCCGCCGCCGAGGGCGTCGCCGTGAAGAAGGCGCAGGCGCTGGTGGACGCGGCGATCGACCGCTGGGTCTGGTACGCGGGCTGGACGGACAAGATCGCGGCCGTGCTGGGCAGCTCGAACCCGGTCGCAGGCCCGTACTTCTCGTTCTCCACGCCCGAGCCGACGGGTGTCGTCGCGGTGCTCGCGCCGCAGCAGTCGTCGCTGCTGGGCCTGATCAGCGTGGTGGCCCCGGTGATCGCGTCCGGCAACACGGCCGTCGTGGTGACGAGCCAGGACCGGCCGCTGCCCGCGATCACGCTGTCGGAGGTGCTGGCCACGTCCGACCTCCCCGGCGGCGTGGTGAACCTGCTGACCGGCCGGACCGCGGAGATCGCGCCCTGGCTGGCGTCACACGCGGACGTCAACGCGCTCGACCTGACCGGTGCCCCGGACGCCATCCGCACGGACCTGGAGCGGTCCGCGGCGGGCACCGTCAAGCGCGTCCTGCGGACCCGTGCTGGCGAGGACTTCACCCGTGAGCCGGACATCAGCCGGATTCGGGCGTACCTGGAGACCAAGACGGTGTGGCACCCGATGGGCGTATGACCTCAGGCAGTCGCGAGTCCCTCACTCAGGCACCTCGAACTTTCCATTCGGGGTGCCTGAGTGTTCAACACGGGGTGCTTGAGCGTTCGACTCGCGGGGGTGGGCACGGGTAGAGACCCCAATGCTGCGCGTTGGGGGGACCAGTGCCAGTGCGAAGAGCCTGCGCAGCGGGTCCGTCGAGCCGACCATGCTGACCCGGCAGGCCTCGTTGTACTCGGCCGGGTCCAGCAGGCCGAAGTCGATCCGCCGCCCGGCGTGCAGCGCGAGCTGGCGGAAGAACGCCCGCTGCGTCCGGCCGTTGCCCTCGCGGAACGGGTGCAGCGCGTTCACCTCGGCGTAGAAGTACGCCAGCCGGTCGAGGAACACCTCGTCGTCGTCCACAGTGGACAAGTGCTGCTCGTCCCTCAACTGCCCGAACACGTTCGCGCCGTACGACTCGATGTGCGCCCAGTGCGCGAACCTCGCCGTGCGGGTCAGGTCGGCCCGCCTGATCTCCCCTGCCCACGGGTACACGTCGCCGAAGAGGCGCCGGTGGAACGCCTGGAGGTGCGCGAGGTCGAACCGGCCGGGCAGCGGCACGGCCTTGAGCTGCGCGTCGCGCAGGAACGTCGCTTCGGCCTCGATCTGCCGCAACAGCAGGGCATCCACGACGCCGAGCTTGTTGATCAGCACCTTCGAGCCGGGATCGAGATAGGGATCCTCGGCGGTCACGGTCGGAGCAGTGCCTCGATCCGCTGCGCGACGGCCACGTCCGCGTCGACCTCGCCCCGCACGACCGCGCGCGCGGCCGACACGGCGGCGGCCGACACCTCAAGCCCTTCGATCCCCACGGACGCCCGCGCTTCCGCGACAGCTGTCTCCGAGTCGCTGACGAGCCTGCGGAAGTACCGCCGCATTGCCTCGTGCGGGATCGGCGCGCTGCTGGGCTCGGAGTCCGCCAGGTCACCGCGGGCGGAGCGCCACGGTTCCTCCTCGTGCGCCATCTCGCTCAGCTCGTGCCTGCTGAACCCGCCGTACCGCTCGACGACCGACCGCACGACCGCGCGTTCACCCGCCGACAGCCTGGTCGGGTCGCCCTCGTCCCACGAGTGCACCTCGGTCAGCCCGACGTGCCGCCGGTAGACCTCCGGCACCACGGGACCGCGCCGCCACGCTTCGATCGGCGCGTCGAACAGCGCCGTGCCGCGACCGGCGAGGTGCCACGCCTGGCTGTAGTAGAGGAGCTTCTGCAGCTTCATCGGCGACTCGGGCCCGGTGGCGGCCAGCAGCGCCGCCGCAACGTCGTGGACGTCGGCCATGCCACCTCCCAAGCCCTGTTCCCGCTACCTCCATGGTAGCAAAACAACAGGTCAGCCGGTGCGCCAGTCCAACCTGCCGTCGTGCGTGACCAGTGGTTCGCAGTGCCCGAGCCTGCTGCGCTGCTCCAGTGCCGTCGCCACCTGGTCGAGCATCTCCGTGACGGACGTCCACTCGGGTTTGACCATCTCGTGGCACTCGCGGTCCCACTCCACGACGCAGCCCGACAGCACACCGGGGCGCATGTCGACGGCGAGCGCGTCACCGCAGCCGTCGAACGCGATCGGCAACCACAACGGGTGAAATCCGGTGGTCGGAGTTCCCGCCTCGGTGTCGAGTTCGGGCGGCCGGAAGCCGCGTTTGAGCCGCCACGAGCGCAGCGCGTCACCCGGCCCGATCGGCGTGTAGAACGGCGGCAGCACCTCGGCGAACGCCAGGTTCGCCGTCCCGTCGCACACCGACCACCACGTCCGGAGCTCCTCCGGTGGCACGACTCCTGTTTCCTGCGAGAGCGCCTGCACCGCGGCCGGGTCCCCACCATCGCGCAACTCGGAACCGGTCACCGGGGCGTGCTCTCCGAGCCAGTCCACTATCCGTTTCCAGTGCACCAGAACACCCACGTGTCCATGATCAAGGCGACCCGCCGGGCGTGGTACCGCCCATCGGGGCACGATCAGGGCGTACCGGCTGGTCGAAAGCCCAGACGGCCGTGCGGCGGATGGTGCAGGATTCCCGTGGAACGCCGGGGAGGGCGGTCCCGTCGAACGTTCGGAAGAGGGGGTGGACCGGTGGCGAAGCAGGGGTTCGAGGTCGACACCGACGCGCTGGCGTCGTTCGGCACGACCGCGGCGGGACTGGCAACGGAGGTCGGCGCGGTGGGAACGTCGACGCTCACCGGCATCGATTCGCTGCCCGCGGACGCGTTCGGCAAGATCGGCGGCGAGGTCGGGCTGGCGGCCGCGTTCCAGCAGGCCGCCAAGGCGCAGCTGGACGCCGTCAAGGCGGCCGCGGACGGGCTGTCGGGCTTCGCGACCGCCGTCGCGAAGGCGGGCACCGCCTACACCGAGCAGCAGGCGCAGGCCAAGGACGACATCAACCGCAGCTACCAGGTCTGACAAGGGGAACGGGTTCGTGGTCGACGTTGCGGGCTTCATCGCGTCACTGGTCCAGCCGATGCGCGACCACCTCGCCAAGCTCGACGGCGACACCGGTGGCGCGACGCGGGCGGCGGACGCCTTCACCAAGGCGGGCACGGCGCTGGCCGACATCGACGGGCGGCACACCGGTGCGGCCAACGCGGTGCTCGGGACCTGGTACGGCGACAAGGCGAACACGTTCCAGTCGCGGGTCGCCACGCTGTCCGGCGGTGTGCAGGCCGTGGCGCGCAACTGCACCACCGCGCAGACCGCGACGACGAGCGCGGTGACCGCCGTGACGAACGGCCGCACCGCGATCCAGGGCGTCATCGACGAGTTCATCTCCTACGCGACACCGCGGCTGGCGGCGGCGGTCGGCGCGGGCGTGTTCGGCGGACCCGGCGCGGCGATCGCCGTGGCGGCGTCGATCGCGAACGAGGCGCACAAGTACGAGAGCCGGTCGGCGGGCGAGCTGCAGAAGGTGCGCGACGCGCTGACCGCCGCCGTGTCCCAGCTCAACGGGTTGGAGAAGCCCGACCTCGGCGCGCTGAAGGCGTTGGGCGAGCCGATCGGCATCGAGCTGAGCGAGGGCACGACGTCCACGTCCAGCGTGAGCACCAGCACCGGCTCCGACCCGGCCGCACCGCCGTCCACCGGCTCCAACGGGAGCAACTCCGGCGGCGGCAGCTCCGGTGGCGGCGGTGGGGGGAGCAGCGGAGGCGGGGGTGGCGGCGGAGGCGGGGGCACCGGTCCCCGGCTGCCGGTCGCGATCCCGCCGCAGCCCGGTTCGGGCGTCGGTGTGAACCTGCCGGACGGCAGCAGCGCCGAGGCGCCGAACGAGCAAGCCGCCGCGGCCGTGCGCAACGCGCTGTCCGCGCTCGGCACGCCGTACGTGTGGGGCGGGGCGAACCCGCCGCAGGGCACGGACTGCAGCGGGCTGACCCAGTGGGCCTACGCGGGCGCCGGGTTCGACCTGCCGCGGCCCGCGTCGTCGCAGGCGATGGGCGCCTCGGTGCCCGCCGACCAGCTGCTGCCCGGCGACCTCGTGGTGTGGAGCGGGCACGTGGCGATGGTGATCGGCAACGGCCAGATCGTGGAGGCGGGCGATCCCGTCCAGGTGGGCAACCTGCGGACCAGCAACAGCGGCATGGAGTTCTACGGCTTCTACCGGCCGACGGCCTGATCAGCGCGGGGCGTACATGATCAGCGCGACGCCGAGCAGGCAGACCAGCGCGCCGGTGACGTCCCACCGGTCCGGCCGGTAGCCGTCGACCAGTGCTCCCCAGGCCAGCGACCCGGCGACGAACACCCCGCCGTACGCGGCGAGGATCCGGCCGAAGTGGGCGTCCGGCTGGAGGGTGGCGACGAAGCCGTACAGGCCGAGCGCGATCACCCCGCCGCCGATCCACGCCCAGCCGCGGTGCTCGCGGACGCCCTGCCAGACCAGCCAGGCGCCACCGATCTCGGCGACCGCCGCGAGCACGAACAGCAGTACCGACCGCAGCACGACCATGTGACCAACGTAGTTGCGACGATTCCGGCAGACTGATCGGGAAGGAGGTGGGGACGTGAGCGATCTCGACGACCAGGTCGACTCGGAGATCGACCGCGCGAACCGTCGGGTGGCCGAGACCGAGCAGCGGGTGGCGGACCAGCTCGCCCGTGGCGGCCCGATCTTCGGCCAGGCGTCCTCCGCGGACCGGGCCGTCACCGTCGTCACGCCGCCCGGCGCCCCGCCCGTCGAAGTCCGCATCGAGCCCGGCGCGCTGCGCATGGGCCCGGACGCGCTGGCCGACGAGATCGTCCGCGTCGCCGCGCGCGCCGCCCGTGACGCCGGCGCCCGCCTGCACCGCTCGCTCGGCCGCGTGGTCGACCCCGGCACCGCCGCAGGCCTCGCCGAACTCGGCTTCGAGCCGGGGGCGGATGAGCCCGCCCCGGAGAGGTGGTCCCGGTGAACGAGCTGGACCAGGCCGAGCAGCGACGGCAGGCGTCGGAGCGGCTGGCCGAAGTGCTGGCGCACTCCACCGGCACGGCCGAGCACCCGAGCCGGATGGCGATCGCCACGGCCACGGCGACCGGTGAGCTGAAGTGGCTGCGGCTGCACCCCCACGCGCTCGGGCAGGGTCCACGGGCCGTGGGACAGCTCGTGGTCGAGACCGCCCGGCTGGCCACCGACGCCGCCGTGCAGCGCGGGTACAACGAGCTGGCCAAGTCGTTGGGCGACAGCATGGCCATCGCCATCGAGGGCTTCGCCGGGCCGCCGCCGTTCCGCACCGCGGCCGAGCAGCGGCCGAACGACGCAGGGCATCCCGGCCACCACACCGCGCCCGCGGCCCCGCCCGCGTTCCAGGCAGGCGCGCAGCCGCATCACCCAGCTCAACCGCTGCGCGGTCGAGAGGTCTACGGCGACCCGATCGGACGACCCGCCGTTCCGCCGTTCGAACCAACCCCACCGCCACCAGCGCAGGCCGGTCGCAAGCCCCGCCCGCCCGTGGACGACGATGACGACGCGTACTTCGCGGATCCGTTCGGCACCGGCGGTTCCCGCCGTTGATCCACCCCGTAGGCTTTGCCGCGCATCCGCTCGGCATGGTGTGACCTGGAGGTCTGATGGCGCAGGACATCGTCCCTATCGAACTGGGGCTGACCCAGGGGGACCTGGTCACGCTGTGGGCTCCCCGCTGGCGTGAAGAGGGTGAGGAGTGGGAGGCCTTCCTCGGGCACGAGGAGGACCTGTACGCGTTCCCCGACGCCGCACACCTCGCCGCGTTCGTCCGCAAGGTCGAGGAGCACGACCTCGCCGACCACCCGGCGTGGCACTCGGTGCCCGCGCTGTCGGTCGGCGACCTCTCCCCCGACGAGAACCACCAGTTCGACCTGGTCGGCGTGCCCGAACTGGTCGCCGACGACCCCGACACGTGGGTGATCGGCGAGCTGGCCGACGTCATCGCGATCGTGCGCTCGCTCGCGGACGTGTGCGACCTGGAGAAGGTGCACGAGGTGCTGAACTCGGCGGAGGGCTTCTCGCTCCTGCCGCAGGGCACGCTGCCGTTCAGCGGCCGCGAGGGCACCGCGCTGTGGACCGAGCTGTCCGAGGTCATCGCCGAGAAGTGGGACGACGTGCTCGACGCCATCGACAGCGTCGTGACGACGCCGGACGTGGACGAGAACGTGCTCGCCGGCGCGCAGAAGGAACTCGCGATCCTCCAGGAGGCGCAGGCCGCCGCGGAGGCCGAGGACAACGACGCGGACGAGGACGACGACGTCGAGCCGACGGGCTTCTGGGCCGAGGTCGGCATCGACCCGATCAAGGTCATCACCGGTCAGGGCGAGTACTACACGCTGCGCTGCTACCTGGACGACCAGCCGGTGTTCCTCGGCCGCAAGGGCCGCATCGACGCGTTCACGTCGCCGCGCGCGCTGTCGCGCTTCCTGGTCGAGTCCGAGGACAACGACCTCTCCGAGGTGTCGACGTTCGCCGAGATCGTGGTCAAGGCGACCGGCGGCGACCTGGAGGTCGACGTCGACCCGGACAACGTCTACGTGCTCACCGGTCTGGACGAGGACATCTCCGACGGCCCGGACTCGGTCGACCCGACGCAGCTCGACCTCGCGGTGGAGCTGTTCGAGGACGCCGCCGAGTGGGCGAACGACGACAGCGTGAAGCTCGCGCTGAACAAGTCCGAGAGCCTGGGCTGGCTGGTGTCCTACGTGCTCAAGCCCGACCCCACGCGGCTCGCGCCCAGCGCGCCGTTCGAGGCCGAGGTCACGGCGTGGCGCACGCTGTCCGCCGCGTTCGAGGACCGGCTGAACATCCACTAGCTCCACGAAAAAGGGCCCCCTGCGCGCAGGGGGCCCTTTTTCGTGGAGCTAGTGGATGTTCAGCCGGTCCTCG
>JBDSAJ010000578.1:0-4932 GCA_039922235.1 Umezawaea sp.
CGAAGCACCGGTACCGGTCGCGGAACTCGTCCGCGACGTCACCGTGCTCCTCCAGCGCGGCGGCCGTGTGCAGCAGCAGGTCGTCGAAGTCCAGCATCTGCGCGCGGTTCTTGAGCTGCTCGTACGCCTGGTAGACCAGCACGAGCTGGTCGGCGGCCACCGGCGTGTCCCGGTGGGTGCTCGCCGCGGCCGCCGGGTAGCCCTCCGGCGTGATCAGCGACGCCTTCGACCACTCGATCTCGCTCGCCATGTCCCGCAGCATCTCGGGGGACGTCGGCGCGCCGACGCGGTTCGCGGCCTGCGCGATCAGCCGCAGCTTGCCCTCGACGAGCTGCCACTGGTCGCCGCCGACGACCCGCGGCCAGAAGTAGCGGAGCTGCCGCAGCGCGGCGGCGTGGAACGTGCGGGCCTGCGCGGCCGTCACGCCGAGCGCCCGCAAGCGCGTGCGCATCTCACCCGCCGCGCGGGCGGTGAACGTGACCGCCAGGACCTGACCAGGGGCGACGTGCCCGCGCTGGACCAGGTAGGCGATGCGGTGGGTGATCGTGCGGGTCTTGCCGGTGCCCGCACCGGCGAGCACGCAGACCGGCCCCCGAGGCGCCTCGACCGCGGCGCGCTGTTCCGGGTCGAGTCCCTCCAGCAGCGGGTCCATGCGGAGCATCCTCGCAGACGGTCCGGCAACGATTGTGGGAGGCGGTGAACGTGACGTCGTCACAGCCGTATCCTGGTGCCATGGCTGGTAAGCAGGACAAGGCGGCCTCCAAGGAGGCGGCGAAGGCGCGGCGTGCGGCTTCACGCGCCAAGCGCGGGCAGATCTTCGAGGCGTTCAAGATGCAGCGCCGCGAGGACAAGGCGCTGGTGCCGTTGATGCTGGGCGCGCTGCTCGGTGCGACGGCTCTGGCGTTCCTGATCGGCTTGATCTGGAAGATGCAGTGGGTGTTCCTGCCGATGGGCATCGCGCTCGGCGCGCTGCTCGCGGTGATCATCTTCGGCCGCCGGGTCCAGGCGAACGTCTTCAAGAAGGCGGACGGCCAGCCGGGTGCCGCGGCGTGGGCGCTGGAGAACCTGCGGGGCAAGTGGCGGGTCACGCCCGCCGTCGCGGGGACGACGCAGCTCGACGCGGTCCACCGCGTGATCGGGCGGCCCGGCGTCGTGCTGGTCGCCGAAGGCGCGCCGCACCGGGTGAAGGCGCTGCTCGCGCAGGAGAAGAAGCGCGTGGCACGGGTGATCGGCGAGACGCCGATCTACGACATCACCGTCGGCTCCGAAGAGGGCCAGATCCCGCTGCGCAAGCTGCAGGGCTACCTCATGAAGCTGCCGCGCAACATCACGACCGCCCAGGTCGACACGATCGAGGGCAGGCTCGCAGCGCTCGCCAGCCGCGGCGCGGCGCTCCCCAAGGGTCCGATGCCCGCGGGTGCGAAGATGCGCAGCGTCCAGCGCACCATGCGCAGGCGCTGACACCCCTGTTCACACGACGAAGGCCCCCTCGATCGTCGAGGGGGCCTTCGCTGTGTCAGTTGTGTCCGGTGTTCAGCGGACGCGGATGACCACGGTGTTGCTCGCCTTGTCGTGCAGGCAGCGGCCGTCGGCGTCCCAGATCACCGCGGGGATGACCAGGAAGATCAGCCCGGTGCGCAGCGCGGCCCTCGGCAGCCCCACCAGCGGTGACCCGTCGAGTCGGGCGACGCGCAGGCCGAAGACGGCGTGCCCCGGCGTGAAGCCGAAGAACGCGACCGCGATGATCGTGATCGCGAACCAGGCCAGCAGGCTCCAGTTGCGCGGCAGGTCGGGGTAGGTGAACAGGCCCGCGACGCCTGCGGCGAGCAGGAAGTCGATGAGGATCGCGAACGCCCGGCGACCGCTGGACGCGATCGAGCCGGGACCGTCCTGCGGCAGCCCGAGGCGTTCACCCTTGAAGCGCTGGCCGGTCCCATCGCCGGAATCCGCGCCCGGCTCCAGGACGCTGCGCGGGCCCGAAAGCCACGAACCGGTCCATTTGCTCACACCTACAGAGTAATGCCGTGCTCACTCGGTGAGTACCGGCAGGTCGGCTTGCCCCCGAGAGCGGTCCCGTTAACACTGGCGAAACATCGGAGTGACGGCTGGGCAACACCGGCGACATAGCGTCACCCCCGATGGCCGGCCGCGAACCCGTGGCGGCGTATAACCGCGCCCGCATCAAATGTCGACAGGGCTAGCGGACAGCACAGCACTCAAGACGTGAGGAGTCGACGAGGGTGTTCAAGAATTCCGACGAGGTCCTGAAGTACATCTCCGACGAAGGCGTGAAGTTCGTCGACGTGCGATTCAGCGACCTTCCCGGCGTGATGCAGCACTTCACGCTCCCGGTGTCGGCCTTCGACGCGGACGCGATCGCGGAGGGCTTGGCGTTCGACGGTTCCTCGGTCCGGGGCTTCCAGTCGATCCACGAGTCGGACATGCTGCTGCTGCCCGACCTGGCCACGTCGCGCCTCGACCCGTACCGGATCGAGAAGACGCTGATCATCAACTTCTTCGTGCACGACCCCTTCACCCGCGAGGCCTACAGCCGCGACCCGCGCAACATCGCGCGCAAGGCCGAGCAGTACCTGGCCGAGTCCGGCATCGCCGACACCGCGTTCTTCGGTTCCGAGGCCGAGTTCTACATCTTCGACTCGATCCGGTTCGAGAACAAGGAGAACAAGGCGTTCCACGAGATCGACTCGATCTCCGGCTGGTGGAACACGGGCCGCGAGGAAGAGGGCGGCAACAAGGGCTACAAGGTCAAGTTCAAGGGCGGGTACTTCCCCGTCAGCCCGACCGACCACTACGCCGACCTGCGCGACAAGATGGTCCTCGACCTGGAGGCCTCAGGCTTCTCCGTCGAGCGCGCGCACCACGAGGTGGGCACCGCGGGCCAGGCCGAGATCAACTACAGGTTCAACACGCTGCTGCACGCGGCCGACGACCTGATGTTCTTCAAGTACGTGATCAAGAACCGCGCCCACGCCGAGGGCAAGACGGTCACGTTCATGCCCAAGCCGCTCTTCGGTGACAACGGCTCCGGCATGCACACCCACCAGTCGCTGTGGAAGGACGGCGCGCCGCTGTTCCACGACGAGTCCGGCTACGCCGGCCTGTCGGACACGGCTCGCCACTACATCGGCGGCATCCTGCACCACGCGCCGTCGCTGCTGGCGTTCACCAACCCCACGGTGAACTCCTACCACCGCCTGGTCCCCGGCTACGAGGCCCCGGTCAGCCTGGTCTACTCCCAGCGCAACCGCTCGGCGTGCGTCCGCATCCCGATCACGGGCAACAACCCGAAGGCCAAGCGCATCGAGTTCCGCTGCCCCGACTCGTCGGGCAACCCGTACCTGGCCTTCGCCGCCATGATGATGGCGGGCCTGGACGGCGTGAAGAACAAGATCGAGCCCCCGGCCCCGATCGACAAGGACCTCTACGAGCTCCCGCCCGAGGAGGCCAAGGACGTCAAGCAGGTCCCGGCCACCCTCGACGCCGTGCTCAACAGCCTCGAGGCCGACCACGAGTTCCTCCTCGAGGGAGGCGTCTTCACGCCCGACCTCATCGAGACCTGGATCTCCCTCAAGCGCGAGCACGAGATCGACCCGCTCCGCCTCCGCCCGCACCCGTACGAGTTCGCGCTCTACTACGACGTGTGACGGTTAGCTAGCTGAACGCCTTGAGGGCCCCGTGCGATGCGCACGGGGCCCTCAAGGTTTTGCTGAAGACTTCGGCAAGAACGAAGCCGTGGAAGAAGTCAGCACGGCCATCGTCGGTACTGCCGCGCATCGCATTGGCTGATCGGTCCGTGCCTCGTAGGACTGACGGATCCAGGTGACGGGTCGCTGTGGCGGCGGGTGACGTACAGGGTTCGCGGCGTTGACGGAGGCGTCGGCGGTGCCGTGGTGATCACCGAGCATGTACGACAGGCCCATGATGGTGCTGCGCATCGCGACCGACGACCCGCCGTGGCCGTAGTAGCGCTTGCCTACGGCCACGCCGCGCCGGTCGCGAGGGTGACCTCGTGGCCCGGCAGGTAGGGCGTGGTGCCGTTGGGTTCCTTCTTGAGGGGCCTGCCGCCGTTGGCGTCGTAGACCTTGCCGTCGGCCTCGGTGACCTTGCCTGCCCGACCCTCGTCGTTCCAGGCCAGGATCTGGGCGTTGCCCGCGATCCCGCGGCTGGTGGTGTCCTCGTCCGGCACTGACCGGGCAGGAGCGGCGGTCACGGCGGGAGGTGTGAACACCACGCCAACCCATCGAGAAGCCTCCGGTACGAAACCGGGCTCGTATTGTTCACTGGCCGAAGACAACAGAAAAGTGATCCCGGTCACATTAATTCCATTCGACATTGTCGAGAATTTTCCACGATCAACAACAATCTGCCAGTAAAAACCAAAAAGCCCCGGACACGTGTCCGGGGCCTTCAAGCGCGACTGGTCTAGTGGGGGATCTCGATACCGGGAACGGCTACCGCGCCGCCAGTCGGGGCGAGGGAGCCGGTGATGCCGTTGAAGGCGATGTCGACGGTCTTGGCGGTCTTGGCGATGCTCTCGTCGAGCTCGACCACGCCGGTGATGGTGGCGCCCTTGGCGATGCTCACCGGCCACTTGCTGGTGGCCAAGGAGGCGCCGTACTCGCGCTTCGTGTCGTCGATGGCCTTGAACGGGCCAAGGGGGAGGTCCATCTTGGCGGTGCTGGCGTTGACCGCGGTGATGTACAGCTTGACCCGTCCGCCCTGGTTCTCGACCTTCGTGACCTCGACGGTCAGCAGGCCGCGGGACTGCTTGAACGAGCCGTTGACGACCTTCGTCTCGGCGCTGGGCGAGGTGGGAGTCTCCGAGGACTCGGTCGTGGTGGGGTCGACGGCGAGCTCGTCATGTGCGGCAGGATCAAGGACGTCATCATCGTCGGTGGTCGCAACGTGTTC
>JBDSAJ010000579.1:0-2771 GCA_039922235.1 Umezawaea sp.
TGCCGAGGTCGAGGAGGCAGGCCGGACCGTCGTCCGGCACGAGGAGACCACCAGGCTGGCCCTCGAGGAGCGCGACCGCGGCCGCACCGAACTGGAGCAGGCACGGACCGCGGCCGACGTCGAGCGGCAGCGTCACCAGGACACGGCGACCAAGGCGCAGGAGGACGTGCGCGCCGCCGTCGAGCGCGCCGAGGCGATGCAGCGCCGCCTGGACCAGCAGGTCACCGACGCCCAGACCGAGTTTGCGCGGGTCCGCACGGAGCACGAAGAGCAAACCAAGCGTGAACGCGACGCCCGCGCCGCCGGCGACCAAGCCCTGGCCGCCGCCCGTGAGCAGGAGATCGCCGCCCTCAACGGCACGATCGCCACACTGCGCGAAGCCTTGGCGACCACCAGGTCCGCCGCCGCGGGCACCGCAGCAGCCGAGACGGACACCGCCGCCCCGGAGAAGCGAGGCAAGCGATGAGCCGCACCGTCGTCATGGCCCCGGAGGTCGAGGCCTTAATCGGCCCCGAGCAAGCCGCCCGAATCCAGGGTCCAGCCTGGTCAAACAGGGTGCAGTGCTGGGAATGCGGTCACGGCATCGAGGCCGACCAGGACTCCACACTGTCGATCCTGCGCGTGGTCGACCCCGACCGGCAGCCGGGCGAGGGCACCGTCGCGCACGCCGTGCAGAACCACCTGCATTGCGCGCCGTCGCGGATCCAGGACTACACGCCGACCGAGTTCGCGCAGCTGCAAGCCGGACACGCCGCCGACACCACTACCCCGCCGCCCGGCGCCGTCGACGACCTGGCGCTCATGGCCACCGTCGGCGGCACCGCCGAGCAGCCCTACCCCGTCGTGTTCTTCAGCTACCGGTCCGACGTCATCGCCGAACACCCCGGAGCCGACCGCGTGGACCTGCTGACCAGCGGTTTACTCGCCCGCGGGTGGCACCCGATCACGACGCTGCTCGCTCCCCCGCCACCAGGCCCAGCAGGGCACCGGCTCGACTTCCGGCACGTCGAGCCCGCCGACGACGCCCCCGGCCAGGTACGCCTGGTCGACGCCGACGACCTGGTCGAGTCCTCCGGCGTTGTGGTGCCGTTCGAGCTGTGGCGGGTCCTGGTCCGCCAGTGCGGGTGGACCGTGGTCGTGCACGGCAGCAACTACCTCGCCGACCAGGAGAGCATGATGCGCGCCGTGGAGTCCGGGCTGCTGGTCGGTGGCATCGTGCCAGTACTACTGAACGGACCGGGCAACACCGGCGAGGGATCGGTGTACGCGTGAGCCTGACCGGCCAACTCTCCCCCGGCCACGACCTGCACCAGTGGTGCGTCCAGACCTTCCCCGGCACCGCGGACCTGGTCAGCCGCGTGGTCGGCGCCGCCCGCCGCGCCGAGGCCCCCGTCCGCCCCGAAGGCCGCGTCACCGGTGAGCACTGGGCCGAGGTCGGTGGCGCGTTCGGGCAGCGCCTGGCCGATCTCGTCGACCCCGCACCGCCCTACGCCGCACTGCTCGGGATGGTCCACGCGAGCTGGCTGACCTGGGACCAAGCCCACGCCCAAGCCGCCTCGTACCCCAGCCACGCCCATCTCGACTCCGAGCAGCAGGCGCGCGGGCTGTCGATGCGCCGCACACCCGACGGCTGGATGGACCTCGGACCGACCCACGACAACCGGCGCGTCGACCCCGCGGCCGCCGCTGTGCTGATCGACCTACTGGAGCGAACCCGCGCTTACCAGGCCACGTTCGCTCCGGCCGGCGACGTCGCCACACCGGGCGTCGAGGCTGGTCTGGCGCGCTCGGCGTGGGTGCTGGCCGCGTGCGAGGGGATCCACCGCTCCGGACAGGTCGACCCGCGCCTGGCTGCGGTCCTGCGAGCCGGAGGCACCGCGACCGACCTGCGGGCGATCCCGACCGAGCCGGTCGTGGAAGAACTGGTCGCCCTGGTCAGGCGGCTGCGCACCTCCCGCGTGCTTGCCCAACTGCGCGCCAACGCCGACCACCCCGCCCCCGGCAGGCCGCTGGGAGTGGCCGCGCCGACACTGGTCCCCGGCTGGGCTGACGGCGACCTGCTGGTCGGCACCGCGGCGGAGACCACGCTGATCGACGTCAAGACCGTCATCAGCGTCTCCGACCCGGACCGGGTCGGCCGCTGGCTGTGGCAGATCCTCGGCTACGCCTGGCTCGACACCCACGACCTGCACCGCATCCGGTCGGTGGGGCTCTACCTCGCCCGCCACGGCGCTCTGCTGTCGTGGGGCCTGAACACCTTCGCCGGGCAGCTCCTGGGCGACCTGGACACCGACCTGCGGCACCGCACCCACGAGCAGTTCCTGGACCTGGCCCGCCGAGTCATCCACGCCGAAGGCGGCCGGTTCCCCATCGCCTGACCAGCGACCCGGCTGTGCTCACGCGGCCGGAACGGTCGTCCCCGCAGCCGCGGGGGTGTCGAGCTGCCGCTGCACCCACTCGTCGATCGCCGCGCCGCGCTCCGGCCCCAACGTGTTGATCCGCAGGCCGTGGCACACCAGCACCGCGCGGGTCCGCCACCGGGCACGAGCCGTCTCCACCGGCACGCCCACGGTGTCGGCCTGGGCCCGGATCAGCGGATCCGGGTGCTCTCGTGCCGTCTGGTCGGTGATCGGACAGTCGGCCAAGGCGTCGAGGATCGCGGTGGAACTCATCCGGTCATGGTCGCGACCGCGGGTCACACCCGATCGAGACACCCCGACCTCGACGCCGGCGGGGTCTCGCCGTGGCCGGTCACGCGGGCGGTCGGCCAC
>JBDSAJ010000580.1:0-6429 GCA_039922235.1 Umezawaea sp.
GGCGTACACCAGTTCCTCGCCCCACTCGCCCTTGAAGATGTCGTTGTGCCGGAAGTGCGCTTCGCGGCGCATCCCCAACCGCTCCATGAGCTTGATCGACCCGGTGTTGCGCACGTCGCACCGGCCGACGATCCGGTGCAGCCCGAGGTTGGTGAAACCCAGCCGCAGTACCACTTCCGCGGCCTCGGTGGCGAAGCCGCGGCCGCCGTGGTCGGGGTGGAAGACGAATCCGAACTCGCCCTGCCGCCACTCCTCGTGCAGCCACTCGACGTGCACCTCGCCGATCACCTCACCGGTGTCGCGCCGCTGCACGGCCAGCGTCAGCGACTCGCCCACCGCGTTCGGCCACGGCACGGCGACCTTCTCCGCCAACGCGATCCGGCTCTCCTCGCGCGTCCGCGCCGACCAGTACAGGTAGCGCGCGACCTCGGGCAGCGACTGCCACGCGTGCACGGCGTCCAGGTCGTCCATCGTGAAAGGACGCAGCACCAGCCGTTCGGTCAAGATCGGGAAGTCGGATTTCTCCACCCGGCAAGCCTAATGCGCCCTAGGCTGTCTCAAATGGCGATCGTTTTCACCGACTACAACCCCGACTGGCCTGCCGAGGCGGAACGCGGCATGGCCGAACTGCGCGACCTGTTCCCCGTCATCGAACACGTCGGCAGCACAGCGGTCCCCGGCCTCGCCGCGAAACCCGTGATCGACCTGATGGTGTCGACACCGGACCTGGACTCCGTGCTCGCCAACGAGGACGCGCTCACCGCGCTCGGCTACGTGCGCGAGCAGACCGGTATGCGCAACCGCCTCTTCTACCGCCGCGACACCAACGGCGTCCGCACCCACCACCTCCACGTCATCCCGGCGCACAACTGGGACCCCCGCAACGAACGCCTGCTGCGCGACCACCTCCGGGCCCACCCCGACGCCGCCGCCGAGTACGGCGACCTCAAGCGCGGCCTGGCGGCCACGGCGTCCGACGGGCTGGTCTACACGAAGGGCAAGACGGCGCTGATCCAGCGGCTCATCGACCGGGAGCGCGCGGCGCGGGGGCTGCCGCCGTCGGACGTGTGGGAGGACTGACACCTTCGGAGCATTCGTCACGCGGTTCGAGCGATCGCGTGACGAATGCCGCCACCCTTTTCCACCAGCGCGCTGGTCTTTGGGGGTGATGTGGGCTCATTCCCACCCGCTCCGCAGGTGGCGGCCGGGAGAGTGGAGCGCCTCCTCCCCGGCGATCGGAGATCCGAGTGGAGTTCGACACCGACGCGGTCGTCGAGGAGTTGAAGGCACTCCGCAAAGGACTGGGGGCGCAGACCCCGAAGATCGGTCAACAGGTCGGACCGGCGCTGCGCGCGGTGTGCCAGGTCGACAGCGCCGACGGCCACGCCACGATCAGGCGCAAGGTCGTCCGGGTGCTGGGCGGGCTGTGCTCGAAGACCCCAGACCACCTGAAGGACATCGCCGAGGTCACGCTCGGGCTCGGCGGTGACCGTGCGCAGTTCCTCGGCGGCCGGGTTGCGGCGCTCGCCCAGCGGCACGGGGTCCACGGCCGGACGATCCGCCGTCGGATGGAGGCGGGGCACTACCTGATCGCCGAGAGCGCGCTCGAAGTGCTGCGCAAGGGCTCCCCCAAAGCGGGCGACTCCTGGTACGTGGACCGGTTCGCGGCCGTGCTGCGGCTGGACACCGCGACCCCGCAGTCCCTGCAGACCCGGCGGATCGTCGCCGAGCAGGACGGGCTCGACCGGATCACGGTGTCCATCACGCTGCCGCCCGCGAACTGCGAGGACTCCCCTCCGGACCTGCGGGTCGAGCCGTACTTCGGCGTCACGGTGGTCTCCGCGGAACGCCACGGCGACCGTCGTTTCGCCTGGGTGCTGGACCTGCCGTCGACGCTGGCGGCGGGTGACCGGCACGAGTTCGCCCTGCTGGCGACGATTCCCGAAGGCCAGCCCATGCGCCCCCACTTCGTGTACTTCCCGGAGCGGCCGTGCGAGTGGTTCGAACTGCGGGTCCGGTTCGACCCCGAGCGCCTGCCGGACACCGTGCGGGCGGTGCCGGGTGTCTTCCACCGGGATTTCGACGACCACCCTGCCACCGGCGAGGTGCTCGCGCTGGACCGGGCGAACGAGGTGCGCCTGTCGTTCGGCGGCCTGCGTCCCGGCTTCGGCTACGGCGCCAGGTGGGACTGACCGCGCCCGTCTCACCTGCCAGCGTGGCACCGAGGTAGCTGAGGAATCCACGTCGGAAGGCAGTCAAGCCAAGAGGAGTCCTTTCCGACCGAGGTGCTTGACTCCTAGCCTGATCACATGGACACCAACGCCGAACACCTCCTCAAGAGGGCCATCGACCTCGCCCGTGCGGCTCGCGAGGCAGGCGACCCGCCGTTCGGCTCACTGCTCGCGAGTGCGGACGGGACCGTGCTGGTCGAGGAGCGCAACACCGTGCTCAGCGACGGTGACATCACCGCGCACCCGGAGCTGAAACTGGCCAGGTGGGCGGCCCGCGAACTGGATCCCGCCACGGCGGCGGCCACCACGATGTACACCAGCTGCCAGCCGTGCGGGATGTGCGCGGGCGCGATCGAGAGGTCCGGGCTCGGGCGGGTGGTGTTCGCCCTGTCGACCGAACAGCTCATGGCCCTCAAACCCTCGGGCGGCCCGGCGGGGTTCCAGCAGGAGGGTCCCGCGCTGCCGGACGAGGCGAGCGCAGCCGTGGCCGGGTACTACAAGTAGTCGGAACCCCCCAACGCGCAGCGTTGGGGGGTTCCCTGTACCCACCCCGCGTGTCGAACACTCAGGCACCCCGAGTGCGACATTCACGCCCGTCCGGCGTGGGCGTCGGGTGCCTGGGTGTTCGACTCGCGGCTACCTGGTCGGCGCTCCAGGTCGCACGGTCTGGACGACCACGTCGGCCGCCGCCGCGGCGCCGCCTGCCGCGCGTTGGAGTTCGGCGATCCGCTCGGCGTTCCGGCGGAACTTGGGATCGGTGGTCAGGGCTCGGAGCTTGGCCACCACGTCGTCGGCGTCGAGCCGGTTCGGCCGGTCGACGGTGAGGCCCGCGCCGCTCTCCACGGCGCGGACGGCGTGGTCGTAGCAGTCGAGCCAGAGCGGGCGGACGAGCAGTGGTTTCCCGAAGTAGAGCCCTTCGTGGAAGCTGTTGCTCCCGCCGTGGTTGAAGAACACCCGGACGCTGGGGTGCGCGAGGACGTCGTACTGGGACGGCAGCCAGTCCTCGATGCGCAGGTTTCCGGGCAGCTGGTCGGCCGGGGGTAGCAGGTGCTGTTGTTCCAGTGGGAGCTTCCACAGCACGTGGTGCTCGCCTTCGAGGGTGCGGGCGACCTCGACCATGGCCGACACCTCGCCCGCGGTCAGCCGGGTGATTGTCCCGAACGCCACGTAGACCACCGACTCGCACGCGTCGAGCCACCTCGTCAGCGCGTCGTCGCCGTCGGTCTCCGGCAGGGGCGGGACCAGGTTTCCCACCGTGACCAGGTTCGCGGGCGGCACGAAGGGGTAATCGAGTTCGAGCAGCGAGAAGCAGAGGATCTTCTCGGCCCTCTTGAAGAGCTTGGCGGGGTCGTAGAACTTCTGCGGGACGTCGAGTTCCCGCATGGCGCGCAAGTACTTCGCGCTCCTCGAGAGGATCTTCCAGTCGAGCCAGATCGTGGCCATGCGGAGGCGGAAGTAGCGGTGGGCCCACTCCTGCCGGAACGTCCGCTCGCGCGGCAGGCCGGAGAGCGGGGCCGGGTAGTCCGGTCCCACGTCCTCCGGGCAGAGGTCGCCCGGCAGGAACGGCGCGACGACGATGAACGGGACGCGCTTCACCACGGCCACCTGGAGCGCGTAGGTGGCGAGGCTGTTGATGACCATCAGGGCGGGCCGGATCTCGTCGACCGCCTCGCACAGCCTGCGGTACTTGTCGGCCGTGAAGTCCGCTTTCATCGAGACGCGCACCCTGGCGCGCTGGGCCTTGAACCGGGACCGCTGGGTGACTTCGCGGTAGGTCTCGTCGTCCCACCTGGTCGCGGCCAGTGAGTCGTCGACCGGTCCCAGTGGCACGAACCGGACCTGGCTGACCGACGACGTCTTCTCCACCTCGGCCTGCCTGTTGTCGTCGGAGGCGAACCAGAGGTCGGGCACGCCCCGCTCGGCAAGTTCGGCGGCCAGCACCAGGCTGGAGTTGATGAGTCCCGTCGACTGGGTGCAGCAGAACAGCACAGGCCGTGCTTCGGCCATGTCGGGTTCCTCTCACCGGCACGGATCCCGTGCCCTAGGCCAAGAAGGCGTGACCGCACGACCTTACGGAGCTGGTGCCTGGTGGATCACCTGGAACTCGGTCAGTCCGCCGCACGCGCCTTGCGCGCCGACGGAGCCCAGCGCAGCCTGCGCTGGGCACCCGCGACCTGCACCTGATCCCGGCCGAGGCGCTTCGCCTCGTACAGCGCGGAGTCGGCGGCGGCCAGCACGCCTTCCAGGGTGTCCTCGTCGATGTCCGGCCAGATGGCCACGCCGATGCTCACGCCGAGGCCGGTGACGGTGCCGCCCATGCAGTCGTCGATCTCCAGGCCGAACACCTGCGACCGGATGCGCTCGGCGATCAGCAGCGCCTCGGCGCGCTCGACCATCGGCAGCAGCACGGCGAACTCCTCGCCGCCGAACCGGCCGACCGAGTCGCCCCGCCGCACGCCCGCGGCCAGGGTGTCGGCGATCTCGCGGAGCACCGAGTCGCCGACCTGGTGGCCGTAGCGGTCGTTGATGTCCTTGAAGTGGTCGACGTCGATCATGAACAGGCCCATGGTCGCCGGGGTCTGGCGGTCGCGGGTGCGCTGGAGTTCCAGCCGCGCCTGCAGGTGCCACGACTCGGCGTTGAGCAGCCCCGTCTTGTTGTCCGTCCGGGCGGCCAGTTCGAGCTGGTGGATGAGCACCGTGCGGTGCAGCGCCACGGCCGCGACGACCATCGGCGCCGCGAAGCCGGGCCACCACGCCACGGCCAGCGCGACGAACGAGCCGAGTGCGAGCTGGCCGATCTCCAGGAGGTTGTCCGCGGCGCTGCCGACGGCCTCGCCGATCTTGCGCAGCTTGACGGTGATGACGATGACGATGCCGACGAGCAGCGTGTTCACGCCCCACTGGGCCGCCGCCGCGCCGACGATCCCGACCAGGTCCAGCGCACCGGACGGTGCCCCGGCCAGCAGGTGCTCACGCAGGCCGGTGGCGTACGAGACGCCGTTCGCCGACAGCGCGGCCAGGATCATCATCGACACCGTGAACACGCACCGGTGCGGTGGCCGGGAGGCGTCCCACCGGCCGACCATCCACCACCGGTGCAGGTAGATCGCCGCGACGAGCAGCACCGCGGGCAGCGGGGGCAGCACCAGCGCCCCCGCGAAGATCCAGATGCTGCACAGGTCCACGTGCGGCAGGTGGCTGTGGTCGCGGCGGATGCGCTCGATCCAGCGCGAGAAGTGCAGGTGCGCGATCGCGCAGGCGACCAGGACGCCCGCGATGACCCACGAACGGGCCGGGACCGGGCTCAACGCGCACAGGGTTACCGCTAGTGCCGCGCCCAAGTCCACCAGTAGCACGTACACCAATGCCCGTGTGGGCAGGGACCATAGTGACCAGCGCCGGACGCGCCAAGCACCGCCGGCCTCGGCCGGAGCGTCCGCGCGATGTCCCATGCCCTTGCCACCTCACGACGCGATAGCCCTGGCCGCGACCAGGGCCGGACGGACCGTCACGGTAGTCGTGACCAGGGCTGATGTCAGCCACTGCCGGGGTGACACGACGGACAGGAGGTGATGACCGTGCGCGACAAGATCTGGTGATCCCCCTTCTTCTCCCCTGCGTAAGCCCAGGAAACGAGGGAGGTGGACCGACATGCGCGACAAGATCTGGTGACCCGGTCAACCGTCAGTAGTCACAGCGGCAGCCACACGCGACCACGAGGTGGCCGCGGCGAGCGCGAGCACCGTTCCCGCGGCCCCCGCGGCGGCGATCGTCCCCACGATCGAGCCGCTCCACTGCGCCACCAGCCCGCCGCCGGCCACACCGAGCCCCTGCGCGGCGACCAGGCTGGTGCGGGCGAACCCGAGCGCCTGCCCGCGGTGCTGGTCGGGGACCAGCCGCACGAACGTCGCACCTGCCGTGACCTGGTACGCGCTGAACGCGCCGGACAGCGCGAGCAGCACCACGGCCACCCCGAAACCCGGCGAGGCGAGGTAGCCGACCAGCGGCAGCGCGGTGCCGACGGCGAGCACGCCGAGCAGCCGCACCCGCGCGGCCGACGGGACGAACCGCAGCAGCAGCGTGCCGACGACCATGCCGACCGGGTCGGCGGCCAGCAGCACCCCCACCCCCGCCACCCCCGAGCCGACCTGCTCGGAGAACGGCGCCGCCAGCCCTTCCGGGATGACGCTGAACGCGG
>JBDSAJ010000581.1:0-5762 GCA_039922235.1 Umezawaea sp.
ATGCGCGGGCCACCCCGAGGGTGAGCCCGCCGGACGCTTCCAGCTTCACCCCGTTGGCGCGGCGCACTGCCTCCGCACACATCTCCGGCGTGAAGTTGTCCAGCAGCACCAGTTCCGCGCCTTCGGCAATGGCCTCGTCGAGCTGCTCCAGGCTGTCCACCTCGACCTCGCACAGCAGGTGCGGCGCGTGGACGCGCACGGCTGCCATCGCCGCGCGCACGGAACCGGCCGCAAGGACATGGTTGTCCTTGATCAGCACGGCATCGCCCAGGCCCATGCGGTGGTTGACGCCGCCGCCGCAGCGGACGGCGTACTTCTCCAGCAACCTCAAGCCCGGCAACGTCTTCCGGGAGTCGCGGACCTGTGCGCCGGTACCTGCCACCGCGTCGACCCACGCCGCCGTGGCGGTCGCGATGCCGGACAAGTGGGTGAGGAAGTTCAGTGCCGTGCGCTCGGCCGTGAGCAGGTCGCGCACTCGGCCCCGCACGACGAGCGCGGGTTCGCCGGGTACGGCCTTCTCACCGTCGGAACGCCGGGACAGGATTTCCACATCCGGACCGAAGACCTCCAGTGCGACCGGGATACCGGCCAGCACGCCGGAAGCGCGTGGGGTCAGCTCGGCGACTGCCACGGCGTCGGCGGGCACCGTGGCTTCCGTCGTGGCGTCGGGGCCGTAGCGGAGGTCTTCCTCCAGTGCCACGGCGATCGCGCGGCGGGCGTCGTCCAAGTCCAGGTCTGTCATGCCGCTCCCCAAGCGAGAACCGGATCGGCGAGCACTGGCTGGCCGGTCGGTGTGAGCCGCACGAGCTGGCTGCGGTGCCAACGGATCTCGTCACGTGCGGTGAAGTCCGTGCGCACGTGGCAGCCGCGGGACTCGGTGCGTTCCGCGGCTGCGGCGATCAGGGCCCGTGCGGCCAGGGTGAGGGCCGCGTCCTCCACGGCGCGTCGGGTGTCCAAAACCCGGTCCACAGTGGACAGATCCAACACCGAGCCGACTACGGCGAGCCCCTCGGCATCCCGGCCGATGGCCGCGTAGCGGCTCATCACCCGTTGCAGCGAGTCGCGGTCGGCGACCGGAGCGGTCGGCAGCACGGGGTCGAGCGCGGTCTTCGGGTCGGCCAGCAGGCCGAGCGCCAAGTCGGCCGCGATGGCCTCGGCTGCGCGCGTGCCGACGACCAAGCCCTCCAGCAAGCTGTTGGACGCCAACCGGTTCGCGCCGTGCAGCCCGGTTCGGGCGACTTCGCCCGCCGCGTAGAGGCCGTTGACCGCGGTGCGGCCGTTCACGTCGGCCACCACGCCGCCGCAGGCGAAGTGCGCCGCCGGGGCAACGGGAATCGGGTCGTGCGCCGGGTCGATGCCCTCCGCGACGCAGGCCGCGTAGACCGTCGGGAACCGGGTCGCCATCGAGCTGAGCCCGGTCGCGTCGAGGAACACGTGGTCGTCGATGCCGCCGGGGCCGTCCGCCATGTGCCGGGTGATGGCCGCCGCGACCACGTCGCGAGGAGCCAGGTCCTCCAACGGGTGCACGCCCTTCATGACGCGCGCGCCGGTCGCGTCGACCAGTACGGCGCCCTCGCCGCGCACGGCCTCGGTGACCAGTGGGCACCGGCCGCGGGCGCCGCGTCCGGTGTACAGCACCGTCGGGTGGAACTGGACGAACTCGACGTCCGCTGCCATCGCGCCCGCCCGCATCGCCAGCGCCAGGCCGTCGCCGGTCGCGACCTCGGGGTTCGACGTCGCCTGGTAGAGCTGGCCCAGGCCGCCGCTGGCGAGGAGCACGGCCGGTGCGCCGATCGTGCCGGGCACGCCGTTGCCGTCGAGCACGAGCAGTCCGCACACCACGCCGAGCGGCGTGCGCAGCGCGTCGACGGCGACGTGCTGCTCCAGCACGGGAAGCCTGCCGTCGACCGTGGCCGCGAGCAGTGCCCGCTCCACCTCCGCGCCGGTCGCGTCGCCGCCGGAGTGCACGACGCGGAACGCCGTGTGGCCGCCCTCGCGGGTGCGGGCCAGGTGGCCGTCCGGCTTCGCGTCGAACACCGCGCCGCGCTCGCGCAGCCGCATCACAGCCTCCGGACCGCCGGAGATGACCGCCGCGACCGCGTCCTCGTCGCAGAGGCCCGCGCCCGCGACGAGGGTGTCGCCGATGTGCGCGCTGACCGTGTCACCCTCGTCGTGCTCACCGGGCAGCACGACGGCGACGCCGCCTTGGGCCCAGCGCGTATTGCCGTCCGGCCCGTCGGCCTTGGTGACGACGAGGACCCGCAGGCCCAGTTCGTGGGCGCGCAGCGCGGCCGTCAGGCCCGCCACCCCCGTGCCGACCACGACGAGGTCGGCACGGGCCTCCCACTGGGGCCTCACTCGCCGCCGCCGGGCTTGCCGATCTCGATCATCCGCTGCACCGACGCCTGGGCGCGCTTGGCGATCTCCAGGTCGACGTGCACCTCGTCCTTGTTCTCGCGCAGGCAGCGCAGCAGCGCGGTCGGCGTGATCATCTTCATGTACTTGCACGACGCCCGGTCGTTCACCGCGCGGAAGTCGATCTCCGGCGCCGCCTTGCGGAGCTGGTGCAGCATCCCGATCTCGGTCGCGACCAGCACCGACTTCGCGGTCGTCCCGCGAGCGGCGGTGATCATGTCGCCGGTCGAGAGGATGCGGACCTTCTCGGCGGGCACGATGCCCTCGCCCGCGAGGTAGAGCGCCGACGTGGCGCAGCCGCACTCCGGGTGGATGAACAGGTCGGCCTCGGGGTCCTCGGCCGCGCGCGCCGCCAGCTCCGGCCCGTTGATGCCCGCGTGCACGTGGCACTCGCCCGCCCAGATGTGCAGGTTCTCGCGGCCGGTCTCGCGCTTCACGTGCGCGCCGAGGAACTGGTCGGGCAGGAACAGCACCTCGCGGTCGGCCGGGATCGAGGCCACGACGTCGACGGCGTTCGACGACGTGCAGCAGATGTCGGTCTCAGCCTTCACCTCGGCGGTCGTGTTCACGTAGGACACGACGACCGCGCCGGGGTGCTCGGCCTTCCACTCGCGCAGCTGCTCACCGGTGATCGAGTCGGCCAGCGAGCAGCCCGCCCGCTCGTCCGGGATCAGCACGGTCTTCTCCGGCGCCAGGATCTTCGCCGTCTCGGCCATGAAGTGCACGCCGCAGAAGATGATCGTGGACGCGTCGCTGGCCGCGGCGATGCGGCTCAGCGCCAGCGAGTCGCCCGTGTGGTGGGCGATGTCCTGGATCTCGGGCAGCTGGTAGTTGTGGGCGAGGATGACCGCGTCGCGCTGACGTGCGAGTTCGAGCACCTCCGCGCGCCAGGACGCGTCGGCTTCGATGCCGTCGTACGCGCCGTCTGAGGTGCGCTCCACATATGCGGTAGCGACCATGGGGTCCTCCTCGCGACTCTCCGAGGTTTTCGCCTTTGGGTCGAAAACGTGGCCGATAGTATCAGCCCGTGGGTCTCGCGGGACATGAAGTGTTGGCCGCAGTGCTCCAGGTGAGAGTCGGATCACTCCAGGTCATGCTCTGGCGACGCGCACGGGAGCCGCACGCTCACCGCTGGTCACTCCCCGGCGGCGCGCTGGGCGACTGCGAGGACATCGAGGCGTCCATCCGCCGCCAGCTCGCGGAGAAGGTGGACGTCCAGCAGCTCTCCCACGTCGAGCAGCTCTCGGTCTTCAGCGCCCCCGACCGCGTCCCCGGCCCGCGCGTGGTCGCCACCGCGTTCCTCGGCCTGGTCCCGTCCGACATCGACCCGGTGGTCCCAGCCGACACCGCGTGGTTTCCGGTCGACGACCTGCCGGAAACCGCATTCGACCACCGGGCCATCATCCACAAGGCACGGCAGCGACTGGGGTCGAAGCTCTCGTACACGAACCTCGGTTTCGCCTTGGCACCACCGGAATTCACCATCTCCGCACTGCGCGAGCTGTACTCCGCCGCGCTGGGGTACCGCGTCTCCGCCACCAACCTGCAACGCGTGCTGGCCCGGCGCGGTCTGCTGGAACCCACCGGCGACACTTCGCCCCCCGGCCCCACCGGCGGCAGGCCCGCGGCACTTTTCCGTTTCAGCGCAAGGGGAATCAGGGTGACCGATCAGTTCGCCGTGCTGCGCCCCCCGTCGACCGGCCGTCCGGCGGGCACGACCGGCACGTCGTAACGTGGTCGCGTGACCGAGACGCTCCCGCTCTTCCCGCTGGGCACTGTTCTGCTGCCCGGAGCGTCGTTGCCCCTGCACATCTTCGAGCCCAGGTACCGCCAGTTGACGGTCGACCTGGTCACCGGCGTCCTGCCCGACCGCCAGTTCGGCGTCGTCTCCATCCGCGAGGGCTGGGCCGTGGGCACCGACAACGTCGCCTCGCTGCGCGAAGTCGGCTGTTCGGCGCTACTGCGCGAAGCCCGCAGGCTCAACGACGGCAGGTTCGACATCGTCACCAAGGGCGAACAGCGCTTCCGCCTGCTGTCGGTGGACCACAGCGCCGCCCCGTACCTGGTCGGCGAGGTCGAGTGGCTGCCGGACACACCGACCCCGGAGCCCGTCGCCGAGGTCCTGCCCCTGATGGCCGAGTCCGCCCGCATGGCCCACCAGCGCTACTGCGCCGCCGCGTGGCACCGCGAGGACTGGGCGCCGCCACCGGCGGAGACCACGCACGACCTGCTGTCGTACCTGCTGGCGGGCGACTGCCTGCTGGCGCTGGAGGACCGCCAGCACCTGCTGGAGGAGACTTCGCCCGCCCGACGGCTGCGGCTGGTGCGCCGGATGCTGCACCGCGAGGCGGGCATCCTCGACGCCCTGCACGCCGTCCCGGTGCCGCTCGCCGAGTTCGGCCACGTGCCGCACCCGAACTAGCTCGGTGCCACGTACTGGACCGGCATTCGACGCTTCCGCTGCCGCTCAGGGGCCACCCACGCGATGAGGAGTGCCCACAGGACGATGAAGGGGAAGAGGAGGATGACGCCGATCGGCACGTACGGCCTCTCCTGCACGATGACTTCACTGTGGCGCGCCATCGAGACGGCGATCTCCTGGCCGATCTGCTCCGGCCGCAGGAATCCCACCGTCCTGGTTGCGGGGTGTCCTCCCAACGTGATGCGGCACTCGTGCCAGTACCCGAAGCCCTTGTAGGTCACCAGGCCCCGGCGCTCACAGGACGTCGCGACCAGGACCGTCCCCGACGTGGACGTGTCCCCTGGTTCGACCCGGTCGGCGAAGAAGTAGAACAAGGTCGCGCCCAGCAAATACCCCAACACCGGGAACACCACGAAGGCCACGACGCGGCGAAATGGCTTCACGTTCGGTCCTCAGCTTCTTTCCGGGCCACGCGCCGGGCCTCTACCTCGGCATCCATCTCGCGCTTCCTCCTGTGGTACCCCGGAGCCAGCCGCACCATCAGGCTCACCCAGAACAGCCCGAAGACGACGCAAAGGACGACGCTGACGGGCCCGTATGGCCGGTTTGCGCCGATGGTGTGATGACGCCCCCTGTACCCGGAGGAGAACCGCTGGCCGATCTGGTCCGGACGCAGGAAGCCCACCGTCCAGGGCTGACTTTTGAACGACGTGGTGTTCGTCAGCGTGCCGTGGCAGGTGTACCAGTACCCGAAACCCTTGTAGGTCACCGGACCGTTGCGGTCACAGGACGTCACCACCAACACGTTGTTCGGCTCCTCGGTCGCGGGTTCTACCCGGTCGTAAAGGGCGAACAGGATCGTGGCACCCAGGAAGTACCCGACCACCGGCATCACGATGAGGACAAAAGCCCTGCGAAGGCGTAT
>JBDSAJ010000582.1:0-17023 GCA_039922235.1 Umezawaea sp.
CCGGACTCCGCGCCGCGGTGTTCTTCTCCTGCGTGCTGCTGCTGGTCACCTTCCCCAACGGCGACACCGCCCTGTACTCCTGGCTCTACCTGGCCTTCGTCATCGCCATCTCCACACTCGCCACCGTCTCGCTGGGACGGCCGGACCCCCTCGAACTGTCGAGCAGGTACGGGCCCCGCCCGTGAGCGATCGGGAACTCGACGCCGCGGGGATCACCGATCCGGCGGTGCGGCTGGCCTACGCGCGCTGCAAGCGGCTCAACGCGCACCACGGGAAGACGTTCTACCTGGCCACACGCCTGCTCACGCCCGCGCAGCGGCCCTCGGTGCACGCCCTCTACGGGTTCGCGCGGTGGGCGGACGAGATCGTGGACGCGAGCACGTCGGCAGGTCGCGGCGCCGAGCTGGACCGGCTGGAGCGGCAGCTCGACGACCACCTGGCCGGGCAGCCGACGGACCACCCGGTCCTCGCCGCGCTCGTGGACACCGTCGAGCGCCACGGGATCGAGCACGGCCTGTTCCGCGACTTCCTGGCGTCGATGCGGATGGACCTCGAAGTCACCGAGTACGCCGATCTAGCCGCGCTCGGCGAGTACGTGCACGGGTCCGCAGCCGTGATCGGCCTGCAGATGCTGCCGGTGCTGGGCACCGTCGGCCCGCGCGCGGAGGTCGAGGCGGGAGCGGCGGCGCTCGGGGTCGCGTTCCAGCTCACGAACTTCCTCCGGGACGTCGGCGAAGACCTCGACCGGGGGCGGCTGTACCTGCCGCTGGACGTGCTGGACGCGTACGGCGTCGACCGCGGCCTGCTCGTGCGGTGCCGGAACACCGGCAGGTCAGAGCAGCGGGTGCGCCGTGTGCTGGCGCACCTCGCGGCGCACACCTACGCGGTCTACCGCGAGGCGGAGAAGGGCGTGGCGGGGCTGCGGCCGGTCTCCCGGCCGTGCATCGACACGGCGCTGACCCTCTACCGGGACATCCTGGACGGCATCGTGGCCGCCGACTACCAGGTGTTCGCCCGACGGGTGGTCGTGCCGGGGCCGCGGCGGCTCGCCGTCGCGCTACCGGGTCTGGCCCGCGCCGTGCTGGCGCGGGCCGTCCATCCGGGAACTCGTCAGAACGCCAACGCCTGAGCCCGGCGCTTCACCTCGCGACCACGGTCGCCGCGCAGCGCCTCAATGGGGGTGCCGGGCAGCGTGTCGTCCTCGGTGAAGAGCCAGCGCAGGATCTCGTCGGTCGAGTAGCCGGAGTCGCGCAGCACGGTTACCGTGCCGAACAACCCCTTCACGACGCCTGCGGCCGCGATGAAATCGGCGGGGACCACGAGCACACCTGCACGCCGTTCGGCGAGCAGCTGCCCGTCACGAAGTAGCTGGTGGACACGGGTGATGGGTAGGCCAAGGCGGTCAGCGACCGTCGGGAGGTCGAGGACCTCCAGGTCGGGGGCCAGTACATCCGCAGCGGCTGGAATCGCACTCACGGGCGTCACGATGCCATAACCTCTCGTTGAACGCCCTGCGCCAACCGGGTCATCCTCGTCCTCCGTACGATCGGTAGTTGTGGAGAGGTCTGGTACGAACGTGATCGGCGGATTGCTGGAACACCGCTACCGGGTGGACCGCGTGCTCGCTCATGGCGGCATGTCCACCGTCTACCGCGGCGTGGACACGCGCCTGGACCGCGCCGTGGCCATCAAGGTCATGGACCCGCAGTTCTCCGCGGACCGGGCCTTCGTCGCCCGCTTCGAGCAGGAGGCCCGCACGGCCGCCCGGCTCAAGCACCCCGGCATCGTCGCGGTGCACGACCAGGGAGTCGATCGAGCCAGTTCCGACGGTGAGCACGTATTCCTCATCATGGAACTCATCGAGGGCGGCACCCTGCGCGACCTCATCACCGAACGGGGCACCCTGAGCACGCCGCTCGCACTGAGCGCGCTCGAACCGGTGCTGTCGGCGCTCGCCGCCGCGCACCAAGCGGGCCTGGTGCACCGGGACGTGAAGCCGGAGAACGTGCTGATCGGCCACGACGGCGTGGTCAAGGTCGCGGACTTCGGCTTGGTCCGGGCGGTCGCGAGCGTCAGCACCACCAGTGACAGCACGATCCTCGGCACGGTCGCCTACCTCTCCCCCGAGCAGGTGGCCACCGGCGCCGCGGACTCCCGCAGCGACGTGTACGCGGCGGGGATCATGCTCTACGAGATGCTCACCGGGGTGACGCCGTACGTCGGCGACACGGCGATCTCCGTGGCCTACCGGCACGTCAACGAGGACGTTCCGCCGCCGAGCACGGTCGTTCCCGGCATCCCGGTCGAGGTGGACCAGCTGGTCGTGCGGGCCACCCGCCGCGACCCCCTGTCGCGCCCCGCCGACGCGGCGGCGTTCCTGGCCGAACTCGAACGCGTGCGGATCGGCCTCGGCCTGCCGAAGCTGTCCGTCCCGGCGCCCGCTCCGGGGCAGCACGACCAGACGGTGCGCGTGCGACCGGTGCAGGCGTCGGAGCCCGCCGAGGCGACGTTGCCCGTGCTGGCGTCCGCCTCCGCTGCGGCGGCCACGGTCATCACCCGCGCTCCTCGGTTGCCCGGTGGGCCCGTTGGCGGCCCGCAGGGGCCTCCTGGCGGCCCGCAGGGGACCATGGCGCTCAACCGGACCTCGTACCAGCCGCCTCCTCCTGCCGACCCGCCCAAGCCCGCGGTGAAGAAGCGGCCGCCGCGCAAGAAGACGGCCGCCGAGGTGTACGAGGAGGAGCGGAAGCGCAACAAGCGGCGGTTCGCCCTCTGGGTGAGCCTCGTGGTCGTGCTGGCGATCCTCGTGGGCGTGACCGCGTGGTGGATGGGCAGCGGGCGGTACACGTCCGTGCCCGGCGTCATCGGGAACGAGGAGACCAGCGCCGTCGCGCTCCTCCAGGGGGCGTCGCTGAAGTCCACGGTCGAACTGGAGACCAGCGACACCGTGCCAAAGAACAAGGTGCTGCGGACGGACCCGCCCGAAGGGACCGAGAAGCTGCGCGGTGACTCGGTCAAGGTGTACGTGTCGCTCGGGAAGCCCGTCGTGCCGACCGTGCAGGCGGGCGTCGACCCCGCCGCAGCGCAGAAGGACATCGAGCAGACTGGGCTGAAGTCCGCGCTCAACCCCGACGACGACGCGTTCTCCGACAAGGTGCCCAAGGGCAAGGTCGTGACGCTGAAGCCCGCGCCGGGAACCCAGGTCAAGGTCGGCTCGACGGTGATCATCGTGCTGAGCAAGGGCGCCGAACCGAAACCCGTGCCGAACGTGGCGGGCAAGACGAAGGACGAAGCCTTCGCGGAATTGACGTCGCTCGGTTTCGAGCCGGTCGAAGGACCGTCCGAGAAGAACGGGAACGTCGAGTCCGGGCGGGTCGTGCGCACCGATCCCGCGGCCAACACGATCGTGCCCGTCGGCGGGAACAAGAAGGTGACCGTGACGGTGTCCTCCGCGCCCACGACGGTGACCGTGCCGCAGGTCGAGGGCAAGAAGTTGAAGGACGCGAAGAAGCAGTTGGAGGACCTGGGGCTGAAGGTCGACATCCAGTTCAGCCGGAACGGGAACGCGACGGTGTTGAACCAGTCGGTGTCTGCTGGGTCGAAGGTGGAGAAGGGTTCTCGGATTACGTTGACGGCGCTGTGATTGTTCGGGGAATTGACCGGTGGTCAATTCCCCGAACAATTCGCACAATAGTGTGCCGGCGTTGATTTTCTTGCCTTGTGGTTGTTAGCGTGCGATGGTGGATGTTATGGAAATTACGCACGTGACCGAGGGTGAGTTGCTGCGCGATCCTGCGGCGGTGCTCGATCGGGTTGCGGCGGGTGAGAGGGTCGAGGTGACCCGTGACGGGATGCCCATCGCCGTCATCGGGCCGCCGGACCTCACCGAGGCGATGATCGAGGGCTTGGTCAAGGCCGGGATCCTGGAGCCGGACTGGCGCGAGCGTCAGGCGCGAACGCTCCAACGGCTGCGCGACAAGGGCAGGCACAGTGCCCCCGGAGGCGTTTCGGGTTCGGAGACCATCGTCGAGATGCGCAACGAGGAGCGGTTTTGATCTACCTGGACTCGTGTGCGCTGATCAAGCTCGTGCTCGACGAGCCGGAAAGCGAAGCGCTTGAAGAGCACTTGGCCGAGCACTCCGAAACCCTCCAGATCTCGAGCGAACTCGCCACCGTGGAAGTGCTTCGGGCGCTGATTCGCATCGAAGTCGGGGTGGAGGTCAAGTCGGATGCCGAAGCGCTCCTCAAGGACTTTGCCCGGCTGCCGCTCAGGTCGAGCATTCCCCATGCTGCTGCTCTGCCTGGGAAGCACCTGCGTAGCTTGGATGCCCTGCATCTGGCGAGTGCCCAGATGCTGGGTCGTTCGTTGACGCAGTTCATCACGTATGACAAGCGGTTGACTCGGGCGGCGCTCGATGCGGGGTTGCCTGTTGTGGCGCCTGGCGTGTAGTTGCGTGGTGGGGTAGCGCTGTAGGTGGTGGGGCGTTTGTGGTCGATTTGACTTGGGGACCCCTTGATTTGACCCTTGATCGGGCCAAAAAGGGCAGGTCGTAGAGCCTGCCCGATCGACAAGTTCAAGGGTCAAATCCCCCAAGTAAAATCGGCCACTTCGTGTCGGGCGCGTGAAGGTTGAGTGGTCAATCGGCATTGTTGCGCGAGGCTGACAGCTGGTTGGCAAACGGCTTTGCCGTGTGAGCCTGGTAGTTGCATGGTTTTACAGTGCGAAACGGCCCCCGACGTGTTGGTGTCGGGGGCCGTTTCGTGTGTGCTTGGTTACGAGCGGAGCATTTCTGCGACCAAGAACGCCAGTTCCAGTGACTGCTGGGTGTTCAGGCGGGGGTCGCAGGCGGTTTCGTAGCGGCCTGCGAGGTCTGCGTCGGAGATTTCCTGGGCGCCGCCCAGGCATTCGGTGACGTCTTCGCCGGTCAGTTCGATGTGGATGCCGCCGGGGTGGGTGCCCAGGGCGCGGTGGACCTCGAAGAAGCCCTGGACCTCGTCGACGATCCTGTCGAAGTGCCTGGTCTTGTAGCCGGTGGACGACTCGTGCGTGTTGCCGTGCATCGGGTCGCACTGCCAGATGACCTGGTGGCCTGAGGCGGTGACCTTCTCGACGATGGCGGGCAGGAGTTCGCGGACCTTGCTGTTGCCCATGCGCGAGATGAGGGTGAGCCTGCCTGCCTCGTTGCGCGGGTCCAGGCGTTCCACGTACTCGACGGCCATTTCGGGGGTGGTGCTCGGGCCGATCTTCAGGCCGATCGGGTTGGAGAGCAGTTCCGCCAGGGCGATGTGGGCGCCATCGAGCTTCCTGGTGCGGTCGCCGATCCACAGGAAGTGCGAGGACAGGTCGTAGAGCCTGGGCTCGTCGTTGGTGGTGTCCAGGCGCAGCAGGGCGCGTTCGTAGTCGATCAGCAGGGCCTCGTGGGAGGCGAAGATCTCGGTGGTGTGCAACGACATGTCGTTGACGCCGCACGCCGACATGAACCTGAGGCCGCGGTCGATCTCGCCCGCCAAGGCCTCGTAGCGCTCGCCCGCGGGGCTGGTGCGGACGAAGTCCTTGTTCCAGTCGTGCAGGCGGTGCAGGTCGGCCATGCCGGCGCTGGTCAGCGCGCGCAGCAGGTTCATCGTGGCGCTGGCGTTCGCGTACGCCCTGAGCATGCGCGACGGGTCGGGGATGCGGGCTTCGGGGGTGGCCACCAGCGAGTTGACGATGTCGCCGCGGTAGGACGGCAGGCCGAGCGCGTCGATGCCCGACGAGCGCGGCTTGGCGTACTGGCCCGCGATGCGGCCGACCTTGACCACGGGCACGCTGGCGCCGTAGGTGAGGACGACGGCCATCTGGAGCAGCGTCCTGATGTTGCCGCGGATGTGCGGCTCGGTGTTGTCGGCGAAGGTTTCCGCGCAGTCGCCGCCCTGCAGCAGGAACGCGTCACCGCGGGCGACCTCGGCGAGGTTGGCGCGGAGCCGGTCGATCTCGGCGGGCACGGTGATCGGTGGCACGCTCTCGAGCACGGTGCGCACCTTCCGCACCTGCTCCGGGTCCGGCCACTCCGGCTGCTGAGCAGCAGGCCGAGCCAGTGCGGCGTCCAGCCGAGAGCGCATCTCGGGGGGAAGCGGCGGTAGCTCGGGAAGCGTGTCCACGGGCACGTCCACGGTCCAGTTCACAGTGAACAGGGTATTCGTTCCACACTGAGAGACGCGCTGGGGGTTTCCGCGGTGGTGAAGCCGACGGAAGACCCGTGCACGGGAAGTGGGTTCGCCTGCATGATGTTCCTATGAATTCCACCCGATTGGATGACCCCACAGCAGCACGACTGCTGGCGACCGCGGTGGACAACGTCCAACGGGACTACCCGGCGCACTGGACGATGATGATCGACTCCGACGCGGAGCTGGTGCCGCACCGGGTGCTGCACCCGGTGTTCGCCGGGTCGTTCGACTGGCACTCGTGCGTGCACCAGACGTGGCTCGCGGTGCGGCTGCTGCGGCTGCGGCCGTCGCTGGACGGCGTCGACAACGCCATCGCGGTGCTGGACTCGCTGCTCACGCCGGAGAAGTGCGAGGTGGAGGCCGAGTTCTTCCGCGGTCCGCTCGGCAGGCACTGGGAACGCCCGTACGGCTGGGCGTGGCTGCTGGTGCTGGACGCCGAGCTGCGCACGTGGGGCTCGGAGGACGCCCGGCGGTGGTCGGCCGCGCTGGCGCCGCTGGCGGGTGTGCTCCGCGACCGGTACCTGGAGTGGGCGAGCACGGCACGGCTGCCGATCCGGACCGGCACGCACGGCAACACGGCGTTCGCGACCAGCCTGGTGCTGGACGCGGCGCGGGCCGTCGGCGACGACGAGTTGGCCGAGGCGTGCGTGGAGGCGGCGCTGCGGTGGCACCGCGAGGACTCCGGCTACGGCGGGTTCGAGCCCGACGCGGCGGACTTCCTGTCCCCCGCGCTGGTCGAAGCCGACCTGATGCGCCGGGTGCTGGATGCCGAGGCGTTCCCGGTGTGGTTCTCGGCATTCCTGCCGAACCTGGACGAGGCGCGGTGGAAGGTGCTGCGCGAGCCCGTGCCGGTGGACGACCCGACCGACCCGTACGGCGCGCACCTCGCAGGGCTGGCGCTGTCGCGGGCGTGGAACTGGCAGGCGATCGCCGAGGCGCTCCCCCACGGCCACCGCTACCGGGACTTGGCGCTCGCGTCGGCCGAGTCGCACCGCGAGACGGGCTGGCGGTACGTCTTCGGCCACGGCTACGCCGCCGAGCACTGGCTCGGCACGTTCGCCGCGTATCTGGATCTGGAGGCTTTTTAACCTGAAGAGGCCCCCCGAGCAGCGCTCGGGGGCCCTCTTCACAGGAAGAGCGATTTAACCGAAGAAGACCTCTGCCTCGGCGAGGCGGTGGGCGGGGACCGTCTTGAGTTCGGCGGTCGCCTCGGCCAGCTTGACCCGGACGATCTCGGTGCCGCGCAGCGCCACCATCACGCCGAAGTCGCCGTCGGCGACGGCGTCGGCCGCGTGCAGGCCGAAGCGGGTCGCGAGGACGCGGTCGTACGCGGTCGGGATGCCGCCGCGCTGGGTGTGGCCCAGCACGACCGCGCGGGACTCCTTGCCCGTGCGCTCGGCGATCTCCTCCGCGAGCCAGGTGCCGACGCCGCCGAGGCGGACGTGGCCGAACGCGTCCTTCTCACCGGAGTGCAGGACCTCGGCGCCGCCTTCGGGGACAGCGCCCTCGGCCACGACGATGATCGGCGCGTACTGCTTCTCGAAGCGCCGCTCGACCCAGCTGACGACCTTGTCGACGTTGAACGGGCGCTCGGGCACGAGGATGACGTTCGCGCCGCCGGCGAGGCCGGAGTGCAGCGCGATCCAGCCCGCGTGGCGGCCCATGACCTCGACGACGAGCGCGCGGTGGTGCGACTCGGCGGTGGTGCGCAGCCGGTCGATCGACTCGGTCGCGATGTGCACCGCGGTGTCGAAGCCGAACGTGTAGTCGGTCGCGCCGAGGTCGTTGTCGATCGTCTTCGGCACGCCGACGACGCCGATGCCGTCGTCGGTCAGGCGCTTCGCGACGCCGAGGGTGTCCTCGCCGCCGATCGCGATCAGCGCGTCGACGCCCTCGGCGGCGAGCACCTCGCGGATCTTGTCGACACCGCCCTCGACCTTGTACGGGTTCGTCCGCGAGGAGCCGAGGATCGTGCCGCCCCTGGTCAGGATGTCCTCGACGTCCGCGAGGCCGATGGACTTCGTCAGCCCCTCGATCGGCCCCTGCCACCCGTTGCGGAAGCCGACGATGTCCCAGCCGTGGACCTCGACGCCCTTGCGAACGACGGCCCTGATGACCGCGTTCAGGCCAGGGCAGTCCCCGCCGCCAGTGAGCACACCGATGCGCATCTGCTTCGCCCAATCTCTCTCGAAGACCGTTTGGTCGAGTGCCGTCCAGGGCGTCAGTGCCCGGCGTCACTACCTCGGAGCCCGAAGCGTGTCACGGACTGGATCGGTGCAGCAACACCGAGGTCACAATTCTGTGCTTACGCGACCG
The DNA here is from genome assembly GCA_039922235.1 of Umezawaea sp. Classification (GTDB taxonomy): domain Bacteria; phylum Actinomycetota; class Actinomycetes; order Mycobacteriales; family Pseudonocardiaceae; genus Umezawaea. The sequence continues at coordinate 8,521 of JBDSAJ010000582.1, forward strand.
GGAAGCCGCGCTTGCGCCGCTCCTGCTCGATCACCTTCCAGCGCGCGAGGTTGTGCCGGGCGTCGGCGAGCGCGTCGTGCGCGTCGGCCGGGGCCTGGGGCAGCCGCGGCCTGCCGACGTCGTCCCACCGCTGCCGGAGGTCGCGGGTGAAGCGCGGCAGGCTGCGCGGCAGCGCGGGCATCGCACCCCAGAGCTGTGCCAGTGCGACGTGGTCGTACGCCGCGAACCACGCCCACAGCTCGACCTCGTCGCGGGCCGCCTTGGGGCCGCCGAGGAAGTCCAGCAGGTCGCGCCTGAGCTTCTCCCGGCTGCGCCAGGTCGGGTCCGCGGGCGGCGGGAGCTGGTTGAGCACGTTGTTGCGCACCCAGGGGCCCGCCTTGGCGGGGTCGAACTCGGTCGAGACGGCGTAGAACTCATCGCCCTCTTCGGTCACCACACCGATCGAGATCAGGTCGATGGTGGTGCCGTCCTCGATGAATTCGCAGTCGTAGAAGAAACGCACCGGGCCCACCCTAAGTGGCCGCTCAGCCCGCCTTCGTCTCGGGCACGCGATCGGCCGACTTGACGTCCTGCTGCGCCGGGACCTCGACGGTTCCCGCCTCCGCCGCGGCCTGGTCCTCCTTGGCCTTGGCCGCGTACACGTCGACGTACTCCTGGCCGGTCAGCTCCATCAGCGCGTACATGATCTCGTCGGTGATCGACCGCAGCACGAACCGGTCACCCGAGAGGCCCTCGTAGCGGGAGAAGTCGAGCGGCTTGCCGATCTTCATCGTGATCTTGGTCGGCTTCCACATGCGGGAGCCGATCGGGTTCGCCTTGTCGGTCCCGAACATCGCGACCGGGATCACCGGCACACCCGCCTCCAGCGCGATCCAGGCGACGCCGACCTTCCCCTTGTACAGGCGGCCGTCCGGCGACCGCGTGCCCTCGGGGTAGATGCCGAGCAGCTTGCCCTCGCGCAGGATCCGCACGCCCGTGGCCAGCGCACCCTGGGCCGCGGAGGCGCTCGACCGGTCGATCGGCACCTGGCCGACGCCGGACATGAACGACCTCTGGATCCAGCCCTTGACGCCGGTCCCCGTGAAGTACTCGATCTTGGCCGGGAACGTCACCCGCCGCGACAGCTTCAGCGGCAGGAAGAAGGAGTCGGACACCGCGAGGTGGTTGCTGGCCAGGATGGCGCCCCCCTCCTTGGGGATGTTCTCGATGCCCTCGATGATCGTGGGCCGGAAGAACACCTTCAGCAGGGGTCCGAGAAAAATGTGCTTCATCAACCAGTACAGCACTGCTGGGAGCGCCTCCCTCACCGACCTTGATCCGACGTCAGCCTACGTAGCCGACAGCACAAGGCACAACGAACACGCGCTGCCAAAAGGTGTGAGCCCACATCCCCTCGGCTGCCGGAGCCCGGAACTGAGGGTGGACGTGGGAACATGACAGGTAGAAGATGACGCCCGGACACGGGAGGGCTGGAGCACGCCGATGGATTCCCGACGCGACTCGACCGACGGCCCCGAAGACGTGGACGCGACCTTCGCGGAAATCGTCGCCGGCCTGGAACGGGACGGGATGGGGGCCAACTGGCCCGACCCACCCGACTTCGACGAACCCGCCGACGAGCCGGTAGCGGCGGGGATCCGACCGGAGGGCCAGCCGCGAGTCGCCGTGCCCGAGCCCGACGACGAGGACGAGCACTTCGTCCCGCCGGACCCGCCCCCGCTGCCGCGCCTGCGCGCGGGGACGATCGCGGCGCTGGTGGTGATCGTGCTCGGCGTGGTGCTGCTGGTGGTGCCACAGCTGTTCGGACTGTCCACGCAGGTGAGCGTGCCCGCGGCCCTGGTGGTGCTGTGCAGCGGCGTCGGGTGGCTGGTGCTGCGGATCAGACCCGGACCGCCGCCGGACTCCGGCTGGGACGACGGGGCGGTTCTCTAGCTCAGCGGCCCTGCCCCTTGCCGGTTTCTCGCCGCTCAGTGCGAAACCGGCGAGAATTGCACCACCGCACCAGCGGTCGAACGCTTCGGGGGGAACGTTGGGACGCGTGGCCAAGTTCGTCGTGTCCCCGACGGCTCGCCGCGGGCACCGGAGCATCAGCTCCGCACTGCTGGCCGCGAACACGTCGGGCCGGGCAGCAGTGGTGGAGGTCGAACCCGGCCACTACCGCGAGCAGCTGACCATCCGAGGTCAGGTCGAAGTCGTCGCGCGCGGCGCGGTGGTGGTCGACTGGCCCCACGGACGCGTGGTCGACGCGATCGGCGCGGTACGACTGGCCGGGCTGGTGCTCGTCGGACGCGATGGCGACGCGGTGGACTGCGGCGGCGGCACCCTCACGATCGAGACCACCCGGATCCAGGCGGGCGGCGGAGTCGCCCTGCACGCACGGCCAGGCAGTTCGGTAACCCTGCGCGACAGCGCGGTAGACCACGGGCGGGTGGTCTTCGCGGGTGCCATCGGCTTGGTCGAACGCTGCCGGTTCACCGCCGCGGCGGACAACGCCATCGCCGTCATCGAAGGCGCCGACGCGCGGATCGAAGGCAGCCGGTTCGACGGCGCGAGCATCCACGGGGTGCGGGTCAGCGGCGCGCGCGCCCGAATCACCGACTGCGACCTGACCGGCACCGGCCAGGCGGCCGTCATCGCGGACTCCCAAGCCGAGATCGTCGTCGAGAACTGCCGGATCACCGCCGTGCACGGTCCCGGCATCTCGATCACCGAGCAGTCGAGGGGCACGGTCGAGGGCACCCGCGTCTCCGACGCCGAACACGGGATCGTGGTCGCGGGCGGCGCAGACCCGCTGGTGCGGCGGTGCGTGTTCACCGACTGCCGAGGCACCGGGATCAACGTCCACCAGAACGGCAGGGGACGGTTCGAGGACGTCGAGGTCGTCGACTCCGGCGACGTGGCGGTCTACTCGACCACCGGCGGCGCCCCCGACGTGCGCGGCTGCCGGATCTCCGGCGGCAACGCGGGAATCGTCGTACAGGACGGCAGAGGCACGTTCACCGGTGTCGACGTCGAGGACCTCAACAACGCTGGCCTGCGCCTGCTGGGCAGCGCCACGGCGACGTTCTCGCGGATCACCGTCTCACGCTGCCCCAGCGGCCTGGAGTCGAACGGCGGCTCGAAGGCCAAACTGACCGACGTGGCCTTCCACGACATCGGCCTGGCCGCCGTGACCGTGCTCGGGACGTCACGGATCACGCTGGACACCTCGTCGGCAACGCGCGCGAAGGTCGGGTTCGGGGTCGGCGAGGACGCCTACCTGGTCGTGCGCGACTGCCGGGCCGACGAGGTGGAGCTAGGTGGAGCCGTCGCGTTCGACAGCGGCCGACTGACACTGCTCAGCCTGACCGTCACCGGCCCCTGCGACTTCGGCGTCCACGGCCGGGACTCCGCCTACCTGAGCATCGAGGACTGCGACTTCACCGGCACCACGGTCGCCGGCGTCAGCCTGGACGGCTCGTGCGGCGGCACACTGGCACGCTGCTCGGTCACCGGAACGGCCGGCGTCGCCGTGCTGGACAACGGCAAACTCCACCTGACCGACCTGCGCTCAACACTGCCAGTGGTCGAACACACCCCAGAACCCGCGCCGCCCGTGCCACGGGTGACGATCAACAACGACAACCGCGTGGTCTTCAACGCCGCCGTCGTCGGATCGCAGATCGCGTGGAACAACGAATCGGTGGTCCAGAACCGGACCGGACCACCGTGACCGAGGGAGTGAACGTGGCGGACACCGTGAACAACTACGACGGCCCGGTCTTCAACGCCGGGGTGACGGGATCGCAGTTGGCCTGGAACAGCACGAACGTCACCCAGAACCAACAGCACAACACGAACTCGGTCGCACCAGGGTTCGAGGAGTTGGCGGCGCTGGTCACGGAGGTACTGCGCAAACTTCCCGAAGCGGGCCTCTCGGCGGAGGACCGGGAAGACGCGGAGGTCGTGGCAGGCGAGGTGCTGGCGGAAATCACCACCGAAGAGCCGGAAAAGGGCAAGGTACGACGAGCACTGGCACAACTGCGAAGCCTGCTGGCCCCGGTCGCGACGGGAGCGGTAGCCGGGGTCGCGGCGGGCACCCAGGAATGGGCACAGGCAGCGATCAGCGGCCTGGGCGGCTAACGCTCACCGGAGATTTTCCCGCACCACCAAGCCAAGACCACCGCTTCAGCGGCGACAGCCGCACTACCCTCCCCACCCCGATCCCCAGCGCCTTCATGCCCGTTTTGGTTTGTCAAGGCATATTTCCCGCCTTGACAAACCAAAACGGGCATAGAAATAATTGCGCAAGCGGGGTGGGATGCCGCCCACCCACAGCTCAGCCAAGCCCTAACGCTTACGCCCATTCGGACTCGTATGACCAGCCAGATCCCGAGCCAACGTAGCCGCCCCAACCAATCCCGCGTCATCACCCAACTGAGCAGTACGAATACGCGCCAACGGCCGATGCCCAGCCCCGGTGACCGTCTCCGCATACCGCTCCCGAGCCTCATCCAAGAACAACGGCGCAGACTCCGAAACACCGCCCCCGATAACAACCATCTCCGGGTCGTACACATCGGCAACCAGCGCCAACCCATCACCCAACCACTTGGCCAAGTCAGACATAGCCCGCAACGCCAACGGATCCCCATCACGAGCAGCCGCAGCCACACGCCTACCAGTAATAGCTCGGGAATCCCGCAGAGCCTCCCGAACCAACACGGTGGACACCCCAGGATTCTTCGCCAACAACTCCACAGCGGTAGTGCTCAGCGCCGTCCCACTGCAGTACCGCTCCCAACAACCATTCTTGCCACACGGACAAGGCCGCCCACCAGGCACCAACCGCAAGTGCCCCAGTTCCGGCGCCACCCCATGAGCCCCACGATAAACCTTGCCATCGATAAGAAGCGCCCCACCAATACCAGTACCCAACGCAACCATGACGGCGATCTTCGCCCCACGAGCCGCACCAAAGCGATGCTCGGCCAACGCCGCCGCATTGGCGTCATGCTCCAGGACAACCGGCAACCCAATCCGCTGAGACAGCCGCTGCGCAACCGGAGCCTGACGCCAAGCCAGATGAGGCGCAAACCGAACAGTACGACGATCAGTAGCGACAAACCCCGCAACAGCCAACCCAACCGCCGACACCTGATGACGGGTGGCCAACTCCCCGACAGCCGAGGAGATGGCGTCCTCGAGCGGCCCCTCCTCACCAGGAGTAAGCGCACGGGTGATGTCGACAAGGGCCCCGTCAGCGTTCACCACGCCCGCACGAACACTCGTGCCACCGATGTCCACCCCGACGGTCAGCACTGCGAACCCTGGTCGGACTTCCGGCGCACCACCTGGATGTGCTGAACCCTGGGCTCCTCAGCAGGCGCCTCCGCCGCAGGAGCACTGGGCTCACTCAGCGCCATCCGCAGCAACGTGAGCAAACCGGAAACGTGCTCGGCAGCCTTCGAGGCCAACTCAGAACGGTCACCCTTGATCAGGGCAGCCGCATTGCAAACCGGGCACCAACCACAGGTCTGCGGGTTGTGATCACCCGCACCCTCGGTCGCGATCCGCTGGAGCCACGGCTGGGCCCGCTCGGCCGCCACGTCGATCAGCAGCCGCAGTTCCTCGACCAGCTTGGCCGTCTTGTCGTCCGCCACAGCGTCACCGCATCCACAGGTTGGGGTCGGGGCGGAAGCTGACCGCCAACCCGGTCTCGTCCATCTCGGCGCCGGTCACCACGCAGCGGCGCAGCAGCGACGGCAACGCCACCAGCTTGCGCCTGCCGTCGACGGTCACGGCCAGCTCGTCGCCGACGCGTGCCAGGTCCAGGTTCGCGTCGTCGCCGAGTGGCAGCACGATGCGCAGCAGGTACTCGGCCTCTGAGCCCTTGCCCCCGCCGCTGACCTCCAGCATCGGGGCGCCCGACACCTCGGCGCCGCGCAGCGGGTCGGCACCCTGGTACAGCTCGGCGGCCACGTCGAGCAGTGCCTGCACGCCGACGGGCTCGGAGGCGCGGTGGTCTACGACGCTCATCGCCACGTCACGCATGCCGGTCAGCTCGGCGGACTGGCGCAACTCGGCCAGCACGGTGTCCTGCTCCTTGCGCCGAGTCCGCAGCCACGTCGCGGCGGCACCCCGCGCGGAGCCGGGGTCGGGGACCAGCCGGTTCGCCACGACGCCGTCGACGCGGATGCCCTGCAGCGCCAGCGCGGTGAGGGTGCGGCGGGTCTCGGCGGCGACCACCCGTTCAGGGGTCAGCACGAGGCGGACGCTGGTCGCGGCCTGGTCGGTGAGCATCGCGCGCAGCAGGTCGAGGTGTTCGGCGAGCCTGCCGAGCGCATCGGCGGTGGCGTCCCACTTCTCCACGGTCGCGGTGCCCGCGACACCCGCGAGCAGTCCGCGCACGACACGGCGGTGGGTCGGGAAGAGGCGTTCGAGGTAACCGGAGAAGGCCTCGGGGAGCGCGAGCAGCCGCAGCGTCTCGGCGGTCGGGCCGCAGTCGACCACGACGGTCTCCCACGGGCCCGCGTGCGCGAGGCGGTGCACCTCGGCCAGCGCCAGCAACTCCTCGACGCCGGGCAGCACGGTCAGCTCCTCGGCGTCCAGTTCGTCGACGCCCGCGCCCGCGAGGATCGTACGGAGGTGGCCGCGCAGGTCGCGCCACGCGTCGTCCACGAGGCCGCGCGGGTCGATCTGGGCGGCGTAGAGGCCGGAGTCCACTTCGGACGGCTGACTGCCGAGCGGAACTCCGAGCGCGTCACCGAGGGAGTGCGCGGGGTCGGTGGAGACGACGAGCGCCTTGCGGCCGTCGGCGGCGAGCTGGGCCGCGGTGGCAGCGGCGAGCGTCGTCTTGCCGACGCCCCCCTTGCCGGTGAAGAGCAGGACGCGGGTCATCCAGCGTTTTCCACGCGCCGCTTGAGCTCCTTCAGGGCGGTGTCCATGATCATCTTTTCGGCCTTGCGGCGGAACAGCCCGATCATCGGGACGACCAGCTGCACGGACAGCGTGTAAGTCACCTTGGTGCCACCACCGGACGACTCCAGCCGGTAGCTGCCCTGCTGCGACTTCTGCATGTTGCCCTTGACCAGGGTCCAGCTGACGCCGTCGGCGGCCCACTCGTAGGCCAGCACGTACTCGTCCTTGATGGGGCCCTGGTCGATGTTGAACTTCACCTGCGCGGCCCGACCGTCCTCACGGGATTCGAGCACCTCGGTGCGCTTCACCCCGTTCGCCCAGTCCGGGTACGACTCGAAGTCCGCGATGACCGCCAGGATCTGCTCCGGCGGCGCGTCGATCACGATTGACTGGGTGGACTCATCGGCCATGCCGGGGAGGCTACAGCGTTGAATGGTCGCTGCTCCGCAGACTCCGGCGAGGCCGCCTGGAGTCGGTAGGTTGGGTCTCGCGTGGGGGTTGGGAGGGTGGGGATGTTGTGCGGGTTTTACCAGGTCAGGGCGTAGGCGCTGCTGTGGCGTTTGAAGTGGCCGACGTTGACGCATTCGGTGTGGCCGACGCGTACGCGTCTTGCCATCGGCTGGTGGACGTGGCCGAAGACGGACCAGCGCGGGTGTTCGCGGTGGATGGCGTCGAGGAGGGCTTTCGAGCCGATTTCGGGGCGGCGGGCCACGACGTCGTAGGTGAGTTCGGCCACCGACGGCGGGATGTGGGAGCAGAGGACGTCGATGTCGGTGAGCTTCTCGACGGCGGCGGTGAAGTCCTCCTCGGTGCGGAGGTAGGGCAGCCAGGGGGCGTCGGGGCGCAGGACGTGGCCCCGGCCGAGGATGGCGCCGCCCGCGAAGCCGAACCTCAACCCGCCGATGTCGACGACCTCGCCGTCGACCATGTGCAGCCCCTCGCGGGCGAACTCGGGCCAGAAGGCGGGGGTGTCGACGTTGCCGGGGATGGCGTAGGTGGGGGCCGTCATGGCGGCGAACATCTCGGCGTACTGGGCGCGCACGGCCTCGTCCACGACCTTGCGCGGGTCGTCGAGACTGCCCCACAGCGACTTCAGGTAGATGCCGGTCTCGGGTCCCATCCGGCCGCGGCGCAGTTCGGCGAAGACGCCGACCTTCTCCGCGCCGAACACCTGGCCGAGGATGCCCTTGCCGTGCTCGTGGTAGTCGACGAAGTCGACCAGGTCGCCGAGCACCACCAGCGCGTCCGCGCCGTCGCCCGCGCGGGCGAGCGCTTCGGTGTTGCCGTGGACATCGGAGACGACGTGAACCCGCACACCCCCAAACCTACGACACGAGCGGCGGGCAGCCGGGGGCGCGACCGGCTTCCAAAGTCATCTTGAGGCCGAGGGAGACCTCCTTGGCCGCGAGCTGGCGGCGGCGGATCTCGCGGCGCACCCGCTTGTCGGACACGCCGTCGGGCAGCTCGGCACGCAGGAAGTAGTGCAGCAGGGTGCCGTCGAGCACCGGCTCCAGCCAGACCTCCATCGTGCCGGTCAGCGCGCGCGTCTGCGAAAGAACACCGACATTCGGCTGGGGCAGACCACCATCGGCCCCGGCGGAAG
>JBDSAJ010000583.1:0-21302 GCA_039922235.1 Umezawaea sp.
GAGGGGAGCGGCGATTACGAAGGCGATCAGCGGAATGAGCGCTGAGCTCACCGACTGGGAAGCCGATGCGTGGAGGACACCGACCTGGTGACCTCCACGTCGGTCGGCCCGGCCCCGACCGGACGCCCGCTTCGGCGTCCGGTCGGGGCCGGCGCTGGTCGCCCTCGCCGTCGCCGCCGTCCCGTTCGGACTGCTGCTGTTCTTCGTGCGAGCAGGTTGTGCACCGCCGCGGTGCTCAACGTCCTGCACCGGCCGGACCAGCCGTCACCGATCCGCTCGCGCACGCCTCCGGCCTGAGCGTCCCCAGTGGACACCCCTAGTCCGCAGTCCCCGGCCGCTGAACCGACAGGAGGTTCCATGCCCACGTCCACCGACAGCCCTCGCACGACCGGCGAGCGCCTTCGCCCGCCCACCGCCGTGGCCGCGATCTGCGGCGCGCTGCTCACGGCGCTGGTGGTGGCCACCCTCGCGGTACACCGAGCGCCGTTGCGGGTCGACGAGGTCGTGCACGGCTGGGTGCTGACCCACCGCCCATCCTGGTCGGCCCACCTGGCGGCCGCCATCACGGTCACAGGTAGCGGTGTGCCCGCCTACGCGCTCGCCGCCCTCGCTGGCGCCCTCGCGGTCGACGCGCGCCGGTGGCTAGGCGCTCTGCTCGGCCTGCTGGCCCTGTTGTCGGCTCAACTGCCGCGTCTCGTCCTCGTCTCCACCATCGCGCGACCACGACCGCCCCATGCCGACTGGGCGTCGTCGGCGAGCGGGGCCGCCCTGCCCTCGGGGCACGCCACGACCTCCATGGTGGTCGCGCTCCTGCTCACCCTCGCCGTGCACCGGTCCGTCCACGGTGGATCGCGCCGATGGCTGTTCCCCGTACCCGTGACGTGGGCGGTCGTGGTGGGCCTCACCCGCGTCCACCTCGGCGTGCACTGGGCCACCGACGTCATGGCGGGATGGCTGCTCGCCTGGTGCTGGGCGGGATGCGCGATGATCGTCGTGCTTCTGCTCAGGCGCTGGAAACCCGGCGTCTTCACCACCACGGAAAGGCACCGCACGTGAGTGTGATCAGTATCGGACAGGCCGTCGTCCTGGGCGTGGTGGAGGGCGTCACGGAGTTCTTGCCGGTCTCCTCCACCGGGCACCTCAAGATCACCGAGGGGCTGATGGACATCCCGGTGGACGACAAGTCCGTGGTCGCGTTCACCGCCGTCATCCAGGTCGGGGCGATCGCCGCGGTGCTGGTGTTCTTCTTCAAGGACATCGTGCGGATCGTGGGCGCCTGGGGACGGGGGCTGGCCGACCGCGAGCAGCGCGGGAACCACGACTACCGGTTCGCCTGGTGGGTCATCTTCGCCACGATCCCGATCGTGGTGGTGGGCCTGCTGGCGAAACCCCTGATCGAGGGAACGCTGGCCTCGTTGTGGGTGGTGGCAGGCTCGCTGATCATCGGCAGCGGCCTCATGTTCGCGGCCGACCGGATCGGCCGCCGCACGCGCGGCGAACAGGACACCACCCTCAAGGACGCCATGCTCGTCGGCTCCTCGCAGATCCTCGCGCTGCTCTTCCCCGGCTTCTCCCGCTCCGGCGCGACGATCTCCACCGCCTTGATCCTCGACCTCGACCGCGTCGCCGCCACCCGCCTGTCCTTCTTCCTCGGCATCCCCGCCCTCACCGGCGCGGGCCTCTACGAACTCAAGGACGCCGTCGGCGCCGGCATCGACATCGCACCGCTGGCCGTCGGCACGCTGGTGTCCTTCGTCGTGGCCTACGCCTCGATCGCCTGGCTGCTCCGGTTCGTCGCCAAGCACAGCTTCAACGCCTTCGTCGTCTACCGGATCATCATCGGCGTCCTGCTGTTCGGACTGCTGGGCACCGGGGTCCTGAACGGCTGATCCACCGCAGAGCTCCACCCGTGTGAGCCGGATCGCCGAGCGCGGACGATCCGGCTCACCGACGGCATGCTCGTGAAGTTGTCGAAGAACTACACCGGACTCGCAGTTCCGATGCAGGACAACGCCTGTCAGCGACATCTACTCCGACGTGGCCCCGGCAGGTGCCAGGGCGGCGACCGCTTCTCACGGGATGGCGTGGAGTTCGGAGCAGTCGTCCCCGACCTGCCCGGCGAATGCTTCCCACGGCAGCGAGTGCAGCGCGGCTGACGGGTTGGGGAGCCCCGCAGGCCCGAACTCGCCAACCGCGGCCGCACCACCGGCATCGCCGGAACCTTGCGGCTACCGGGGGCGAGCATCGGTTCTTGCGATGCTCGCGGCCCGGTTCGCGGCGTCAGCCGACCTTTTCGATCTTCGCCTTGCGGATGACCTGCTTGCCGGGCTCGTGAATCTTCGCGAACGCAGCGCTGTTCAGCAGCGCGCAGCTACCGGACTTCGCGGTCACCGGCACGGTGATGGACTTGGCGTTGTCCAGGTTCGTGACCTTCAGCATGGTGCCGACCGGGAACTGGTTGCTGGACACGGCGGGCGCGCCCGACTCGCCCGACAGCGTCACGGTCGAGCCCTGGCAGACGACGTTGCCCGCGGTCGCGGCGCCGGACTGGGCCGTGGTGCTCGCCACCTGGGCCAGACCGGCGTTGGCCGCAGTGGCACAATTGGCGTCGGCAGCCGCTCCGGCGGCCGCGGCATTCGGGTCCGCAGCCGCGGCGTTGTCCTTGGCCGCGTCCTTCTTGTACTTGGTCTCAGCCTCGTCCTTGGCAGCCGACTTGTCCTTGGCGGCAGCCTTGTCCTTGGCGGCAGCCTTGTCCTTGGCGGCCTTGTCCTTCACTGCCTTGTCGTCCTTGGTAGCAGAACCCTTGGCAGCCTTGTCCTTGGCTGTCATGCCGTTCTGGTCGGCGGCCATCCCGGTGGCCGCGGCATTGGGATCGGCAGCGGCCGCGTCGACCTGGCAAGCCGCGATAGCAGCGCAGTCAGCAGCATTGACCACGTTGTTGTCCGCGGCCACACCGTTCTGATCAGCGGCGATGCCGTTCTGGCCTGCCATACCGTTGTTGTTGGCCAAACCGTTCTCGTCGGCGGCCATCCCGTTGGCCGCGGCATTGGGATCAGCTGCGGCGGCGCTTGCCTGGCAGGCCGCGAGGGCCGCGCAATCGGCACCGTTGACAGCGGCAGCAGCGGCGTTGTTGTCGGCGGTCGCGCCGTGCTGTTCGACGGCCATCCCGTTCTGATTGACCACCCCATTGCCATTGGGGGCCATACCGTTGTTGTTCGCCGTGCCCTGGTGGTCGGCCATGCCATTGGCCGCGGCGTCGGGATCTGCCGTCCCGGCCTGGTCGGCGGCTGCTGTGGCGTCATTGGCGGCACAGTTCAAGGCCGCTTCGGCCACCTTGTCCACCGCGGCCGCCTTGCCTGCCGCAACGCCCTTCGCCACGCACCCTGCGGCCGTCTCCCGCTGCTGGATCAGATCCACCACCGCCTGCCGGTTGGTGATCCTCTCGGCGGACTGCGCGTCCGGGTTCGCCTTCTGCACCGCTATGAAATTCAGATTGTTCTGTGACGCCATCTCGAGACCCTGACAGTTCGCCGACTGGGCCGTGACGGCGTTGCCGTCCGGACCGCTCAACGCGATCACCGTCGCGGCGACCCCCACAACTCCTAACAGGGCGACGAGTCCGATCGTCGCCCGTTTGCGGTGCCGGCCGGAACTACTCAAGTGGGGCATGCGCCCCTCCTCTCTAGTCGCTACCTCACCGTGGAATACGGCCGGCCGACATGAGTGGTTCAGATGGACTTCTCCCACCCCGTAAGGAAAATCCGCACACACACGACCGCGACGACACGAAAGATGCTCTACCAGTGGCATTTTCGCGGATTCGGCCGCCGAGTGCGACGCAAATCCGTTGCCAGATGGTCACTTTGCCGCGATCGCCAATATCGTCCACAATGGACAATGGAAACTTATCACCTGAGAAGTGCGCCCAGCCGAAGCGGCGACATGCCCAGAATTCGCATGTCGCACACTACTTCTACACTGATGTAGTAGTGACTGCAAGCCCAATATCCGCTTGGGCAGACGCGGGCCAGGACACGAGGCCGACTTCGGCACCCCCTGGTCGCGATGAATCGTCAACCCACTGCCCCAGTGCAGTGGAGCCGGGGACGCCCGAGGACGACTTCGCCCTCCTCCGAGCACGGCGATCGCGTGGTCGGAGCGGCGGTGACGAACGCGACGTCAGCCGGTGCGCGGTGAGGTTTCCTCGATCACCGCCGTCCCGACCAGCGGATGCCATCCGCTCGACCGCAGCCGGGCGACCACGGCGGTCAGCGGCGCCCGCAGCAGCGGACCGACCAGCGCCACCCCCGCGCCCAGCACGGCGCCGACAAGGACGTCATGGACGTAGTGCGCGCCGAGGTACACACGGGAAAAACCGATCAGCACCGCCACCGCGAGCGAGGCGAACCCGATGCGGCGGCCGACGAGGAGCAGCGCGACCGCCGCAGACACGGCGATCGCCACGTGGTTGCTCGGGAACGAGTAGTCCGTCGCGAAGTCGCACGTGGCCACGGTCGGCACGGCCGGGTAGCGGATGCAGGGCCGCGGCTCCTCGACGAGGACCTTGACCAGGTTGCTCAGACCGTAGGACAAGCCGATGGCGATCGGCACCCAGAGCACCGCCGCCATCCGCCCGGCGACGCGGCGACGTGCGCGCCGCCACTCGACCGCTACGACGAGCGCCAGCAGCACCAGGCCCGCGTTGGTGAAGACCTGGAAGAACCCGTGCAGCCACGGGGTCGCGCGGGCGAACCCGAGCACGTCCAGGTACCAACCACCGTCGATGGCTCCGCCGTCCACCGCCGCACCCTTCAACTCCGTTGACACCGTGATAGAACTTCTACGTCAGTGTAGATGTTCCTCGCCGGGCAGGCTCGCTGCCGGGATTCGACGGACGGGCTTCGACAGGCAGGTAGATTGGCGGCATGCGGATGCGGCGAGACGACAGCGCCCGGCGCGCACCCGGCGCACTCGAGGCGGAAGTGCTGGCGGTGCTGTGGAGCGCCGACGGCCCGCTCGCACCGGCCGAGGTGCTGGAGCGGCTGGGCGCCGACCTGGCTTACACGACCGTGGTGACCATCCTGTCCCGACTGCACGAGAAGGGCGTGGCGGAGCGGGAGAAACTGGGCCGCTCCTACCGGTATCGCGCGGTCGACGACGAGCCGGGACTGGCCGCGCGGCGGATGACCAAAGTGCTCGACGGCGAACCCGACCGTGACAGCGTGCTCGCGCGCTTCGTCTCGAACCTGTCCGAATCGGACGAACACCTGCTCCGCGAGTTGTTGCGGAAGAACGAAGGCTGACCGCATGGACCCCGACGTCTGGGTGCCGCTGCTGCTGCCGCTCGCGGCTTGGCCCTTGGCGCGCGTCGTCGCCCCCCGGCTGCCCCCGCGTGCGGCGAGCTGGCTGCTGACCGCCGGATGCCTGGTGCTCGCCGCCGCCAGCACCGCCACCCTGACGTTGCAGGCCTTCACCGGCCTCACGCTCGTTCCGGCGGTCGCCCGCGCGGGCCACTGGTCGACCGAGGCACTGGGCAGCGTGAAACCGGTCAACGTTCCGGTGGCGATCGGCTGCGGCCTCCTGCTGGCAGCGCTCGGCGGAGCGTTCACCCGTGCCGCCGTCCGGTACGCGCGCTGGAGCGTCGCGTTGACCCGCGAACTCGACGACCACGAGCAGGCAGCGGGCGTCATCATCCTTCGCGGCAAGGAACCCGTCGCGTTTTCCACGCCGAGCCGTGGCGGTCGGATCGCGATCTCCACCGGCATGCTCGACGCACTCGGCCCGGCGGAAAGGGAGGCGCTCCTGGCTCACGAACGAGCCCACCTCCGCCTGGGTCATCACCGGTTCCTCATCGCGGTCACCCTCGCCGCGGCGCTCAACCCGCTGGTGCGACCGCTCTGCTCGGCAGCGAGGTTCGCGCTCGAACGCTGGGCCGACGAAGCCGCCGCGGCGCACATCGGCAACCGGGCGGTGGTGGCCACTGCCGTCGCCAAAGCCGCGCTCGCCGGACGAGCCGAACCCGGCTTCGCCCTCGCCGCGACCGGTGGACCCGTGCCACGACGGGTGGCCGCTCTCCTGGCCGCACCCGCCCGTCGTCTCCCCGCCGCGCTGCTCAGCGCCGCCCTGGTCCTCGGCGTCACCGGCTGGTCCGCCCAGACCGTGCTGGACGCGGCCACCGACCTGCACCAGGATCTCGAATCCGCACAGGACCGCACCGCGCACCGGGACCCGTCGGACGCTTCCGGACACGTCTCACCGCGGGCGAACCCGCTGGGTCAGGTCGACGAGACCGGCGGGTGATCACTGCGGTGCCGGTGAGGGACCTTTCGGTGGCGCTTCGAGTCGGTAGCCGTGACCGCGCAGCGTGGTGATCACCGGTGTGGCCGGGGCCGCCGTCGGACCCGCCCCGGCGGCGAGCCTCCGCCGCAGCGCGGTCATGGTGACGTCGAGCGTCTTGGTCGACCCGAACCAGTGCTCGTCCCAGACCTCCGCCATGAGGTCTTCGCGGCTGACCGCGGTACCCGGACGGCGGGACAGTGCGGTGAGCAGGTCGAACTCCTTGGGACGCAGGGAGATCTCGTGTCCGCCCAGCAGACATCGCCGCGCGTCGACGTCGAGCACGAGTTCGCCGAGACGGACCGGGCCAGTGCCGGCGGACGCGGCGGGGCGGCGGCGCAGGTGGGCCCGCAGTCGGGCGAGCAGCACGGTGACGGTCGCGGGTTTGACCACGTAGTCGTCGGCGCCGGCGTCGAGGCCGACGATGATGTCGATCTCGTCGGCACGGGCGGTCAGGATGACGATCAGCACGTTCGGGTCCGCGCCGCGCAGGGTCCGGGCCACCTCGACGCCGTCGATGTCCGGGAGGCCGAGGTCGAGCAGGACGACGTCGGGTGGGCTCTGCCGCGCCTGTGCCAGTCCCCCTTCCCCCGTCCGGCACCACTGCACCTGGTAGCCGTTGGCGAGCAGCCCGGTGCGGAGGCGGTCGCCGATCGCCGGATCGTCCTCGATCAAGCCGGCGGAGGGCGCCTGACCGTCACCGGCCGCACCCCCACGACGTTCACCCTCTACCTGCCTCGCGTGGACGACACCGCCTGAACCACGACAGGTCCACCACGACGTTTTACCGTCCTCTAACCGAGAATTGGCCGAACGCTCGCCCACGAGTCCACAGTGGACCATGCGTGGCGCTCCGTCGGCACAAAGAAGCCGACACGAAGCAATTAGGTATGCCTCACCTCTATGAGGACAGCCTTTCCTGAGCTACGGTCGCCACGCAGTGTCACGCGAGACTCCAGGAGCAGGCCCATGTCGTCCACCCAGATCGCCGTCCTCGGCGCCATCTCGGGATTCACCATCTACCTCGGGCTCCCGCTCGGCCGACTGCGGGCCGAGATGCCGCGGCTGAAAACCTTCCTCAACGGCACGGCAACGGGCATCCTCGTCTTCCTGCTCTGGGACGTGCTCGCCCACGCCTGGGAACCGATCGACGCCGGACTGGGCAAGGACGACGTCGGCGGGGTGCTCGGCAACGGCGCCGTTCTCCTGGTCACCGTCGGGGCGGGCCTGCTCGGCCTCGCCTACTTCGACCAGGCGACCGCTCGCCGCCAGGCGGACCCCAAGCGCGCGTACGGGCCGGGCGCCGCGGCGGTCGGTGAGTTGAGCGCGACGACGACCCGGAACCCCGGCTCCCGCCTGGCCATGACGATCGCGATCGGGATCGGCCTGCACAACTTCGCCGAAGGACTTGCGATCGGCAACTCGGCCGCCGCGGGCGAGCTCAGCCTCGCCGTGCTGCTGGTGGTCGGATTCGGGCTGCACAACGCCACCGAGGGCTTCGGCATCGTGGCTCCCCTGACCGGCACCCGTCCGTCCTGGGGCTACCTCGCCCTGCTCGGCCTGATCGGCGGCGGCCCGACGTTCGTGGGCACTCTCGCCGGGCAGGCCTTCGTCAGCGAGACCCTCTCGATCGCATTCCTCGGCCTCGCCGCCGGGTCGATCCTCTACGTCGTGATCGAACTGCTCGCCGTCGCCCGCAAGGCGAACCTCAAGACCGTCACGACGTGGGGCGTGTTCCTCGGACTCGTCCTGGGCTTCGCCACGGACGCGCTCATCACCGCCGCCGGGGCCTGACCGACCCGCACCACCGCGCCGAACTTCTCACCCGCCTTTAATCTACTAGCGTGTAGAACTTCTACGGGAAGATCGTAGAAGGGATCCGGATCATGACGCGCATCGTGATCGTCTCGGCGCGCGTCGGCGCGGGCCACGACGGAGCGGCGTACGCCCTCGCCGAACGGCTCGACCACCACGACGTCGAGGTCCTCGACTTCCTGGACCTGCTGCCGCGGTCGCTGGGCCGACGGCTCTGCGGCCTCTACCACCGGCAACTGGAGGTCGCTCCGCGCACCTGGGACTGGACGCTGCGCGCGCTCAACGCGGCCGGGCCGGCACGGCTGGCCGGGCGTGCCGCCACGCTCGCCTGCGACAACTTGCGCGCCGCCGTGGGCTGCGGACCGGATCTGGCCATCTCCACCTATCCTCTGGCCACCCACGCCCTGGCCGCGCTTCGCACCCGTGGCGCGCTGACCGCACCGCTGGCGGTGTACCTCACCGATCCCTCGGTGCACCGGCTCTGCGTCAGCGGCATCGCCGACCTGCACCTCGCCCCGAACCGGGAGGCCGGAGCACAGGCCCTCGCCTGGGGCGCCCGGCAGGTGGCCATCGCGGGTCCCCTGGTCCGCACTCGGTTCCGGCAGGCGACGACCGCCGAGCGTGCCCGCGCCCGGCAGGAGTTCGGCCTGCCCCCGGCAGGCAGGCCCTTGTCGTCGCGGGGTCGTGGGGCGTCGGTCAGGTGGGCGAGACGGCCCGCGACGTCACGGCGTCCGGAGCCGCGGTCCCGGTCGTGGTCTGCGGCCGGAACGACGCCCTGCGCGAGAAGCTCGTCGCCGCCGGACACCCCCACGTGCTCGGCTGGGTCGAGGACATGCCCCGCCTCATGCACGCGGTCGACGTCGTCGTGCAGAACGCAGGCGGCCTGACCACGTCCGAGGCGCTCGCCGCCGGGCTGCCCGTGTTCACCTACCGCTGCCTGCCCGGTCACGGGCGGGCCAACGCCGACGTGCTCGACCGGATCGGCGTGGTGCCGTGGGTCCGATCAGCTGGCGACCTCCCGGCCGCGCTGCCTGCCGCGCGGCCGCCTGCCGTCGCCGCGCTGCCTGCCGCTGATCCCATCCCCCTGCTGGAAAAACTCCTGGACGTCGCGTGAAGACCGCGCTCACGCTGGCCACCCTCGCGGCATTGGCACACGCTGGACCCGCGGCGACCTTCCTGCCAGGGCCTCGACGGCGCCTCCTGCCTCGCCTGGCAGGCGTCGCCGCGGACGGCGAAGTCGCCTTGACCTTCGACGACGGACCCTCGACGGCGTCGACCCCACGTTTCCTCCGGCTGCTGGACCGCCACGGCGTCAAGGCCACCTTCTTCCTCCTCGGCACGGAGGCCCTGCGGGCACCGCGGCTGACCAGGGCGATCGCCGACGCCGGTCACGAGATCGGGGTCCACGGCTGGGACCACCACTGCCTGCTGCACAAGTCCCCGTGGCGCACCCACCACGAACTCCTGAAGACGCGCTCGCTCGTCGAGTCCCTCACCGGTGTCCGGCCGCGGTGGTTCCGCCCGGCTTACGGCGTCTTCAGCGCCGCGTCCGTGGTGTCCGCCCGGTCGCTGGACCTCACGCCGGTGCTCTGGAGCACCTGGGGGTTCGACTGGACCGCGACGTGCACCCCGGAGTCCGTCCACCGCAAGGTCATGCGGCGGCTCGGGCACGGCGGCACGATCCTGCTCCACGACAGCGACGTCACCACCGGCAACGGCGCGTGGCGGGCCACCGCGGTCGCGCTACCGAGCATTCTCGACGACTGCCGTCGGCGAGGTCTCCGGATCGGCAGGCTCGCCGACCTCACGTTCGCGCCGCCTCCCGTCCGCGATGACCCGCCTTCCGGCACGGAGCGTTCGGTGCGGCGGCCAGGACTCAACCGAGCGAGCCGAGCAGGCTGGTGAGGGCGGCCTTTTCGTCCGCGGGCCGGGGACTCCTGGCCCGGAGCTCACGAAGCACTTTGTCGATCTTGCCGTCCACCTCGGCCCACGCGGCGCCGTCCTTCGGTTTCAACCGGGCTTCGGCCTGGTCCCATTGGCTCTCGAGGTCGTCCACCCGGTTCGTCGCGCCGGACTGGTCACCGGCGTCGAGCAGGTCGAGCGTGTCCTGGGTGATCTTCCGAAAGGCCGAGAGGTCACCGAGCGGCGTGGCCGGACGACCACTCGCGTCGGACGCCGCCGCGGGAACCGGGTCCGCCGAGTTGTCCTGCAGCGAGGACTTCCTCGCGTTGTAGCCGATCGCCGCGGCGCTGAGCACCAGGGCGAGCACCACCACGGTCTGCCACAGGCCACCTCGCTCCCGCGACGCGCCGGACGGCGTGGCCGGGATGGTGTCCGGCTTGGCCACCGAGAGGTAGATGACGGTCACCAGGATGCCGACGGTGAAGATCAGGCTGGTCACGGTCGTCCCCAGGCCGAGGCCACCCGCGTCCGGCGGCTGCGCGAGATAGTCGCCGAGCGAAGCGCCGAGCGGTCGGGTCAGGACGTAGACGCACCAGAAGGCGAGCACCGGATGGAGGCCGAGCCGCCACGCGATCGCCAACAGGGCGATCATGGAGGCGACGATGGCGCCGGTCGCGAGGTAGCCCAGGCCCAGCACCTCGGCCATGAGGTCGCCGGTCGCCGTGCCGAGCGCGAACGTGAACAGGATCGCCGGCCAGTAGAACGCCTCCCGCCGCCACGTGACGATGGAATGGATCGAAAGGGTCTTCTCGGCGCCGTACCAAGCCAGGAAGGTCACCGCGAGGAGAACGCCGAAGAGCAGGGTGCTCGCCTCGAGTGGCACGCCGACCGCGTCCGTGAGGTTGTCGGTGACCAACGTGCCGAAGACGCTCACGAGCGCCACCGTCAGCCAGTAGACGCCCGGCACGTAGCGCTTCGTCGCGAACTGGACGGCCAGCGCCACGGCCAGCAAGACCCCGGTGATCACGGAGACGCCGGTCAAGCCGAGGTTCAGGTCGACGTTGAGGAAGTCCGCCGCCGACTCGCCGACCGTCGTGCAGAGCACCTTGACGATCCAGAAGTAGACGGTGATTTCCGGCACTTTGTTGAGGAGTTGGCGATTCGGTGCGAGATCACGTTGTGAGGTCATCGACTCTTCCTGATCCGACCGCCGCGGCGGCGGGACGAGCGAGCGGGCACGTGCCGGTACGGCGTCACGGCTTGCCACGCTAAGGAGCACCGCATCAGTGATCAGCCGGGCGACAGCAAGAGGACGGTTAAATCGACTTGCCCGCCCGTCCTCGCGCGCCCGAGGAATGTCCGCCTCGACCGTGGGAGCGGCAGCCTGTGCGACTTGCGGCGTAGCGGGTACGCCGCAAGTCGCACGTGCCGGACCGCAAGACCACCCGCTGGGTCAACGCGGACAGGTGCCGCGCCGCTCTAGGTTCCGGGTCGTCGCGATGACGAAACGAGGACGGCATGATCGAAGCGGTCGAGTTGACCAAGAGGTACGGCGGGAAGACGGCCGTCGACGGGCTGACCTTCACGGTCGAGCCGGGCGTGGTGACCGGGTTCCTGGGCCCGAACGGGGCCGGCAAGTCCACGACGATCCGGATGATCATGGGTCTGGACGCGCCGACGTCCGGGCGGATCACCGTCAACGGCAAGCGGTACGCCGAGCACGCCGCGCCGTTGCGCGAAGTAGGCGCGCTGCTGGAGGCGCGGGCCGTCCACACCGGACGGTCTGCGTACAACCACCTGCTGGCGCTGGCACTCACCACCGGCATCCCGAAACGCCGGGTCGACGAGGTGATCGACCTGGTCGGGTTGCGGGACGTCGCCCGCAAGCGCGTCGGCGGGTTCTCCCTCGGCATGAGCCAGCGGCTCGGCGTCGCGGCGGCGCTGCTCGGCGACCCGGCCACGCTGGTGTTCGACGAGCCGGTCAACGGCCTTGACCCGCAGGGCATCCTGTGGATTCGGACGCTGCTGCGCGAGCTCGCGGCCGAGGGCCGGACGGTGCTCATCTCCTCGCACCTGATGAGCGAGATGGCGTTGACGGCCGACCACCTGATCGTCATCGGCCGCGGCAGGCTGATCGCCGACACCTCGGTGCGCGAGTTCATCGACAGCGCGTCGCGCAAGACGGTCCGGGTCCGCACCCAACGCGCCACCGAGTTGCGGGACTTCCTCGTGGGCCCAGGCATCGGGGTGACCAGCCTCGAACTCGGGCTGCTGGAGGTGACCGGTCTCAACGGCACCGAGATCGGCGCGATCGCCTGCGAGCACTCGATCGCGCTGGAGGAGCTGACCCCCGTCCAGGCGTCGCTGGAGGAGGCCTTCATGGAGCTCACCGACGACGCCGTCGAGTACCGCACCGATCCGGCACACCGGAAGGAAGCGTCATGACCACGGACATCACGACCGAGCCGCGCACCGATCCCGGAATCCCCGCGGTCGTGCTGCCGGACGGGTTGAAGGTCACCCAGGTGCGGGTGACCCGCTCGGAGTGGGTGAAGTTCCGGTCCTTGCGCTCGTCCTACATCGCGCTGGCGGCCACGTTCGCGGGGATGGTCGTCCTCGGCTGCGTGTTCGCGGCGGAGACGGCGAACCGGTGGCCGCTGATGAACCCCGCCCGGCAGGCCCGGTTCGACCCGACCGACGTCGCGCTGCGCGGCCACAGCTTCGCGCAGCTGATCGTCGGTGTGCTCGGGGTCCTCGTGGTCACCGGCGAGTACAGCACGGGCATGGTCCGGGCCAGCCTGTCGGCGGCGCCGACGCGGCTGCCCGTGCTGTGGGCGAAGGTGCTCGTGTTCGCGGGGGTGACCTTCGTCGTCACCACCGTCAGCTCGTTCGCCGCGTTCCTGGGCGGGCAGGCGTTCCTCAGCTCCCAGCACATCGGGACGACCCTGTCCGCGCCCGGTGTGTTCCGCGCGGTGCTCGGCTGCGGGCTGTACCTGACCGCGGTCGGCCTGCTGGGCGTGGCGCTGGGCTGGATCATCCGGCACACCGCGGGCGCCATCGCGACCCTGTTCGGACTGCTGCTGGTGCTGCCCGCGCTGGGCGAGGCGCTGCCGGACAACCTGGCCCCGCACATCGTCCCCTACCTGCCGAGCAACGCGGGCGAGCAGGTGGTGTCGGTCCGGCAGGCGACGGACATGCTGGGGCCGTGGAACGGTTTCGCGGTGTTCTGCGCCTACGTCGTGGTGGGGATCGCGGTGGCGGTGGTCCTGCTCAAGCGCCGCGACGCGTGAGCAGGGGATGATGTGCCGGTGACAGCGGGCACCGCGCGACAGGACGGGACGGCCCTCGGACACGGTGAGTCGGGCCTGGTGGTGCTTGAACGGCGGGCCGTGGCCTGGCTGCTGGACGCCGTGCGCCGCCATCCCCTGCTGTCCGACGGCGCGATCATGGTGCTGATCGGTGTGCTGACGCTCGCCCGGCACGAAGACGGCAGGCGTGAGCACGGGGTGGCGCTGGTGCTGAGCGTCCTGCTGGTCCTCCCGCTGGTCCTGCGGCGAAGGTGGCCGCTGGGGGTGTTCTCGTTCCTGTCCGTCGTGGCCGCCGCTCAGTGGTCGTTCTCGCAGGTGCAGACCGCCGACGCCGCTCTGCTGTTCGCGCTCTATACGGTCGCCGCGCACGACGGCAGGCGGCGGGCGGTGGTCGCGGCGGTGGTGCTGGAGGCCGGAGTGGTCGTGGCGGTCGCCCGGTGGGTGCCCGCCAGGGACGTGCCCTCCACGTTCGTGCTGCTGTCCGGCATGGTGACCGCGGCCTTCGTCCTGGGCGTGAACCTCCGGACCCGACGAGCACTGCTGGCGTCGCTGGAAGACCGGGCGTTGCGCGCCGAACGGGAACGCGACCAGCAGGCGCAGATCGCCGCTGCCGAGGAGCGTGCGCTCATCGCGCGGGAGATGCACGACATCGTGGCGCACAACCTGTCGGTGATGATCGCACTGGCCGACGGGGCCGCGTTCGCCGCGCGCACCAACGCCGTCCAAGCCGAGGCTGCGGCGCGGCACGTGTCGGCGACTGGGAGGCAGGCGCTGGACGAGATGCACCGGCTGCTCGGCGTCCTGCGCGGCACCGGGGCGACGCCGGAACTCGCACCGCAGCCGGGCATCGCCCAGATCGACGAGCTGGTGTCCCAGGTCCGGGCGGCGGGACTGCCGACGTCGTGGACCGTGCAGGGACAACCGTTCCCGCTCACGCCCACGGCCGGGCTCGCCACCTATCGGGTGGTCCAGGAGGCGCTGACCAACGTGCTCAAGCACGCCCACCACCCGAAGCAGGCCAAGGTGACCCTGCGGTACGCCGACCCCGTCGTGGACGTGGAGGTGGTCGACGACGGCCTGACGCGGCCCGCGCCGGTGTCCGAGTCCGCTGGGCACGGCCTGAGCGGGATGCGCGAGCGCGTGTCGGTGTTCAGCGGGCAGGTCACCGCGAGCGCACGGCCCGGCGGCGGCTGGCGGGTGCACGCACGGCTCGACTCCGGCAGGCCCGCCCCCGAGGTGTCCAGGTGACCATCCGCATCCTGCTGGTCGACGACGAACCGCTGCTGCGCCTGGGTTTCCGGCTGGTCCTGGAGTCCCAACCGGACCTGACGGTGGTCGGCGAGGCGGCCGACGGCGCGGCCGCCATCCGGCTCACCGCGGAACTGGACCCCGACGTGGTCGTGATGGACGTGCGCATGCCCGGTGTGGACGGCATCGAGGCCACCAGGGAGATCGTCCGTTCGCACGGCCGGTCCAGGGTGCTGATCCTGACCACGTTCGACATCGACGAGTACGCCTTCCCCGGTCTGCGGGCGGGTGCCAGCGGCTTCCTGCTCAAGAACGTGCCGCCGGACGACCTGCTGTCCGCGATCCGGGCCGTGGCCAGCGGGGACGCGGTGGTGGCGCCCAGCGTCACGCGCCGCCTGCTCGACGCGATGGCCGACCGCCTGCCGGACCCCGGCGGCCGAGCCGACGAGGCCCCGGACAGCAGGCTCGCCAAGCTGACCGAACGCGAATCGGAGGTCTTGCTCCAGGTGGCGGAGGGGCTGTCCAACGCGGAGATCGCGCGGGAGCTCACCCTGTCCGAGGCCACGGTGAAAACCCACGTCGGGCGGATCCTCAACAAGCTGGAACTCCGCGACCGGGTCCAGGCCGTGGTGCTGGCCTATCGGATCGGTCTGGTCGGGCCGCACTGACCAGACCTTTCAAATCCTGCCCAGGGCTTGGTCGGATGTGCCCGCGGTGAGTGCCGGGGCGGGCCGTCCTGCCGTGCGCGGTTGAGGAACGCGAGGTGGTCGTCGGCGAAGGAGTCGCGGAAGCGCATGAGCACGATGTCGCCCGCGGTGACCTCGACGCCCGACTGGAACTGCACGCCGCCGTCGTCGACGGCGGCGGTCCACCGGACGAGTGCGGTCATGCCGCAGTCGGCAGCGGCTTGGCGGGTGGTGCGGTCGTAGCTGCCGAACGGCGGACGGAACAGGGTCGGGCAGGTGCCGAAACCTCCGGCGAGGAAGTTCGCGTTGTCCTGTGTCCGGAACGGCCTGAAGTAGTCGATGTGGTCCTCGGCGTACCCGACGTTGAGGACCAGCGTCGGCCGCACCTCGGACAGCACCGTCACGAAACCGCCATGAACTTGCACACTGGGCAATCTTATGCCGAAACGACCGCACATCAACATGGTCCACAAAGGACCTTTTACGCACTTGGCCCGAACCTGTGAAGAGTCAACTCGTCCTGGCCTCCCGCAGTTCACGCCACGGTCGCCCGGACCGGAGCACACTCGGCAACCGCATCCTGCCCACAAGGCTGTCAGAGGGAGCACGAATGAGCATCCGCACGTCACGCAGTCGCACGGCCGCGGCCGTCGCTGGCGCGGCACTCGCCATCACCGGTGTCGTCATCCCCTCGGCCCATGCGGCCACCGGCGTCCCGACGCCCGACCACGTGGTGATCGTGATCTTCGAGAACACCTCGCAGAGCTCGATCATCGGCAACCCGAGCGCGCCCTACTTCAACCAGCTCGCGGGCACCGGCGCGAACTTCACCAGCTCGTTCGCGATCGAACACCCCAGCCAGCCGAACTACCTCGACCTGTTCTCCGGCGGCAACCAGGGGATCACGAACGACTCCTGTCCGCACACCTTCTCCACGAACAACGAGGCGGCGCAGCTGATCGCGGCCGGGAAGACGTTCGCGGGCTACTCGGAGAACCTCCCGTCGGCCGGATCGACCACGTGCACGTCGGGCCGCTACGCCCGCAAGCACAACCCCTGGGTGAACTTCACCAACGTCCCGGCGAGCGCCAACCAGCCGCTCACGGCGTTCCCGGCGGACTTCACCAAGCTGCCGACGCTGTCCTGGGTGGTGCCCAACCTGTGCAACGACATGCACGACTGCTCGGTGGCCACCGGTGACAAATGGCTCAAGGGCCACCTCGACGCCTACGTGCAGTGGGCCAAGACGCACAACAGCCTGCTGATCACCACGTTCGACGAGGACGACTTCAGCTCGAACAACAGGATCGCCACCATCTTCAACGGCCAGCAGGTCAAACCGGGCGCCTACAGCGGGCGCATCGACCACTTCAGCGTGCTGCGCACGATCGAGGACATGTACGGCCTGCCCTACGCGGGCAAGGCGGCGCAGGCGACTTCGATCACCAACGTCTGGAACAGCACCTCCTGACGCACCACCACAGATCGGTGGAACCGCCTCACGCCGCCGTCGGCCCGGTGTGAGGCGGTTCCACCGATCGGCCACTCCCGTGGCCCGCAGGGCAGTGACCGGACCCCGAGAGCTGAACCGAGTGGTTGTCGATGGGTGCAGGCGGCAGCGGGGCCGGCCGGGGTCTGATGGCCCCGTACCGAATACCGACGTAGCCGGTCGTACTCGGTCTTCCAGTCGGTGATCACGGATCAAGAGTTGATCGGGCTGGTCAGTTTCCGCACGACCTGCTCGGGGTGTTCCTCTTCCTGGTGGTCATCATGATCGAGCCTTCCGTCCACGAGATCGACCGCAAGGCTCTCACTGGCTCTGGACCGACCCGACGGGATCACCTCACGGGCAGGTCGGCGTGCGCCGTCGGTTCCTGTTGCGGCTTGAACGTCGTCGACTAGCCACCTCTTCCGCGACGACCGCCCGAGAAGGTAAGTGGATCGGGGCGCTGAAGCGTAGAGGGGAGGTGAGGCAGCTGGAGTTCGAGGAGTTCTACCGGTCTGACCGGGACGTGTGTCTGCGGGCTGTCCTGGCAGGCGTGGGTGATCGGTCGCTGGCCGAGGACCTGGTTGCCGAGGCGTTCACCCGTGCCTGGATGTCCTGGCAGAAGGTGAGCCGGCATCCCGCGCCGCGTGCCTGGATCGTGCGCACGGCGTTGAACCTGCGGGTGTCGTGGTGGCGTCGTCGGCGGCGGGAAGTCGCGCTGGACGGCGTTCACGAGGTCGAGGACACCACGGTCGGTGAGCACGAGCTCGACCCCACGCTGCTCGCCGCGCTGCGTCGACTGCCGCGGCGACAACGGGAAGTGGTCGTGCTCCGGGTCTTCCTCGATCTCGACACGGCTATGACGGCCAAAGCCCTCGGGCTTGCTCGGGGGACCGTCACCGCTCACCTGTCGCGGGCAGTCACGACGCTGCGCGGCCACGTCGCCATCAACGAGAACTTGGAGGTCGGGCCATGAAAGACCACGACACGGTGCTGGACGCGGTGCAGGATTCGCTGGGCGCGGTGACCATGAGCACTCCGGTCGAGCAGATCGTGGCCGTCGGCAGTGCTCGCCGTCGTCGCCGTCTCGCAGGCGGAGCGGGTGCGGCGGCGGTCGCGGGACTGGCGGTCGCCGTGACGACCTTCGGTGGCCCACCGCCTTCGCCTGCGGACAGTTCGGCGGGTGGGGTGCACGTCCACGCGGCCGCGTACACGGTGGACGGCAACCCGGACGGCACTCTCAGCGTGACCTGGGACAAGGAGAAGTACTTCGAGGACCACGAGGGCCTGCAGTCGGCGTTGCGCCAGGCCGGTTTCCCGGTACTGATCAAGGTCGGCGAATTCTGCAGGGGGCCGCGCGATGACGGGAACCTGGGCACGGGCGGCGTCGGGGAGGGAGTCGACCGCGTCATGAAGGGCGAGCAGAACACCGACGGCAAGGTCACCTTCGTGTTCACGCCCTCGGCGATGCCCGCAGGGACGCAGTTGTTCATCGGCTACCTGACCCCGGCCCAACAGGCCACGGACGGTCGACTCGGCTCCGTAGAACGCCTGGTGCCCACGGAGGTTCCGCTGACGTGCACCACTGACGCGCCGCCGCGCTCGTAGGACGTCGATGCGGCGCCCGGCCGGTGACGGGTTGGGCGCCGCGCACTCACGCAGCACCGGCGGGCTATGCGCTCGGCCAGTCATCGGTATCGGGATGCCGAGCCTCGTTGACCATCGCCACAGCAGCCAACTGCGTGCGAACCTCCAACTTGGCCAAGATCGCCCGAATCTGGGCGCGAACCGTCGACATGGACACCATCGCCCCCACCGCGATGGCGGAAGCTCCCCGGCCGGCCACGAGCTGGTCAAGCACCTCACGCTCACGGGTGGACAGCCGCGACAAGCGCTCGGTCACCTCACACCGGTGGCCGTGCAACCGCTGGTGCAGTCGGACCAACTCCTCGCGCATCGCCGGCGCAAGCACCTCTTCCCCCGCTGCGGCAGACAAAACGACCAGCAGCAACTCCTCGAACGACGAGGTCTTGCTCACCCAACCGACGGCACCGCGATAGATCGCCGCCGCGAGAGCCTTCCGGTCCCGACTGCCGGTCACCACGAGCACCGACCACCCGAGCGAGCGCAGCGGCACCACGAGGTCCGCCCCGTTGGGGCCCTCGGCCAGGTCCAGGTCGAGCAGCACCAGTCCGGACCGGTGTCTGCTCGCTTCCGCGAGGATCACCGATGCGCTGGCGGTGGGCACGCCGTACGCGTCGTGACCCTCCGATTCCAGCGCCATCACCAACGTGCTCCGAACGAGCACGTGATCGTCCACGACGAGCACGGAACCCACAGCTACATCGCCTTCGTCACGCGCTCGCCACCGGACACCACGGCGGGCACCTGGACGATGACGGTGCACCCGGCGGCACCGTCACCCCTCGGGCGAATCCGCAAGGCACCTCCGTACGCGTGGAGCAACCGCGCACAGACCCGAAGCCCGACACCGCTGCCCCCGGCCGACGGGTCGTGCTCGCCCTCGCTCAACACGCGCCGCACCTGCTCGGCGGTCAGTCCGGGCCCGTCGTCGGCGACCTCGATGCGCACGGTCGAGTCCCTGGTGAACGCCCTGATCCACACCGGTGCTCCCGGCGCGTGCCGCTCGCAGTTCGCCAGCAGGTTCGTGATGACCTGCGCGAGTTCGGGAGCGGGCATCGTCGTGCGCAGACCGGGCTGGAGTTGGAGTTCGACGTGTGCACCGCGAGCTCGGCGCAACGTCGCAAGTCGCGCCAGCAGCGGGTCGAGCACGGCATCGCCGTTCTCCGACGCGGTGTGGCCGAGCAGGTGGCTCAGCCGGTCTACCTCCTGCTGCACCGCCGCGCCCAGCGTCGTCCACGCGCGGCTGCCGAACTCGGATCCGCCGACGGTCATCAGGTGTGTCACGCCGGACAGCCCGGATACGAGGTTGCGGATCTCGTGGTCGCGCTCCTCGACATCGGCGGCGAGTTCGCGGGCTGTCGACTCGGCCTTGGCAAGCTGTTCCCTCTCCACTCGCATGCATTTGATCGCCGGCCGGGCCAGCGCAACGAGCACCACGAGCAGACCGAGCAGGCGCAACGCCGCGAAGTCGAGATCAGGTCTGGTGAGCTCCGGCCGGATGGCGATCTCGTCGAGGTGCGCGATGGCGACCATGGCCAACCCGAATCCGATCCTCCAGGTGACGCGGTGGTGCCGAAGTCCGCCGATCACCACGAATATGACGGAAGTCAGGCACCAGCCGAGCACTACGACGGTCGTCGCCAGTGTCGGCCCGGCCGGATCCCTGGTCACCGCGGTGGTCTGTCCCATGACGCCCGCACCGACCGTGACCAGCACCGCGAGCACCACGACCTTGGGCCACCAGATTCCCGGCGCGGCGGTCGGTCGCAGGGCCCGCACCATCAGCGCCAAGAACAGGGTGCTGGCAACGAAGAAGCCGACGGCGATGCCCGGTTCGACCTCGGCGGGCATGTGCAGCACGCTGGCCGGGATCATCACGACGCCGTAGAACGCGAGGGGACCGGCGAGTCTGCGGTTGGACGCGTCCGCTGTGGGCGGGCTCAGCCGCGCCACGATAGCGCCCGCGGCGGCGACCACGGCGGCAATGAGCGTGAGGATCGCGAACACGTCGCCCGCGGGCAGGTCGGGCCACAGGCCGTCGAGCCGGTCACCCTCCCACAGGAGCACGCCGAACACGACCGAGGCGGTGGCCGCTTCTACGCGCAAGGCATTCCACCGTGGGATAGTCCACCACGGCAACGGAAATGCTGGTGACTGCATCTTTGTGCCCATCCGAGAGATCAACGCGGCGTGGCGGCAATTCCTTGTTCAGCTCGTGTTCATCAAATCGGAGACCACTTCGATACCGTTACCCCGCACACAGAGTGTGACGATGGCCGCACGGTTCGACACCACGCCGCGGCCCTGAAGAGGCGAAGAACCTGTCAAAAGACCATTCAGCGCGTATGAATGGGTCGGCAACCAGTGACGGATAGTCAATGTTGACGATGCGGCGAACACATTCGGCCGAGCACGATATCCCAACCTGTTCATCGATCATTCACTCGACGAGCGGGATGTGCCACCGATCGTGAGGGAGCCCGCCAATGCGCAATCACACCGTGGAATCCGTGTTCGACCGATCGCGGGCAGTGCCGGACATCAAGCAGCCGAAGCCGGACGACAAATCGGTTCGCGACAGCCGCACGATCGAGGTCAGCATCGTGATCCCGACCCGTGACGAAGCGCCGAACATCGTCCCCGTCCTCGATCGGTTGGGCAGATCGCTGACCGGGCTCGCGGTGGAGGTGCTCTTCGCCGACGACAGCGACGACGCGACCCCCGCCGCCGTGCTGAACTGTGCGGGTACGACCCCGTTCCCCGTGCGGCTCGTGCACCGCAACCCCGGTGAACGTCGCGGTGGCCAGAGCGGAGCGGTGCTGGCGGCACTCACAGAGGCGCACGGCGAGTGGATCGTGGTGATGGACGGCGACCTGC
>JBDSAJ010000584.1:0-4231 GCA_039922235.1 Umezawaea sp.
CGTCGTGCCCTCGGGCGCGCGGAACCGGCGCACCGGGTTGCAGTTGGATGGAGGTGTCGACAGCTCCAGGAAGGAAGCCCGACGTGCCGCACGCCACCACCCCGGACGGGGTCGAGATCGCCTACCAGGTTCGCGGCGGCGGTGACCCGCTGGTCCTGCTGTCCGGGCAGGCCAACAGCCACGAGTGGTGGGACGACGTCCGCGAGGACTTCCACACCGCGCGCACCACCATCACGCTCGACTACCGGGGGACCGGCGGGAGCGGCGAGTCGCCGGGGACGTACAGCACCCGCCAGTTCGCGGACGACGTGGTCGCGGTGCTCGACGACCTCGGCGTCGACCGGGCGGACGTCTACGGCACCTCGATGGGCGGGAGGGTCGCGCAGTGGGTCGCCGCGGCCCACCCGTCCCGCGTGCGAGCGCTGGTGCTCGGTTGCACGTCGCCCGGCGGAAAGCACGGGTTCGAGCGGAGCGACGAGGTGCGCGGGCTGCTCGCCTCACCAGACCCCGCGGTGGTCCGGCGCGCCCTGCTCGACCTGATGTACACCCCGGAGTGGCTCGCCACCCACCCCGGCCCCTACCGCACGCTGGGCGACCGCAGGATGTCCCCGCGCGCCCGCCGCGGCCACCTGTCCGCCAGCAACCTGCACGACGCGTGGGACGTGCTGCCCGACCTCACCGCCCCGACGCTCGTCGTGCACGGCGACGCCGACACGTTCAACCCGACCGCCAACGCCCCGCTGCTGGCGGACCGCGTCCCCGGCGCGCGGCTCGTGCTCGTGCCGGGCGCCCGGCACGCGTACTTCGAGGAGTTCCGCGACATCGCGAGCCCGCTGGTGCTGGACTTCCTGGACCGCGCGGTGTCCGGGGCGGCGTGACCGTGTGGACGCGTGACTTCCGGCTGTGGTTGGCCAGCCGCACCACCTCGGTCGCCGGAGCCGAGGCCACGGCGGCCGTGCTGCCGATCCTGGTGTTCCAGCAGACCGGCTCGGCCGTGCTCACCGGCGCGGTGTCGGCGTTCGCCGTCCTGCCCTACCTCTGCTTCGGGCTGTTCGCGGGAGCGCTGGCCGACCGGGTGAGCCGCAAGCGGCTCATGGTGGGCTCGGACCTGGTGTCGGCGGCGGCCCTGCTGTCGGTCCCGCTGGCGTACGCGGCGGGCGCGGGGAGCACCGCCCACGTGCTGGTGGTGACGTTCGTGGTGTGGGCGGCGTTCGTGTGGTTCGACGCCGCCGCGTGGGGAGCGCTGACCGCGGTCGTCGGACGGGACGGGCTCGTGCGGGCGAACTCGGTCATCTGGTCGTCCGGGGTGGTGGCGGCCATCGCCATGCCCGCGGTGGCGGGTGTGGTCGCGAGTGCCGCGCACCCCAGCGCGGTGCTGGCGGCCGACGGGGTGAGCTACCTGGTCTCGGCGGCGCTGATCCTCCGGATCCGGACGCGGCTCACCGCGCCGGAGTCACCGCGGGAGCCGTTGACCCGGACCATCCGGGAGGGCCTCGAGTTCATCCGGCGCACCCCGGAGGTCCGCGTCGTCACGGGAGCGGCGGTCGCGCTCACCGCGTCGAGCGGAGCGGTGGCCGGGATGCTCGTCGTGCACGTCGGCCGGGACCTGGGGATCGGTTCGGACGACTGGCGGGTCGGGCTGTTCTTCGCGGCCGGAGCGGTCGGCGCACTGCTGGCCACGGTCCTGCTGCCGGTGCTGAGCAGGCGATTGGGGAACGGTCGCGTGGCGGTGGTCGCGTTCGCCGCGTACGTCCCGGCGCTGCTCGCGGTCGTGGTCGCCGGGCACTGGGTGGTGGCGCTCGTGACGTGGGCGATCTGGTTCTGCGCCAACACCCTGGCGGTGACGAACGGGATCACCATTCGGCAGCGGGTGACCCCCGACGGGCTCCAGGGTCGGGTGAACACGTCGGTCCGGATGATCGCGATGGGTGGCACACCGGTGGGCGCGCTGCTCGGCGGAGTGGCCGCCGAGGGCTTCGGCGTGCGCGGGACGTACCTGCTCGCGGCGGTCCCGGTGGCGGTGGCGGCCCTTGTCCTCTGGCGTTCGCCGGTGCGTCGCCTGGACTAGTCGCGACGCACGGGGGCAGGATGCCGGCGAGGTCGCGCACACCACCGAGGAGAACACCATGGCTGCCGCCGCAGAGGAACACCGGGCTATCGCAGGGGCTTTCACCGAGCGGGTGCGCGGTGTCGGGCGGGATGCGTGGGAGGCCCCCGCACCGTGTGACGGGTGGGTCGCGCGGGACGTGGTGCGGCACCTGGTCGAGTGGTTCCCGGCGTTCCTGAAGGCCGGTGCGGACGTCGACCTGCCCAAGGGGCCGTCGGTGGACGAGGACCCGGTGGCGGCGTGGACGGTGCACAGCGACGGGGTGCAGGCGCTGCTGGACGACCCGAAGACGGCGGACCGGGTGCTGACCAACCCGCACCTCGGCGAGGTGCCGCTGGACCGCGCGGTCGACATGTTCTACACGAGCGACGTCTTCCTGCACACGTGGGACCTGGCGCGCGCCACCGGGCAGGACGAGCGGCTCGACCCGGTCAAGTGCGAGCAGCTGCTGGACGGCATGGTGGGGATGGACGAGGTGCTGCGGACCAGCGGGCACTACGGGCCGAAGGTCGCGGTGCCCGAGGACGCGGACGTGCAGACCCGGCTGATCGCGTTCATCGGCCGTCAGCCGTAACCCCCGCGGGGGCACCGAGTTCCTGGATGCCGATCACGCCCAGCAGCCGCAGCTGGTCGACGGCCGGGCTGCCCGCCGGAGCGGTGAAGAACTGGAGCCGCTGCCTGCCGTCCTCGCTGAACAGGTTCTGGCAGTGGATGTCCAGCGTCCCGAGCGAGGGATGGTTCACCCGCTTGCGGTCGCCGCGCCGCACGGCCACGTCGCCGGTGTCCCACAGCTCGGTGAACTCCGCGCCAGTGCGGAGCAGCCGGGCGACCAGGTCGGCAGTCCGCGGATCCCTGCCACGGCGGGCGACGGCCGCGCGCAGGTCGTGCACGAGGACCTTCGAGTGGTGCGGGTGGTCGGCCTCGGGATAGACCGCGCGCACGTCCGGCTCGGCGAACCACCGGTACACGAAGCTGGTCGCATGGCCGTTCCGCAGCGGCGGCACGCCGAGCAGCGCCTTCGCCAGGTGGTTCTGCGCGAGCGTCTCGTGCAGGTCGGTGATGATCTGCGCCGGGGTCGTGTCCAGCCGGTCCAGCAGCGCGAGCATAGCGGGCTGGACGTGGGTCGACGGGCCGTGCGGCGCGGGCGGCGGGCGGTCGGCGAGCCGGTAGAGGTGGTCGCGCTCGTCGTGGTCCAGGCGCAGCGCCCGCGCGAGGGCGGCCAGCATCTGCCCCGACGGCTGCGCCCCGCGGCCGCGTTCCAGCTCGATGTAGTAGTCGACGGACGCGCCCGCGAGCTGGGCGACCTCGTCGCGGCGCAGACCGGGGACCCGGCGGCGCGGACCGGTGGGCAGCCCGACCTCGGCGGGCGTGATCCGGGCGCGCCGGGACCGGAGGAAGGCGCCGAGTTCGAGCAGGTTCACGTCACCAGTGTGCGCAAGTTGGGCACGGGCTGCCAGGGGGTGTCGACCCCTGGGTGGACGGCTCCTGGTCGTCCGCTCGCCGCGGCGGCATGGTTCGTGGTGCAACCACCGAACAAGGAGCAGACATGCCGTTCGCCAACCTGAAGGTGCCCGCCGGGACGCTCACGGCGGAGCAGAAGGAAGTCCTCGTCACGAAGGTGTCCGACCTGTACGCCGAGACGTTCGGCGAACGGGCCCGTGCCACCACGATGGTGCTCGTCGAGGACGTCGCCGACGGTGGCTGGGGCATCGGGGGTCAGGTGCTGACCCTCGCGAAACTCCAGGCGTGACTGAGTACCGCGCTGGGTCCGGAGTCCGGAGTGGACCAAGGGACCCCGTGCGGTGCGCGGCTCGTGCCGGTGTGATGCTGGGGCCATGACTGAACAACGCGAGGTCGTGGTCGTCCGCTGGCCCGGCCCGTCCTCGTCCTCCGACGAGGGGCCGGCCGGGCTGTTGTCGGCCTACCACCTGCGGACGGAGGCCGAGAAGGGCCAGGCCGTCGCCGACGTGGACGGGCTGCCGGACCGCTACCGGGCAGAGGTCTCGGACCCGCGGACCGCGTTCGCCGATGATGTGGTGCTGGTCGCGCTGAGCGGGGATACCGCCGTGGGCTGCCTGGTGGTGAGCACGCCCGCCGTCGGGCAGTCGGAGATCAAGAGGCTGT
>JBDSAJ010000585.1:0-2782 GCA_039922235.1 Umezawaea sp.
GCGTGGGCGACCGCCGAACCGGCGACGGTGAACCTGCTGCCGCAGGAGTCGGCCGAGGTGGTGATCAGGTTCGCTCCACCGAGGACCGCCGAGGTGCCCTCGGGAGAAGTGGGCTTCGGCGTCCGCGTCACCTCGCGGGAGGACCCGTACGGCTCCGTGGTGGAGGAAGGCGACATCCAGGTCGGAGCGTTCAGCGACGTGGCCGCGGAACTGGTGCCCGCCAAGGTGGAGGCCAGTTCGCGGGCGAAGTACGAGATCGCCGTGGACAACCTCGGCAACCACCCGGTCACCCTGCTGCTGCGGCCGGTCGACCCCGAGGACGAGCTGGACTTCCGGCTGGAGCGGTCGGACGTCGTGCTGCCGCCCGGTACCGCCGGGTTCATCCGGATGCAGGCTCGGCCGAAGAAGAAGTTCCTGCGCGGACAACCGAAGCGGCACCTCTTCCGGGTCGAGGTCGTGCCCAGCAGCGGTCAGCCGCTGACCGCCGACGGCACGATGGTGCAGCGGCAGCTGCTGCCGAAGTGGCTGCTGCCCGCGCTGCTGGCGCTGCTCGCGTTGGCGGTGCTGCTGGTGACCCTGTGGTTCACGGTGTTGAAGCCCGCCGTGCGGTCGGCCGCGCGGGAGGCGTCCGCGCAGCAGGCGGAAGAGGTGAAGGTCGTCGCGCAGAAGGCGGAGGACGCCGCCGCTGCGGCTGCCGGCGACTCGGCGCAGGCGAAGCAGGAATCCTCGAAGGCGATGGAGGCTGCGGGCCTCGATCCGGCGAACCCCCAGGCCGGGCCCACTCCCGGTGCGAAGCAGACGACGACGCCGACCGAGCCGACGGACTTCCGGGTGGCCGCCGACGCCCAGATCGACAGCGACGCGAAGCGGTTCACCGAGTTCACCTTCACCCCGCCGGACGACAAGAAGACCCTCGTGGTCACCGACCTCATCTTGCAGAACCCCAGGGGTGACAACGGAACCGTGCGGATCTTGCGCGACGCTGACGGGACCAAGAGCGTCCTGCTCGAAGTCGGGTTGGCGAACTTCCGCGACCTCGACCACCACTGGCTGCAGGCCTGGCGGTTCAAGCCGGGGGAGAAGGTCGTCTTCGAGGTGAGCTGCCAGAATCCCGTCGACCGGGGCAACTGCACGCCGTCGGCGTCCTTCTCCGGCCGGTCCGAAGGCTGACCGGTGCTAGATCAGCCCCTCCCGCAGCGCGAACGCGACGGCGTGCGTGCGGTTGCGCAACTGGAACCGGTTGGTGATGTCGTGCAGGATGCTCTTCACCGTGCGCTGCGAGTAGCAGAGCTTCTCGGCGACCTCCCTGGTCTCGAAGCCGTCGGCGATCAACCGGAGCACCTCGGTCTCCCGGTCGGACATCCCCGCCATGTTCCACCCGTTGGGGTTCAACACGTTGCGCTGCAAGCGGGACACCCGGTCGAGCAGCCTGCCGAGCAGGTCGGCGGGCAGCGCGCCCTCGCCCGCGGCGGTCGCCTTGATCAGCCGGACCAGCGTGTC
The DNA here is from genome assembly GCA_039922235.1 of Umezawaea sp. Taxonomy (GTDB): domain Bacteria; phylum Actinomycetota; class Actinomycetes; order Mycobacteriales; family Pseudonocardiaceae; genus Umezawaea. The sequence goes on from JBDSAJ010000585.1 coordinate 1,501, forward strand.
CGGTGTGGCCTCGGACCGCCGGATCACCGCCGACACACCGCTGCTCACCACGTTGAGCAGATCCGCGTCGGCGACCTCGCCCGCGATCAGGACGATGCCGGGGTAGTTGTGGCACTGCAGTTTGCGCAGCAGCTGCCGGACGTCGTCGTCCACCCGGTCGAGCACGACCAGCGCGACGGGCGGCGGTGCGGTCGCGTCGGCGAGGTCCGTGTCGACGAGCCGGATCTCCGGTCTGGACCGCAGCGCGGCCGTGACCCCGGCTCGGGAGATGGAATCCGTGGCGTGGAGTACGACCGGTATCTGCTCGCTGGTCATCGCGGTGCTCCGCCCTGAAGGTCGACGTCGGTGATCCCATGGTCCCGACCCGAGGTGTCCCGAGACCATGGGACCGGTGTCCCGACCTGTCCCGGTTCCGCGGCCAGGCCTGCCTCGCGCGCCCTGGAGATCGCCTGGTTCCGGTCCGCGACGTGCAGCTTGCGCAGGATGTTGGACACGTGGTTGCGCACGGTCTTCGGGCTGAGCACCAGTGCTCGCGCGATCTGCCCGTTGCCCATGCCCTCGACCATGAGGCGGAGGACTTCCCGTTCCCGCGCGGTGAGTTCGGGGAACGCCTCCTCCCTCGACTGGCCGCCGGAACCGAAGTACGCCAGCAGCCGTGCCGCGATGGCCGGGCTGAAGATCGCCTCACCGTCCCCGACCGCACGCACGGCGCGGATGATCTGCTGCGGCCGCGAGGCTTTGAGGAGGTAACCGCGAGCACCCGCCCGCATCGCGGCGAACACGAACTCGTCGTCGTCGAACATGGTCAGCACCAGCACACCGACGTGGCTGTCGCCGTGCACGATCTGCTTGGTCGCCTCGACGCCGTCGAGGTCCGGCATGTTCAGGTCCATGACCACCACGTCGGGAGCCAGCTCCGCCGCCAGCGCGACGGCCGCCACCCCACCCGCGGCCTCGCCGACCACCTCGATGTCCGGGTCGGCGTCGAGCGTGGCCGACACCCCGTAGCGGAACATCGGGTGGTCGTCCACGACCAGTGCCCGCAGCATGACCGCTCACATCCCGCCCGTGACGGGGAGGTCGACGGCGACGCGGGTGCCGCCACTGCCACGGTGCTCGATCGCCCACGTGCCACCGAGTTCGTGCGCGCGCTCCCGCATGGACCGCAGGCCGACGCCGACGGATTCGCACGGGGGGAGCCAGGCGCCGTCGTCGACCACCTCGACGTGCAGGTCGCCGTCCAGCCAGGCGCGCACCACGCAGCGCCTGGCCCCGGCGTGGT
>JBDSAJ010000586.1:0-16308 GCA_039922235.1 Umezawaea sp.
CGCGGTGCCCCTGAACCACGACAGGCACTAGTCCCACCGCCGCTCGCAGGACCGGGAGTCCGCCAGCCATTCCCCGGTGGTCATGTCCAACGGTCGGCACCCCAACTCCCCCGCCACCTGGAACACCACCGGCAGCACCGAATCCCCGCCGCTCCTGATGTGCAGCATGATCGAGTCGACGGGATCGTCCCGGCCGATGTTCACCTCGACCAGCCATCCAGGCCCGTCGATCACGCCCCAACTGGTGTCCTCCAGGTCGATGGCGGGCACAGCCCGCCGAAGTGCGTCCTCGACCTGACCGTGCGGTCCGATGGGCGGGGACCGGAAGTCCCTCGGCAGTTCCTCGATCGACCGGAAGCCATCGGGCACCACGCTCAGCAGTACGTTCCAGCTCATCGCTCGCCACCCCTCTCTCCGCTCGCCGTTGAGCACCAGGAGCACTATCGCAAGCCACACCGACAGTCGTCGGCCCTCCAGGATGCCGCACCGCCGGTGCGCCGGGCGACCGCATCGTTGCCCCGTACGGACGAACGCCACCGCCGCCGGATCGCCGTATCCACCGCCGGAACTCCCCTGTGCGCAGGTCAGGGAACCGTCACTCGACCAGCTCGCCCACCCGCGTCCGGAAGTGGAACGACGACGCCCGGCCCTCCACGATCACCAAGTAGGAGCCGTCACCGAGCCGCAGCACCTTCCGCGACTTGGGAGCCCACGGGTAGGCGGGCTGGAACTCGCGGGCCAGCCGCAACGCCTCCGCCCGCGCGGCTTCCTGGTCACCGACGGGCGCGACGTGCGAGACCTTCCACTCGCGCCCGTCACCCATGCCACGAATCTCCTCGACCAGCACCCACCAGCCCGCGTCGCTCATGCCGATCCGACGCCCGACCTGCGCCAACGGTTCCTGGCCCGAAAATTGTCGGACCCGGCCGGCACTCTGCGGGCATGGCAGTGCACGTGGCGAGCAGGAGGCGCGGAAGCGCTTGGCTGGTGAAGAACCACCCAGGAGCCGCGGTGGTGGACGTGACCTCGAAGGGCCCGGCGCCGTGGGTGCGCCTCAGCCCGTTCTACCCGCACGACGGCATCCCGGTGCCCTTCACGCCGGGCGTGACCGGTGAGTCGGTCGAGGGCGTCTGGCAGGCGCTGAAGGTCTTCGACGACGCGGACGTCGACGCGACCAAGCTGCGGGTGACCACCATGGCGGGCCTCAAGCGCACCGTGCGGCGCTTCGGCCCGGTCCGCGGCCACCGCGCGGGCCTGGAGGGCACCGACCTGCTGCCGTACGAGGAGGCCCGCCGCCGCATCTACCTGCCGACCTACCGGTGGGTGCTGGAGAACCGGGCGGAAGCCGAGGTCGCCGAGTTGCGGGCACTGGCGGCCGAGCGGGACGTGGTGCTGCTCGACTACACCACGAACGGCGACGTGACCGACCTGTCGACCCCGCTCTCCCACGCCGCGCTGGTCGCGCGGCACCTGCGGGGCGAGTGGGAATGATTTTCCCAGCGGACGGCTCGCGGAGCGGCCGAGTCCCAGTGCGGGCTGGGCCGACGTCAGGGTTCGAGCAGGGTCAGGATGAGGGAGAGCCAGGCCAGCACGACGCCGGTGGTGACGCCGTACGCGACCCAGCGCCAGATGATCACCTTGCGGGCCAGCCACACCGACGGGGCGATGCCGCCCACAACCAGCACGTTCGCGATGAGGGCCAGCCAGCGGTTGGTCTCGCCGAGGCCGAGGGAGAGCGTGACGACCATGAGGGCGGCGACCGCGCCGCTGAAGACGCTGACGGTCAGCCCCGTGCCCCACGGGGTCGGTTCGGCGGGTTGTTCTTCGGCGTCCGGCTCGACAACGGGTGCGGGGATGCGGATCTTCGGGCGGACGCCGGACTGCGAGGCGTCGACCAGGTGGCGCTCGCCGGTGACCGGGTCGGCGAAGGCGACCGGGGTGCCCATGTCGGCGGCGAGCCTGCCCGCCAGCTGACGGCCGCGCCTGGTCACGAGGGCGCCCGCGGCGCCGTCGGCGGGGGCGTTGGTGCGCTGCACGGCCTCGGCCACCTTGGCCCACTCGTGCAGCGCCTCGGCCAGGCCGGCACCCAGCGGAAGGGTGTGCGGATCCACTTCCAGTTCACCCGACTCGCTTTCGCCCGCGAGCACCGCGCGGCCTGCCTGCACACGCAACTCCACGAACGGTCCCTCCCACGGTCACGGCTTCCAAGAAGAACGTATCGTGTCGCCCGGTCTTTCAGGCGATCGCGTAGAACACCACGGCCGCGGCCGTGGCCACGTTGAGGGAATCGACGCCCGCCGCCATCGGGATGCGGACGGCCACGTCCGCCGAGGCGATGGCCTCCTCGGTCAGTCCCGGCCCTTCCGAACCGAGCAGCACGGCGACCCGCGAACCCCGCAGGCCCGCGTCCGCGAGGCTGACCGATCCTTCCCGCGGGGTGAGGGCGACGACGCGGAAACCCTGCGAGCGCAACATGTCCAGGCCGCCGGGCCACGAGTCGAGCCCGGCGAACGGCACCCGCAGCACGTGCCCCATCGACACCCGGACGCTGCGCCGGTAGAGCGGGTCGCTGCAGCCGGGGCCGAGCAGGACGCCGTCGACGCCCAGCGCGGCGGCGTTGCGGAAGATCGACCCGAGGTTCTCGTGGTCCCCCACGCCTTCCAGCACGGCGAGGCGGCGGGCGCCCGCGGCGATCTCGGCCGCCGACGGCTGCACGGCCCGGTCGGCGGCGGCGAGCACGCCGCGGTTGAGGTGGAAGCCGACGACCTCCGCCATCACGTCGGCGGACGCGACGTACGCGGGTGCGGGCAGTTCGCCCAGCGCCTCGATCCGCCTGCGCACCCCCAGGAACCCCCGCACCGGGAATGGCGACGCGAGCAGGCGCTCGACCACGACCACGCCTTCGGCGATCACGAGGCCGCGGCCACCCGGCCGGTCCGGTCTGCGGTCGGCCGTCGACAGGTCGCGGAAGTCGTCCAGCCGCGGATCCGCCGGGTCGTCGATCTCGATCACCACGGCGGAATTCTCGCACCTCCCACCATGTGAGCGACGCTCGTAGTCCAGAGGGCTCAACAGCCAAGCCGCCAACCAGCACATCCTCGCCGATTGTTACATCGAAGTGACGGAGAGCACCGATTTGGGCTCTGGCGGCCCCCTGCGCGCTGTGCCACCGTTGGCGCTCCACTCCGCCGCCGGAGCCGCACGACGAAGGGGAGGCGGCATGGGTAGAGATGTCTCCAGCCGCACGTACACCCGCGAAGACCGCCAGCAGTACCGGGAAAAGGTGCAGCGGTGCCTCGAAGCCCTGGCGACCATGCTCGCGGAGGACAGCTTCTCCTTTCCCCGCACGCAGATGGGCCTGGAGATAGAGCTGGCACTCGTGGACGACGCGATGAGACCGGCGATGGCGAACGCGGAAGTGCTGGAGAAGATCGACGACCCGTCGTTCACCCTCGAACTCGGCCAGCAGAACCTGGAGATCAACGTCCCGCCGCGCGCGCTCGCGGGTGACGAGACGCTCGGCCTGGAACAGGATCTCCGGGCGTCGCTGGGTGCCGCCGACGAGAAGGCGAAGGACGCGGGTGCGAACCTGGTGATGATCGGGGTGCTGCCCACGTTGCGGCACGAGCACTTCGACCAGCGGTGGCTGTCGAACAGTTCGCGCTACAAGGTGTTGAACGACCGCATCTTCGCCGCGCGCGGCGAGGAGACCGTGCTGCACATGGTGGGCTCGCCGATCCCCGGCCGCGGCCCGGAGAAGCTGCTGAGCTACCAGGAGTCGATCCTGCCGGAGGCCGCCTGCACGTCCGTGCAGCTGCACTTGCAGGTGGCGCCCTCCGACTTCGCCGCGCACTGGAACGCGGCGCAGTGCCTCGCGGGCGTGCAGGTCGCGATCGGCGCGAACTCACCGTTCCTGCTGGGCCGGGCGCTGTGGCACGAGACCCGCATCCCGCTGTTCCTCCAGGCGACCGACACGCGGTCCGAGGAGCTGAAGAACCAGGGCGTGCGGCCGCGGGTGTGGTTCGGCGAGCGCTGGATCACCTCGATCTTCGACCTGTTCGAGGAGAACGCCCGCTACTTCCCGGCGCTGCTGCCCGAGACCGACGACGAGAACCCCGTCGAGGTGCTGGAGTGCGGCGGCACGCCGGAACTCTCCGAGCTGCGGCTGCACAACGGCACCGTCTGGCGGTGGAACCGGCCGGTGTACGACGTGGTCGACGGCGTGCCACACCTGCGCATCGAGAACCGGGTGCTGCCCGCGGGTCCGACCGTGCTGGACATCGTGGCCAACGCGGCGTTCTTCTACGGCGCCCAGCGGGCGCTGGTCGACCAGGAGCGTCCACTGTGGACTCGGATGTCGTTCCAGGCGGCCGAGGAGAACCTGTTCACCGGTTCCCGGCACGGGATGGGCGCGCAGCTGTACTGGCCGGGCATCGGCTGGGTCCCGCCGGACGAACTGGTGCTGCGCAGGCTGTTGCCGATGGCGCACGACGGGCTGCGCGCCTGCGGCGTGTCCGACGAGGCCCGCGAGCGCTACCTCGGGGTGATCGAGCAGCGCTGCCTGACCCGCCGCACGGGCTCGTCGTGGCAGCGCGACACCGTGGTGCGCCTGGAAGAGCGCGGCGCCGATCGCGGAGCCGCGCTCACCGGGATGCTCAAGCGGTACGTCGAACTCATGCACGGGGGCGACCCCGTGCACACCTGGCCCCTCTGACCTCGTGAGGCAGCCGAACGGTCTAGCGGCGGCGGCCGGACTTCAGTGGCGCGACGTCCGCGCCGTCGTGGGAACTGCGGCAGTCGTCCGGGGTCACGGCCTCGACCGCGAGGGTCAGCATCCCCTTGACACCGGTGTAGATGGACTCGCCGCAGGAGGCCAGCGAGGTGTGCACCCGGTTGGAGTCGGAGAAGTCGCGCTCGTCCTTGACGCGCTTCTTCCCGGCTTCCTCCGGCTTGGTGGCGCTGCGGAGGTTCACCTCCAGCCAGGCGGCTACCTCGGCGGGGGTGCTCAGCACCTCTTCCGGGGTGCGTTCCAGCCGTTCCGCCCGAGGGGAGGCGTGGTCCAGCGAGGTGTGCTCGACGTAGGCGTGCCAGTGCGTGTTGCGCATGGACCAGGTCTGTTCGACAGGCCAGTCCTCCTCGGTGCTCATCCTCCTATCTTGCACCCTTCTCGGGTGGGGTGGTGCACAGCCCACGAACGTCCAGCTCACGGTCGACGGAGATCGATTCCGCGAGCCTCCGGTCGTGCGTGACCAGCAGCAACGTGCCCTCGTACGTTTCGAGCGCCTGTTCCAGCTGGTGGATGGCCGCGAGGTCGAGGTGGTTGGTCGGCTCGTCCAGCACCAGGCAGGTCGTGCCGCGGGCCTGCAGGAGGGCGAGTCCGGCACGGGTGCGCTCGCCGGGCGACAGGCTGCGGGCCGGGCGCAGGACGGCGTCCGCGCCCACCCGGAACTTCGCCAGCAGCGTCCGCGCGTCGACCTGCTCCAGCCCGGTGGCCGCGACGACCACGTCCAGCACCGACCGGTCGGTGGCGAACTCCTCGCGGAGCTGGTCGACCTCGCCGACGACGACCGACGATCCCTGGCTCCGTTCGCCGGACAGGAGCGGGACGCGGCCCAGCAGCGCACCGAGGAGCGTGGACTTGCCCGACCCGTTCGGGCCGGTGATCCGCCAGCGCTCGCCCGCGCCGATGGTGAGGTCGACCGGCCCCAGCGTCACGTCGCCGCGCCGCACCACGGCCTGGCGCAGCGTGAAGGCGATCTGGCTGCCCCGGCCCGCGCTGGGCAGCGTGAGGCGGAGTTCCCACGCCTCGCGCGGTTCCTCCACCTCGTCAAGGCGTTCCAGCGTTCGGTCCACAATGGACGCCTTGGCCGCGGTCGCCTGCGAGCGCTGCTTCTCCCGGTGCTTGATGTGCTTGTCGGTCTCGTTGGACTTGGCGACGTTGCGGACGCCCTGCCGGGACCACTCGCGGGTCTGGCGCGACCGCTCGGTCAACGAGTCGCGCTTGGCCGCGTACGCCTCGAACTCCTCGCGCGCCCGCCGGACGGCCGCGGCCTTCTCCTCCTGGTAGGCGTCCCAGCCGCCGCGGAACAGGGTGGCGGCGTGGGTGAACTCGTCCAGTTCCACGATCGCCGTCGCGGTGCGGGCGAGGAACTCCCGGTCGTGGCTCACGAGCACCACGGCCGCCGGGCTGGACGCGACGTGCGCCTCCAGCAGGTCCAGCCCGTCGGCGTCGAGGTCGTTGGTCGGCTCATCGAGCAGCAGCGCGTCCGCCCTGGTCAGCAGCACCGACGCCAGCCGCAGCCGGGCCGACTGGCCGCCGGACAGCTCGTGCGCGTCCCTGCGGTCGAGCAGGTCCGCGGCGAGGCCGAGCCGGTCGCACACGGCGTCCGCGCGCTCGTCGAAGTCGGCCGCACCGATAGCCGACCAGCGGTCGAACGCCGCCGAGTACAGGTCGTCGGCTCCCGGAGCGCCTTCGGACAGCGCGACCGTCGCCTCGTCGAACCGGGCGGACGCCTCGGCGACGCCGGTGCGGCGGGCCAGGTGGGCGCGCAGGGATTCACCGGGGAGTGGATGGGTCTCCTGGGTGAGGTACGCCACCACGGCCGAAGTCGGGTGCCGGACCACAACGCCCTCGTCGGGGACCAGTTCGCCCGCCAGGACCCTCAGCAGGGTCGACTTGCCGACGCCGTTCGGTGCGACCAGGCCTACGCGTTCGCCTGCGGGAACATCGAGATCAACCTCCAGGAGCACGGTCCTCGGACCGAACGACAGCGTGACCTTGCGAGCTGTCAAGACGGACACGGTCCTGACCGTTCCAGCACGGGGACCGCCGGGCAACCGAGTTTTCCCGCTCCGCCGGAAAACGACCAGGCCCCGCCCCCGGTGGTACGACCGGGGGCGGGGTCTGGTCTGTTCCCGAACTGACTGCCACTCCCACCACGAAGTGACAAGACTTAGGTTAGCCTAAGCTCTTAACGTTGGGAAGTGGGCGTCCCGAAAGAGCGCAGGACCGCTACCCGCGGCGGCGCACGGGGAACCTGGGCAGCACCAGCCCACCGCGGCGAACCAGGACGGCGTAGCCGACCAGCGCCGTGACGATGGAGATCACGCCGCCCGCGACCAGCGGGGCACGGCCGGTGAACACCTCGGCCAGCCAGCCCATCACCGGCCCGCCCAGCGGGGTGCCGCCGAGGAACACCAGCATGTAGAGGCCCATCACCCGGCCGCGCATGTCCGGCGCCACGGACAGCTGCACGGTGGCGTTGGCGGTGGTCGTGAAAGTCATCATCGCGATGCCGACCGGGATCAGCATCAGCCCGGTCGTGATCAGGTTCGGCATCAGGCCCGCCAGGACCTCCAGCACGCCGAACGCCAGCGCGCCGCCGATCAGCAGTCCCAGCCGCGGCTTGCCGCGCGTGCTGCGCTTGGCGGCGAGCGTGGCCCCCGCGAGGGTGCCGACGGCGAGCAGGGTCGTCAGCAGGCCGTACGCGTCGGCGTTGCCGCCGAACACGTTGCGCGCCATGACCGCGAGCGTGAGGAAGAAGTTCAGCCCGAACGTGGAGATGAAGAAGACCAGCACGAGCAGGATCACCAGGTCAGGACGGCCCCGCACGTACCGCAGGCCCTCGCGCAACTGGCCCCGCTCGCGGGGCACCGGGTCGGAGCGGTGCAGCTGGGCCACGTTCATCAGCAGCAGCCCGCCGATCACCCCGACGAACGAGGCCGCGTTGATCAGGAACATCCAGCCGGTGCCGATGAGCGTGATGCCGACGCCCGCGACCGCGGGTCCGACCATGCGGGCCAGGTTGAACGTCATCGAGTTCAGCGCCACGGCGTTCGGCAGCTGCGCCTTGCCGACCATCTCGATCACGAACGACTGCCGCACCGGGGTTTCCGTCGCCGACACGCACCCGAGCAGCAGGCACAGCAGGTACACCTGCCAGAGCTGCACGAGCCCGGTGACGTCCAGCAGCCCCAGCGTCAGCGCGCACAGCGCGAGCCCGGTCTCCAGCACCAGCAGCAGCCTGCGCTTGTCCATCCGGTCCGCGAGGACACCCGCGTAGAGCGAGAACACCAGCGTGGGCGCGAACTGGAGCGCGGCGGCGATGCCGAGCGCGACCGGGCTGCCGTGGGACAGCTCCAGCACGAGCCAGTCCTGCGCCACGCGCTGCATCCACACGCCGATGAGGGAAACGACCTGGCCGGAGGCGTAGAAGCGGTAGTTGCGGACCTTCAGGGACTCGAACATGCCGGTGCGCTTCGGTGCCGCCTTCTTCGGCGGAGGTAGCGCGATGTCCCGGTCGACCCGATCCGTCTCGCTACCACCCGCGTAAGCCGGCACCTTGTTACTGCCCCGCCATCCTGTCGATGATCTCCGCCGCGCGGGAGAGGAGTTCCCGCTCTTCCGCCGTCAGTTCGGCCAACCGCTTGTCGAGCCAGGCTTCCCTGGCGCCGACCTCTTCGTTCACGAACACGAGACCGGCCTCGCTGAGCTGCACGATGGCCTGGCGGCCGTCGGTCGGGTGAGGCCTGCGGGTCGCGAAACCGAACTCCTCGAGAGCCGCGATCACCCGCGTCATCGACGGCGGCTGGACGCCTTCCTTGGCGGCCAGTTCACCGGGGGTCAGCGGTCCGCACTTGTGCAGTGTGGACAGCGCCGAAACCTGCGTGAGGGTGATCGACGAGTTGGTGCGCTGCGCGCGGAGCCTGCGGTTGAGCCTGACCACGGCAAGCCGGAGCCTGCTCGCCAGTCCCTGCTCACCCACGGTGTCCGTCACGTAGTTAGCATACCTCACGATTTACCCGCCGTGCCCGTCCGAGTGGCTGAACCGGACCTCACACCCCGAACAGCTCCCTGATGGGACCGATGGCGAAGTAGACGAGGAACGCGGCGGCGACCACCCACATCAGCGGGTGCACGCTCTTGGCCCGCCCCGTCAACGTGCGCAGGAGCACGTAGCTGACGAAGCCCGCGCCGATGCCGTTGGCGATCGAGTAGGTGAACGGCATCACGACGATGGTGAGGAACGCGGGCAGCGCGATGGAGAAGTCGCTGAAGTCGATTTCCTTGACCTGCATCATCATCAGCGCGCCGACGATGACCAGCGCGGGCGCGGCGGCCTCGACCGGGACGACCGCGTACAGCGGTGTCAGGAACATCGCGGCGAGGAACAGCAGCCCGGTGACGACGTTCGCCAGGCCCGTGCGCGCCCCTTCGGCGATGCCGGACGCGGACTCGATGTAGACCGTGTTGGACGACGAGGACGCGGCACCGCCCGCGACCGCGCCGAGGCCGTCGACGAACAGCGCCTTGTTCACGCTGGGCAGCTGGCCGTCCTCGTCGATCAGGTCCGCTTCCTTGCCGAGGCCGGTCATCGTGCCGACGGTGTCGAAGAAGTCGGTCAGCACGAGGGTGAACACCAGCAGCGCGGCGGTGATCGCCGGGATCCTGGTCCACGCGCCGAACGACACGTCGCCGAGGAGCGACAGGTCCGGCAGGCTGAACACCTCGGTCGGCAGGGCCGGGTAGCCCAGGTTCCAGCCGAGCGGGTTGACGCCCTTCGACGGTCCGGCGTGCACGATCGCCTCGACCACGATGGACAGCACCGTCGCGGCCAGCACGCCGATGAGGATCGCGCCCTTCACCTTGCGGGCGAACAGGATGCCGGTGACGGCCAGGCCGACCACGAACACCAGCGTCGGCCACGAGGCGATCGAGCCGTTGATGCCGAGCCCGACCGGGACCGTCGTGTTCGCCGCGTCCGGCAGCCGCCGCACGAAGCCCGCGTCCACCAGGCCGATGAAGCAGATGAACAGGCCGATGCCGACCGCGATGGCGGCCTTCAACTCGTTCGGCACCGCGTTGAACACCGCCTGGCGGACCCCGGTCACGACCAGCAGCAGCACCACGAGGCCGTTCACCACCACCAGGCCCATGGCTTCGGGCCAGGTCATCTGCGGCACGATCGTGACCGCCACGAACGAGTTGATGCCCAGCCCGGTGGCCATCGCGAACGGCAGGTTCGCGACCAGGCCGAAGAGGATGGTCATCACGCCCGCCACCAGCGCCGTCACCGCGGCGACCTGCGTGACCGGCAGGATCGCGCCGAGCACGTCCTTCTTGGCCCCGGCGTCGTCGACCGCGAAACTGCCGAGGATCAACGGGTTCAGCACCACGATGTAGGCCATCGTCACGAACGTGACCAGCCCGCCGCGCAACTCCCGCGCGACGGTCGAGCCCCGTTCGGAGATCTTGAAGAACCCGTCGAGCTTCGACGGCGTCGGTTTGGTCGACTCCTCGGACGACCGCGGTGCGGTCGGCTGCTGAGCCGCTGAATCCTGGGTGGCCATGTCTACCCCTATCGGTACCTGGACCGGTGCCCGCAGAGCGTGCCTGATCCGTGTTTCAGGGAGGTAGCCTGCCTGACGTGGCCGAACCGTCCGAACACGACTCGCTGCCGAGCCCTCCCCCGCTGCCCCCGCGGCTGGCCGACCCCGTGCCCACCATCGTCGGGGGCACAGTGCTGTGGGCGCTGGCGTTCCTCTACTTCCTGCTGTTCGACGCGGGCAACACCGTGTGGCTGTGGTCCTGCTTCACCGGCATGGTGCTCGGGATCGTCGGCTACGGCCTGTTCGCCTGGCAGCGCCGGGCCGCCCGCCGCGGGTCGAAGGGCGCCCAAACAGGGTTCTGATCAGCCAGGCAGGGGTACCAGTCGGATGCGTCCGAGGTGTCCTCCGGGAAAGGCTGAAGTGATGCGTTCGGCGTGTCAGGCCGCGACCGGCTCGCGGGTGTAGGTGCGGTTGCCAGGGCTGGTCCACACGAAGGTGCCGGGGGCCGGTTGGGTCACCGTCCAGCGGGGATCCTGCTTCAAGCGGTGATGGGCTCGGCACATCACTCCCAGGTTCGCCGCCTCGGTGGGGCCTGCCGGGTAGGCGGTGGTGTGGTCGAGATCGGCGCGGCGCGCGGGTACCGAACAGCCCGGAAACACACACGTCTTGTCCCGCGCCCGGACGAAGTCGCGCAGTGCCGCCGGTGGCCGGTAGGTACGGCGACCAACCTCCACCAGCGTGCCGTGCTGGTCGGTGAGCAGGCGTCGCCAGGTCGCGTCCCCGGCGAGTTCGCGGGCGGTGTCGGCGGTAATCGGCCCGTAGCCGGCGAGTTCGCCGGGCTGATCGTCCAATCGCATCACCATCGACACCGGCACGGTCACCTGCAACGAGACCCGAACGTTGCTCGGCTTGCCCAGCAACAGGTCGCACACCACATCGGCCCGACGCTGGTCCATGGTGCGCGGGTCGTCGGGGGTCTTGGCCTGGCGGGCGATCTTGTCCACCCGCACCGCGATCGCCACCGCCTTCTCCGCCGGGACCACCGCGTACACCTTGGCCATCCCGTCGTCTTCGGCCAAGAACCCCGCACACCGCGCCGCTTTCGCCTGGGCTGCCCGGTCCCGTGCCCCGGCCGGGCCGACCCGCAGCACGATCCGCCGAGCCCGTTGCCGTAGCTGCGCCCCGGTCTGCTCGGCGGCCTTCTCCAACACCCGGTTCTCGACCTCCCGCGCCAACTCCGGCGGGAGGGACAGGGTCAGGTCGTTCACCGTCCGCACCTTGTACAGGTCGATCTCACCGCGCTCCAACGCCGCCAACGACCCCGGCAACCGCCCCATCACACTCTCGGCCAACGCGACTTGATCAGCGGCCCAGGACGACGACCACTTCAACAGCAGCGCCACCTGCTCCGCCCGATACCGACCACCATCCGAGGCGGCGATCTCGGCCATCATCCGCAACTGGTGGGCATGCAGGGAATTGATATCACGCTGACATTCCAGCAGAGCATCCTCAAGCTGGGAGATCCCTTTGCTTTCCATGGTTAAATTCTACCGATAACTCAAGATCGACTCGATAACACAAATTGATGAACAAAGTGATGGATAATATTCCGAGGCCCGACGGAGGACACAAAACCGCTGGCCAGCCAGATGTTAACCCTGCTGATAGATTGACCACCCACCGACTTTGCCGACTGGCCGCATGACCACGAAAGGCGAGACGACCACCACGGAACGTGGCCGATTTTACTTGGGGATTTGACCCTTACACTTGTCGATCGGGCAGGCTCTACGACCCTGCCCCTTTAGCCTGATAAAGGGGCAAATGAGGGGTCCCCAAGTCAAATCGGCCACAGCATGCTGGAAGCTGCAGTCACCGAGAATCACGGCGCTGGAAGCCGCAGCCACCCAGCACCCCACAGCCACCCAAAAACCAATCAGCCCAGCAGCGTAACCGGAGTCGGGTCGGTGATCAGGGCGGCGAACGCGTGCCGGTCAGCCCAACGACCACTGACCCACGCCAACGCACGGGCCAGACCCTCCGGCGTGTCAACAGCGTGCACGACGTCGTCAACACACCACCAGACCACCTCGTGCTCGGTCCCGTCGACGCCCACCCGCAGCTCGTCGTGCACGACGACGGTCCCGTCGGGTAGGTCGACGCCGAGCAGCTCGCAGGCCAGCCGGACCGCGCCCAGCTCGTGCCACGACACGGCGTCGCCCTCGGTCGTCGGCGCTCCGGCGACCTCTTCGGACGCCAACGGCAACGCGAGCAGTTCGGCCAAGGCCTCCGCACCACCATCCGCGGCCAGCACCCCCTCCGGCGGCAGCACCCCGAGCAACCACGGCAGATCCAGCACCACCACGTCGTCGGCGGGCACGACCGAGCCCGTCAACACCCGCACCCGATCCGGCGGATTGATACCACCCGAATCGAGCAGGTGAGCAACCTCAGCAAGCGCCGCATGCGCCCGGAACACCAACGCATCGGCCGGCTTCCGCTCCGGATCACCGAGCCTGCGCAACAGATCCCGCACATCATCGTCACCACGCACGTCCAACTCAGCGCGCACCCCAACCGCGACCAGCACATGCGAAGGCAGCCCAACATCAGGCACCACGTCATACAGCCCCGCCAACGTCTCCGCAGTAGGCAGCCGCCAGTCGCACAACGGCACACCCTCCAGCGTCGCGTACTGCGAGAGCCACCAGCCGGTATACCCGTCCGGCACCTGCACCGCGCGCCACGTCACCGGATCGGCGGCCAGCATCTTCAACGCAGCGGGCCACGCGTCACGAGACACCAAGTCCAAGTCGCGGATGCCAACGACGCGGGTAGGCGGTTCCGCCGACGCCGCCCACCAGTAGCCCTCGTCGGCCAGGTCGTGGTCGGGCTCGGCCGGGTCGTCGTCCACGACCACGGTGAACCCGTCGATGACGCCAATAGCGGTCAGCACAGACCGCGGCCACTGCTCGGCGACCTTCTGGTCCAGCACACCGATCGGGGCGTCCGGTTCCAGCACGTCCAGCAGCGCCGAGTCCGGCAGCACCAGCTCGTCCGCGCGCCGCCAGTCGCCGGAACCGTCGGGCAGCACCAGTTCCGCGAGCCACGGCCGGTCGCCGGAGCGCATCCCCGAGCGGTCGACCAGGCGCAGCACCGCGCGCACCAGGTCGTGGCCGTCCATGCCGGCGTCGACCTCTTCCGCGCTGCGGTGCACGGCCTCGCGGATGGCCTCGGAGTCCAGCAGTTCCACCGGCCCGGCCTCGACCGCGCCGAGGCGGGTCAGCAGCCGGTGCACGGCGTCGGGGTGCGCGATCCGCAGGCCCGACACGTCCACGCCCGACAGCAGGTCGAGGGTCTCCTGGTCGGCCTCCAGCAGCAGCACGCCGCGCGGGCTCGTCACGATCCGGCCGTCGGCCAGCGGAACGGGCAGGCCACCCAGGTCCTCGCGGACCTTCGAGTCGACCTCGGCGATCGGGTCCAGTTCGGCGTACAGCTGCCGCCACCAGTCCGGGTCGCCGCTCAGCCCGGCCAGCGCGTCCACGACGTCGCGCATCGTGAGCCGCCGGACTTCCAGCGCCGCCAACGCCTTCGCGTGCTCCGGGAGGGTCAGCTCGGCGTCGAGCAGGCCGGGGATCACGTCCTCCAGCAGCTCGACGAGTTCCTCGGACCCGGCGTCGAGCACCTTCGCCTTCGCGGGTGATGCCCACTCGCCGCTGGCCAGCGGCAGCCATTCGGCCGTGCGCAAGGCTTTCAGCACACCGTCCCGGAGTACACCGTCCACTTCGGACAGCGGGAAGCCGGGCAGCGGCACCAGTGCGGTCCGCTGCACGGCGGGCAGCTTCGCGACCAGCGCCGGGTAGTGCGCGGCGGCTTCGGCGAGCACGGCGTCCACGGCGGGGCCGGGCTGCACGCGCCTGCGCGACGGCTCGACCGGCAGCGTCGCCAGCAGCCGCGCGGGCAGCGAGAGCCGTTCGTCGGTGGGGGTGGGCGCGTGCAGCACCTCGTCGGACAGCACGCCGTCGGACGGCCACGCCCAGCAGATCGACCACTGCGGCCGGGTCTCGACGCCCGCGACCAGCGACGCGGGCAGCTCACCGGACACGCGGTGCAGGACCCAGCGCGTCGAACCGTCCGGGCCGTGCAGCAGCACGACGTCGTCCGACACGTCCTCGCGAGTCCACACCTGGCCCTCGACCTCGATGCGGCGCAGGCCGGGCAGCGCGAGCAGCAGGTCGGCGGCCTGGTCGGCGAACTCGGCCAGCAGCGCGGCCCCGTCCACCTTCAGCGGCAGCCGGACCTCGGTCGCGAACCCGTCGGGCACGTCGGCCTCGTCGCTCGGCCACACCAGCCGCAGCACGGGCACGTCACCACCGCGCGCCTCGGCCGACTCCGGCACGGCGGCACGGGTGCGCTCGGCGGAGAAGGCGACCGCGCCGGACGTCGACACGACCCTCGGCGCGTCGGTCACGGCCAGCACCGCGGCGAAGCCGACGCCGAACTGGCCGATGGTGCCGACGTTCTTGGTCGACGCGCGCAGCGAGGCGAGCGCCGTCACACCCGCGGCGTCCAGCGGCACGCCGGTGTTCGCCGCACGCAGCTCACCGTCCACAACGGACAGGCGCAGCGTGCCGAGTTCACCGCCCGCGGCGTCGGAGGCGTTCTGCGCCAGCTCGACCAGCAGCCGGTCGCGGTAGCCGCCGAGCCGCAGGTCTTCCTCGGCGTTGGCGTCCTCGCGGAACCTGGTCGGCGAACCGCGCCACGAGGCGAGCACCGAGTCGCGCAGCGCCTCCGTGCCGAAGGGGTCAAAAGGCACGAAGGGCTCCTGGGTCACTGGGTCGTGGTCTCGTTCTGCGTCTCGGTCTCGACCTCTGCGGAATCCTCCACCGGGGCTTCAGCGACGATCTCGTTCTGCTCCACGTCGAGCTGGGCGTCGTCGTAGACGACGTCCGACACGGGGATGCCGACGCTCATGTCGATCTCGACCTCGGAGTGCGCGCCGCAGCCGTACTCGACGTGCACCACTCGGCCGTCCGCGGGCGTCAGCTCGTTCGCGCACACGCCGAACGCGGCGCCGAGCGAGCCCTTGATCTGCTGGTAGAAGCCGCAGCTGCCGCACGTGGCCGGCGCGCTCTTGGCCATCTCGCTCAGGGGGCCGAAGTCGCTGCCGTGCCAGCGCTCCGCGGCGTCGAGGCGGCCGTTGCGGCCGAGCACGCGCACGCGGCCGAGGCCGATCTCGCGCGAGACCTCCTCGATCGCCGGGTCCTCGGACTCCAGGTAGCCGGGCACGAGCCGCGGGTCGTCGTGGCGGGTCGGCATGAGGTCGCCCACGCCGAGGTCGCCGGCGCGGACCCGGTTCTCCCACGGCACCCAGTCCGGCGCGACCAGCGCCTCGTTGCCGGGCAGCAGCACGACCTCGCTCACCGAGAGCGGCGTGCCCTCCCCGGCGAACGCGACCGTGACGGCCCAGTTCCAGCCGTGGTAGCCGGCGTGGTTGGCCTCGAAGAGGTGGGTGACCGAGACCGCGTCCTCACCGAGAACGCCCACATGAGCGCCGATGCGTTCCTGGCCCGCTTCCTCCTGCGCGGCGGCGCGGGCGAGATCGACGGCTGCGGAATCGGCGAGCACCGGCTGCGGCTGCTGAGTGGGCGTGGGGGTCACAGGTGGATTGTGCCGCACGACTACACAGTCGCGTGCACACGTGTCACCCTTCTGGACGTGCGGAGGCTCGTGGTGTTGGCAGCGGTGGTCCTCGTGGGCGCGTGCACGGCATCGCCCGCCCCTTCCGGCGGTGGGTCCGGCGGGCCCTCGAAGGTGCAGGTGCTGGCCACGATCCCGCACGACCCGAAGGCGTTCACGCAGGGACTCGTGTGGCACGAGGGCCGGATGTTCGAAGGCACCGGTCAGTACGGGCAGTCGAGCATTCGCGAGACCGAGCTGCAGACCGGGCGTGTGCTGCGGAAGCGCGACCTGCCG
>JBDSAJ010000587.1:0-24783 GCA_039922235.1 Umezawaea sp.
GACGCCCTGCCGTCAGGCCGGTACGTCGCGCAACTGTCGGCTCCAGGGCTGAACCTCGCGGGCGCGGGCGAGCCGTGGAACCCGGGGATCGCCATCGGGCACAACGAGAGCATCGCGTTCGGCCTGACCAACCTACCGATCGACCAGACCGACCTCTACGTCTACGAACTCGATCCGAACGACCACACCCGCTACCGCTACGGCGACGGCTGGGAGCGGATGACCGCGGTCACCGAGGACATCCCGGTGCGCGGCGGCGCGCCGGTCACCAGGGAGCTGTCCTTCACCCGGCACGGCCCGATCGTCAAGGTCGACGAGGCGGCGCACCGGGCGTTCGCGGTCCGCACGGCGTGGTCGCAGCCGGGCAGCGCGGCGTACCTGGGCAGCCTGAACTACCAGCGGGCGAGGAACTTCGACGAGTTCACCGCGGGCATGCGGAAGTGGGGCACGCCGGGCTCGAACCTGGCATACGCCGACGTGCACGGCGACATCGGCTACGTCCCGGCGGGCCTGACGCCGCGCCGCACCGGCGAGGGCTACGACGGCCTGCTGCCCGTCCCCGGTGACGGGCGCTACGACTGGAACGGCTTCCACGCGAACAGCGAGCTGCCGGGTCAGCACAACCCGGCGTCCGGGTTCTTCGCCTCGGCCAACGACTTCAACATCCCGCCGGGCCATCCGGTGGTGTCCAACTACGAGTGGCAGCTGCCGTACCGCAAGCAGCGCATCGACGAGCTGATCGAGTCCCGCCCGTGCGCGACCGTCGCCGATTCGCTCGCGCTGCAGAAGGACGAGAAGTCGTTGGTGGCCACGCAGCTCCTCACGTTCGTGCGAGGGCTGTCCTCGTCGGACCCCGACACCGCGCGGGCACTGGAGCTGCTTCGCGGCTACAACGGCGTCGCGTCGGTGGATTCGCCGGGTGCCGCGCTGTTCGAGACGTGGATCATGAAGTACCTGCACTACGTGTGGGCGCACGCGGTGCTGCCGCAGGCCGCGGCGGACGCGTTGGTGCGCACCATCAATCCCGACTTCAGCCTGGTCATCGCCTCCTTCACGGATCCGGTGGGGTGGCTCGGCCCGGATGGCGCCGCGGTGCGCGACAAGCTGATCCTGGACACGCTGCCAGTGGCGTTCCGCGACGTCGCGGGCAAGCTCGGCGCCGACCCGTCGACGTGGCGCTGGGGTTCGCTGCACTACCAGGAGTTCGTGCACCCGGCGGGCGGCCCGAACGTCGGCCCAACCCCGGTCGGCGGCTCGTACCACACGATCCACCCGTCGTTCTTCCACCCGCTGACCTACCAGCAGATCATCGGGGCGACGTTCAAGATGGCACTGGACGTCGGCAACTGGAACGGCTCGGCCGCGATCAACGCCCCAGGGCAGTCCGGCGACCCGCGCAGCCCGCACTACCGCGATCTCAACGCCCTCTGGGCCTCGGGCGGCTCGTTCCCCCTGCTGTACAGCCGAGGCGAGGTCGAGCGGAACCTCGACGTCCGGATCCGACTGGAGCCCGCGTAGTGACGTTCCCCCAGGAAATAGGTGAAGAAGAACCTCCCGGAAAGACCAATTGCCCGAAGAATCGCCACGCTCGCGGATCCGCCTGTTCAAGCATCTAAACCCCAGGGCAGATCCGGCACGCTCGTTTACCTGATTCCCGGAAACGAAAGCGGTCCCCAGACTCGTCTGGGGACCGCTTTCGGGCGAGTGGATCAGCCGGTGTAGTTCGCGGTGATCTTGGTGAATTCGTACTGGCCCTGTGGCACGCCCGCGCAGTTGTTGCAGTCGCGGTTCAGCGCCCAGAACGACAGCCGCGCGAGGTGCACGGTGCGCGCCCAGTCGCGGATCGCGCGGTAGTCGTTCACCGACACGACCTCACCGGCGTTGTCGGTCTTGCCGTTCATCGACGACAGGCCGGACTTGCGCCACGCGGCGTCGTCCGACAGCCCGAAGACCGTCTTGAGCCGGTTCTTCAGGCCGGTCACGGCGCTCTTGGTCTTGCCGGGCATGTCCCCGCCGCTGCTGAAGTCGAACGGCATCAGGGTCCACACGTCGATGTTCGCGCCGAGGTCCTTCGACCGCTGGATCAGCCGCTGACCCCAGGTCTCCGGGCCGGAGACCTCGGTCGGGATGGTGATGACGACCCGCAGACCTGGGTTGTTCTGCTTGACGATCTTCACCGCCCCCAGGATCCGGTCCTGCACGGTGGCGTTCTGGAACTCGTCGGTGTTCTCGACGTCCAGGTCGATCGCCGTGAACCGGCCCGCGTTGATGATCTTCTGGTACGCCCCGGCGAGCGCCGTCGCCGACGAGCAGGTGGAGCCGAGCTTGTTGCCAGACCAGCCGCCGATCGACGGCAGCGCGTCCCCACCGGCGGCCCGGATCTGGTTGACGCGGGTGATGTCCGCGCCGGTCAGCGACCGCTGGCCGTCCCACTGCGGGTTGCAGTTGCCGTTGCTCAGCACGAACGCGAGCGTGAACGACTTGACCCCGGTCGCGTTCATCACCGTCACCGGGTTCGGCGGGTTCTCCCACTGGTACAGGTAGGGAGCAGCGAGCACGGGATCCACCGCGGCATTGGCCACTGGAGCCAGCCCGACGGTCGATGTCGCGACCGCTACCGCGACGAGAATCCGCCCCATGATCTTCATTTATCGGTCCTCCGGACGTGCGGGAGTGCAGGGAACCCACTTCGGCGTCCTTGGCGGCATCGGGACGTGAAAGCGGCTGACCGCGTCAGCAATGACAAAACTGGACTAGACCAATGCGAACTGTCAAGTGCTGATTTCACCGAAATCGAGTTCCGGTCGTCGGCGCGGCACACTGAAACGAAATGGAACGGGGGTGGAACGGGCGTGGAACGCCTTGTGGGTGCAGGCTCCCCCGCCCCCGGGGGGATCACCCGTCGACTGGCGGGCGACGGGTCCTCCGCGGGCGCCACCGCGGAGGACCCGGTCAGATCCCGTCGGCCAACTCGGCGAGGTGCGCGGCGATCGGCGCGGGGTTCACGGTGGCGAGGTTGGTCAGCACCGTGACCGACAGGCCGGAGGACGGGCGGATGCTGTTGGCGGCGCGGAAGCCGGTGATCAGGCCGCCGTGGTAGTAGGTCAGCGCGGGACCGCTGTCGTGCACCTCGATGCCGTACCCGTAGCCGATCGAGGTGCCGGGGATCTGGGTGTGCGGCTTCAGCATCTCGGCCAGTGAGCCCGCGGTGAGCAGCGCCGGCTTGCCGCTGAGCAGGAAGGCGTTCCACTTGGCCAGGTCGCCGGTCGTGGACAGGAGCCCGCCCGCCGCGTAGTAGAGCGACGGGTCGTCCTCGCCGGGGGTCGCCCAGTCCGTGTACCCCTTGGCGCGCGGCGGAACGCCGCCGTCGTAGCGCGTGTCGCGCATCTCCAGCGCGTCGAACAGCTGCCGCCGCAAGAACGTGCCGTAATCCATTCCGGACAGTCGCTCGACCAGCAGTCCGAGCAGGACGTACCCGGAGTTGCTGTACTTCCACCGGGTTCCCGGCTCGAAGTCCAGCGGCTTGCTCGCCACGTAGCTGATCAGCTCGGCGGGAGCGACGACCCGGCCGAGGTAGGGCGCGGCCTCCGCCTCGTTCGCCTCGGTGTAGTTGTACAGGCCGGACGTGTGGACGAGGAGCTGCTCCACGGTGATCGACGTCCACTCGGCCGGGCAGCCTGGCACGTACGAGCAGACCGGCGCGGTCACCGTGAGCTTGCCCTGGTCCTGCAGCCGCAGGACGGCCACCGCGGTGAACTGCTTGGTGACCGACCCGACCTCGAACCTGGTGTCCGCCGTGATAGGCGTGCCGGCTTCCACGTCCGCGGGCCCGTACCCCTTGCGCAGCAGCACGTCGGCTCCGCGGCGCACCTCGACCGCGCCGCGGAACTGCTGCTGCTGAGCCATCCCGGTCAGGTAGTCGTCGAACTGCCCGCCGTCGGGCGTCGCAGGCGTGGCCGCGGCGGAGGCGGTGGTGGTGGCCGACGACGGGGAGGCTGACGAGGACGCGGGCGACGGCGGGGCTGAGGAGACCGCGAGCGGCGGCGGGGGCGCAGCGGTGCACGCGACCGCCAGCCCGGCGACGCACAGCACAGCACCGACCACCACCGCGCGCACCGAGCCGACCACGGGCACCCCCTCAGCAGGTCACCCTACGTCGTCGACCTGCGACGCTGAGCTCGAACTCCCCGACCGGATGGTGGAAAGAAGGCACTCGCGCCGCGCACCGACCATCCCAGCAGGCGGAGACTGGACGGCGGGGCCAGGATCGGGGTGGTTCGGTACCGGGCGATCGGGGTAGTCCGGTCGAACCAGCTGTCGACAGGGAGGGCGCGCGAGTGTCGAGTTTGGGGTTGCCCGAAGAGATCACGGTGGTCCTCTTCGACCTGGACGGGGTGCTCACGAGCACGGCCGCCGTGCACCAGCGAGCGTGGAAGCAGACCTTCGACGACCTCCTGCGTGAACGGGACGGGGACGGGTTCGCCCCGTTCACGGGCTCGGACTACCTCCGGTTCGTCGACGGCCGGCCCCGCTACGAGGGCGTGCGGGAGTTCCTGGAGTCGCGGAGGATCGACCTCCCGAAGGGCGCGCCCGACGACGCCCCCGGCCACGACACCGTCCACGCGGTGGGGAACCTGAAGAACCGGCTGCTGGAGTCGATCATCGACCGGGACGGCGTGACGCCCTATCCGGGGTCGGTGCGCTACCTGGAGGCCGTGCGGGCCGCGAACATCCCGATCGGCGTGGTCACCGCGTCCGCCAACGGCGAGCGGGTGCTGGAAAAAGCAGGGCTGTCGGAGTTCGTGGACATCCGGATCGACGGGGTCGTGCTCGCGCGCGACGGGCTGCGGGGCAAACCCGCGCCGGACTCCTTCCTGGCCGGGGCGCGGGCACTCGGCGTCGAGCCGAAGGCCGCGGCCGTGTTCGAGGACGCGCTGGCCGGCGTGCAGGCGGGCCGGGCGGGCGGGTTCGGGCACGTCGTCGGGGTGAACCGCGGCGACCAGGCCGACGCGCTGGTCGAGCACGGCGCCGACGTGGTGGTGCTGGACCTCGCCGACCTGCTGGACGACCGGCGGTGAGCGGCTACGAGATCGAGCCGTGGCAGCTGCGGTGGTGCGGCCTCGCGGTGGACGAGCTGCGGCGGACCGAGTCGACGTTCGCACTGTCCAACGGTCACCTCGGGATGCGCGGCACCCTCGACGAGGGCGAACCGCACGGACTGCCCGGCACCTACCTGAACGGCTTCTACGAGGAGCACCCGCTGCCCTACGGCGAGGTGGGCTACGGCTACCCGGAGGCGGGCCAGACGGTCGTCAACGTCACCGACGGCAAGATCATCCGCCTGCTGGTCGAGGACGAGCCGCTGGACATGCGCTACGGGCACGCCGTGGCGCACGAGCGGGTGCTGGACTTCCGCTCCGGGACGCTGCGCAGGCGCACCGAGTGGGTGTCGCCGACCGGCAAGCGGGTGGTGGTGCGCAGCGAGCGGCTGGTGTCGTTCACCCAGCGGGCGGTCGCCGCGGTGCGCTACGAGGTGGAGGTCGCCGAGGACACGCAACTGGTCGTGCAGTCCGACCTGCTGGCCAACGAGCCGGTCAAGCACGGCCACGGCGACCCGCGGGTGGCGGTCGCGCTGGAGAACCCGCTGGTGGCCGACTTCGCGTTCGCCGAGAAGAACCGGGCCGTGCTGGCGCACCACGCGCGCCGCTCCGGGCTGCGGATGGCCGCGGCGATGGACCACGAGATCGAGGTCGACGACGGGATGCGCACCGACATCCACGTCGAGGACTACCTGGCGCGGTTCAGCGCCGCCGTGGACGTGAAGGCGGGCCAGAGCCTGCGGCTGACCAAGTACCTGGGCTACGGGTGGTCGGGCCAGCGGTCGGTGCCCGCGCTGCGCGCGCAGGTGGAGGCCGCGCTGGCGGGCGCGCTGCAGACCGGGTGGGACGGGCTCCTCGAGGAGCAGCGCCGGTTCCTGGACGACTTCTGGGACGTCGCGGACATCAAGGTCGACGGCGACGAGGGCCTCCAGCAGGCCGTGCGCTTCGCGCTGTTCCACCTCCTCCAGGCAGGCGCCCGCGGTGAGTCCCGCGCCATCCCCGGCAAGGGCCTCACCGGACCCGGCTACGACGGGCACGCGTTCTGGGACACCGAGACCTTCGTGCTGCCCGTGCTCACCTACACGGTGCCGGAGGCCGCGCGCGACGCGCTACGCTGGCGGCACTCGACCCTGGGCAAGGCCAAGGAACGCGCGGAGGTGCTCGGGCTGCGCGGCGCGGCGTTCCCGTGGCGGTCGATCAACGGCGCCGAGTGCTCAGCGTACTGGCCCGCGAGCACGGCGGCCGTGCACGTGTCCGGTGACGTCGCCTACGCCACCGCGCAGTACGTCGACGCCACCGGCGACCGGGAATTCGAGCGCTCCGCAGGCGTTGAACTACTCGTGGAGACCGCCCGCCTGTGGCTCTCACTCGGGCACCACGACCAGCACGGCGGCTTCCGGATCGACGGCGTGACCGGCCCGGACGAGTACACCGCCGTGGTGGACAACAACATCTACACCAACCTGATCGCGCAGCGGAACCTGCGCGCCGCGATCGCGGCCTGCCAGCGGCACCCCGAGGTGGCCGAGCGGCTGGGCGTGACCGTCGAGGAGATGGCGAACTGGCGAGACGCGGCCGAGCACGTGGTGCTCCCGTACGACGAACTGCTCGGCGTGCACCAGCAGTCCGAGGACTTCACCGAGCACGCGGCGTGGGACTTCGACGCCACCCCGCTGGAGAAGTACCCGCTGCTGCTGCACTACCCGTACTTCGGGCTGTACCGCACGCAGGTGGTGAAGCAGGCGGACCTGGTGCTCGCGATGCACCTGCGCGGCGACGCGTTCACCGCCGAGCAGAAGGCGCGCAACTTCGCCTACTACGAGGCGCGGACGGTGCGGGACTCCTCGCTGTCGGCGACCACCCAGGCGGTGCTCGCCGCGGAGGTCGGCCACCTCGACCTCGCCTACGACTACCTCGCCGAAGCCGCGTTCACCGACCTGCACGACCTGCACGACAACGTCCACAACGGACTGCACATGGCGTCGCTCGCGGGCGCGTGGATCGGGGTCGTCGCCGGGTTCGGCGGGATGCGCGACCACGACGGCCACGTCACGTTCGCGCCGCGCCTGCCGCCCGCGCTGAACCGGCTCGCGTTCCGCATGTACGTGCGCGGGACCAGGCTGTCCGTGGAGATCGGCCGCGAGTCTGCGACCTACCGCATCGTGTCCGGCGGCCCGCTGCGGACCGCGCACCACGGCGAGCCCATCGAGGTCGAGGCCGGCCACGACCTCACGGTGCCGATTCCCCCGCCACCGCAACGGGAAGCGCCCGTGCAGCCGAAGGGCAGGCGACCCGCGCACCGCGGGACCGACTAGCCCTCGTGACGCAGGTCTCCCGGCGCTCGCCGGGAGACCTGTTGCCAAGTGGCGATCACTGCCCTACCATTGGCCACAATCTCCGCGGACGATGGCGAAGCCTCCCGCAGGATTTTTCCTCAAGGCCCTTCCGCTCCACCCGTCGTGACGACGTGCGTGCGGCTCCGGCCTTTCCACCAAGACCGCGCCCTGTCGCGGCACGCAACGAACACCGTTGCACCGAAAGGACTTCCCCATGACCAGCTCAACCCTGCTCCGAACCCCCGAACCCTTCGTGGTCGAACAGCTCGTCCCCGTCTCCGGCGTCATCGACGTGAAGGGGACCTCCACGTTCCTGCGCACGTCCGGCTACCTGGCCGGGCCGAGGGACGCCGTCGTCTCGACGCAGATCGCGCACAAGCACGGCCTGCGCCGCGGCGACCTCGTGACGGGAGCGGCCCGACCGCCCCGTGACGGCCAGCGGCAGAAGTCGCCCCAACTGGCCAGAGTGGACACCGTCAACGGTGCCGAAGCGGCGCACTCGTTGGCGCGCCAGAACTTCAACGACCTGGTGCCGGTGCACCCTGACGAGCGGCTGCGCCTGGAGACGGGGCCGTCGAACCTGACCACCCGCGTCATCGACCTGCTGATGCCCGTCGGCAAGGGTCAGCGCGCCCTGATCGTCGCTCCGCCGAAGGCGGGCAAGACCTCTGTGCTGCAAGCGATCGCGCACGCGATCGGCAAGAACAACCCCGAGTGCCACCTGATGGTCGTGCTGGTCGGCGAACGGCCGGAGGAGGTCACCGACATGCGGCGCTCCGTGCCCGGCGAGGTGATCGCGTCCACGTTCGACCAGTCTCCCGCCGACCACGTCGCCATCGCCGAACTGGCGATCGAGCGGGCCAAGCGCCTGGTCGAGAACGGCCAGGACGTGGTGGTGCTGCTGGACTCCCTGACCCGGCTCGGCCGCGCCTACAACCTCGCCGCCCCAGCGTCCGGCCGCATCCTGTCCGGCGGCGTGGACTCCAGTGCCCTGCTGCCGCCAAAGAAGTTCCTCGGCGCGGCCCGCAACATCGAGGACGGCGGCTCGCTGACGATCTTCGCGACGGCACTGGTGGAGACCGGGTCCGCGGGTGACACGCTGATCTTCGAGGAGTACAAGGGCACCGGCAACGCCGAGCTGAAGCTCGACCGCCGCATCGCGGGCAAGCGCGTCTTCCCCGCCGTCGACGTCGAGCAGTCCGGCACCCGCAAGGAAGAACTGCTGCTCTCGCCGGAGGAGTTGGTCGTGACCCGCAAGCTGCGCCGCGCGCTGGACAGCCGCGACAGCCTCCAGTCGATCGAGGTGCTCCTCGACGGCCTGCGCAAGTCCCGCACCAACATCGAGTTCCTCACCCAGCTCGACCGCTAGCAGTCTGATCCCGTCAAGTGGTCGACTCCGAAAGTCCTTCAGGCGTTGACCCCTGAGCAAGGATCTCGTCGTCGATCTTCACGTACAGTGCGACCAAAGCTCATACCCACGTGGAGGTAGTCGTCGAAAGCGTTGACATGTCGCACGGCGCGCGGCTGGCCGCTCATGGCGCCGCCTCCACGGCGAACCTCTTCGGGCTACCCGCTTTCTGCCACTACGGCGTCGGGCTCATCGGAGGGCCTGGCTTCGGGGCCTGGCGGGAGTTGGCCGCGCACACCATGACGACGAACTGGGTGCTGGCACAGGACTTCGAGGGCTTCCCGTTGATGTACCACTGGCGGGTGCTGCCGCATCCTGGGCAGTCGCTCCCCGAGGAACTGGCCGACGTGGAGAAGGCTGTCGCCTACTGGGGAGGCGGGCCGGAGGTGCGCCACCGGATCGAGGCCCTGCGGGAGTCCTCGGCGAGCATCGCGCTGTTCCTGGAGTACATCCCGTGGAACGTGCACGACTGGCTGGGTGCTCGAGCAGGAGCAGGCGACGAGGCCACCGAGAGCGCCTGCGCCATGGTCGTGGAGCAGTTGCGGACCGGGACCTCGTTCATGAACGCCCGTGGTCTCCTGCACTTCGACGCCCACTTCCAGAACATCCTGACCGACGGCGAACGGCTGTACTTCGCGGACTACGGCCTCGCGATCTCCTCCCGGTTCACCCTGTCCGAGGAGGAGGCCGACTTCTTCGCCGAACACCAGGCCTATGACCGTTGCTACACCGCCACGCACCTGGTGATCTGGCTCATCACCGCTCTGCACGGGCACAAGGGGGACGACCGCGCCGCGTTCGTTCGCGCCTGTGCCCGAGGGGAGCACCCGACAGGAATTCCGCCGCGGGTCGCGGCGATCCTCACCCTCCACGCCCCGCTCGCCGAAGTAGTGACGGACTTCTACCGCAGGTTCCAGTTGGAGAGCAGGCAGACTCCGTACCCGATGGAGGAGATCAGCCGGATCGATGGATCGGGCAGCTCGTCCATCGCCTGATGGACCTCAGCGTCCGTCGACCTCGAGGGCGACGAACGCTGCTTCACCGCCCGCCGAGCGAAGCGCTCCCCTCAAGCGCCGTTCAGCTCGTCGATTCGAGCCCGCAGCGCCATCTCCGCGACGCGCAGCGCCCACGCCGGCTCCCCCAGCCCGGACAGCGACATCCTGCGGCGTTCCAGCCTTTCGGTGCGGTAGCGGGGAAACGCCAGCTTCAGCGCCGCGTCGACCATCCCCAGGTGATACCGCAGCAACGCGGTGATCCGGTCCGGCAGCGATCCGGGGGCGCAGTCGTTGGCGAGATCGTCCGCCCAGCCCGACAGCCTGCCGTACTCGCCCGCGATCTCACTGCCCTGGCGGGCGACCGCGCACGGGGTCTCCCCCGGCAGCGAGCACCCGCCGATCACGTCGTCCGCCCGGTCCTGCAACGCGACCGCCCGGACCACCACCTCCAGCAGCGCGCTCAGGCGCAGCACTTCGGCCGTGGCGGGGTCGAGGGCGAACCCCGATTCCACCACGGCCGACTTGGGCCTGGGGCGCGGACGGAAGCGCACCCGTCCACCGTAACCCAGATCACACTAGGGGACGAGTGAGAGGAGCAGCGCGACCTCGGACTCGTCGTGCGGCAGGTACATCACCCGGACGACCGAACCCGGCTGCACGTGGCGGATCGCGGTGGGCGGCAGTGCCTTCTCCTGCGTGACGTCGAACATCGAGCCGTCCGGCCGGGTGACCCTGAGGGTCATCACCACGACCGACCTGCCCTGGCGGACCTCACCGGTCGGCGCCATGGCCAGCACGACTGCCTGCCCTTCCGCACCGTTCTGGGCGATGTGCAGCTGCTTCGGCGTGATGAGGCCCTTCGCGAGCTGGACTTGGTCGAGCGCGGCCTGCAGTTCGTACTGCGAGGCGTCGGTGGCCAGCGCGACGCGGCCGTCCGGCAGGTACCGCACCGGCAGGACCGCGCCGGGCTGCACGGTGCCGATCTCGGTGAGGTCGACGATCTGCCGCGCGGTGCCGCGGAAGGACCGGCCATCGGGGGTGTCGACGTCGAGCTGGATGTCGAGCTGCGGCTGGTCGTTGACGCTCAGGCCGGTGCGGGCGACGCCGACGACGGTGCCCATGCCGATCGGGGCGCCGAAGAACGCCTTCGGCACGCCACCGGTGAGCGAGGCGAACCCGCCGCCCAGCTTGCCCGCGAAGGCGAACAGCATCGGCGCGACGAACAGCAGGATGATCGGTCCGGCCAGCCAGCCGTTGAGCCAGGCCAGCGGGCTGTCACCGGTCAGCCCGGTGACGACGAACATGGCGGTGCAGAGCAGTCCCGCGAGCAGCACGATCCAGGCGATGGCCTTCATGGTGTTTTCCTCTTCTTCTTTTGGTGTAACGAGATCAGGAGGGGTTGCCGAGGAAGTCGGTCCTGCCGACGGCGACCGCGACGACCCGGCCGTCCGTCCCGGTCGTGGCGAGCACCGAGCCGGCGGCCACGACCGTCGTGCCGTCGGCACGGGTGACCGCGCCTTCGGAGGAGGAGTCGATGGCGAGCGAGCCCGTGACGGCTCCGGTCGCCAGTGAGATGGCACTGAGTTCGTCGCCGGTGTCGTTCACCGAGCGGTCGTGCTCGACCAGCACGTGCCCGGACGCCACACCCGCAGCCGTCTCGCCGTCGAGCACGATCGACGCCCCGTGGAAGGCGGTGTCGCCGACCTGGGTCTCCGTGCCGTCGGTGGCGATCCGGACCAGGACGCTGCCCGGCCCGCCACCCGGCCGGGGCCGCAGTTCGACCGTCGCGTCGGAACCGAGCGCGGCCTTGCGGGCCGAGGTCGACTTGTGCGTCGGCCTGGTCGAGAGGGTCGTCACCCAGGCCGCGGTGGTGGCCTGGTCGGTCGGCGTCGCCGCCACGGCGTCCAGCGGCAGTGCCAGCACGGCGCCGCTGGCGTTCATGGCCAGCACTCGCTTGTTCGCCGCGTCGTAGCCGTAGGCCGAGGGCGCGGCCACGTACGAACCCCCGAGCCCTTCGACGCCCGAGCCCTGTGCGACCACGGAACCGTCGTGCAGGTCGACCACCATCAGCCCGGCCCCGGTGGCGAGGTAGGCGTACCGCTCCCCGGCGGCCAGCACCTGCGCGTCCCAGAGCAGTTCGTCGGACAACTGCGCGTCCCAGAGCACCTCACCGGTGGCCGGGTCCGCCGCCGCGAGCCGCACCTGGAACATGTCCTGCGCCATCAGCTGGAACATGCCCCGCGAGCCGGTCCGCGAGTAGGGCACCAGCACGGCCTGGTGGCCGTTCACGGTGGCGAAGCCGACGCCTGGCTTGACCTCGACGTCCGGTTCCGGCGTCACCAGGTAGGAGAAGCC
Source organism: Umezawaea sp. (assembly GCA_039922235.1). GTDB lineage: Bacteria > Actinomycetota > Actinomycetes > Mycobacteriales > Pseudonocardiaceae > Umezawaea. The sequence continues at coordinate 12,194 of JBDSAJ010000587.1, forward strand.
GAAGAACATGAAGCCGAAGAACAACACCGGCAGGAGGAGCAGGAACGGCCCCTTGCGGACGTGGCGCCTCGGGCGCGGCATCTCGTAGGGCACGGCCTGGCCGTAGGGCTGTGGGGTGTAGTTCTGAGGTGACTGGTACATGTGGGTCGCTCCCCCGCGGTCTCGGTCGTCGTGGGAAAGCTTCCGGCGGGGGTCTCGCCTACCGATCACAGAAACGGTGCCGCCGCACTAGGCTGGCCCTGTGACCACCGTCTGTACGCAGGCAGAGGCGGCATTGCCCCGCGGTCTGCTGATCGCGCAGGCGTGGTCGGCGCTGGGTGACGCGGTGGCTCCGCTGAGCAACGCGGCGGGCCGTCCGCTGGCCCGGACGGTGAAGCTCCTGCTCGATCCGCTGGTGCTGCGCCCGGTGCTCAACCCGCGGTTCGCCGCCGGGGCGATCGGCATCGAGCACGTGGACGCGCTGCGCGACCGGATCGCCGAGGCCGGTCCGGTGCTCGCGGCGACGGCGGCCTGGTTCCTGCTGCTGAAGAAGGAGCGCAGGCGCGCGGGCATCACCGACGGCAACCCGCAGGACCTCTACTTCCAGCGCTGCTACGAACTCGCGAGTGCGCACGGCGACCCGCACCTCGACCCGGACGGGGTCGCGCGGCGGGCCGCCGCCGTCCTCGCGGAGGTCCACCAGCAAGAGGGCCCGACGATCGCCGGGCTGCGCGACTTCGTCACCGACCGCGGGGACGAGCTGACCCGGCTGCTCGACGTCGCGTGGGCACACCCGCCCGTCCCTCGGCGCGAGGCAGGCCCAGCCCGGTCCGCGGCCTTCCTCGCCACCTGCGCGACCACCCCCGACCGGGCGCTGTTCGACGCGCTGGTCGTGGACGCGGCGGGCAGCCGGGACGCCGCCGAACTCGACCTTCCCAGCCGGGCACGGGCCCGTGGGCTGACCGACCTCGACCGCCCGGCCCGTCCGGTGCTCGGGCACGGCGCGTCGAAGCAGAACCTGCCCAAGCCGTTCGACCGGTCCATCGTGGAACGGCTGTTCGCTGCCGTGACCAGTGCGTTCCGCGACGCGCTCGACGACGTGCCCACGCTGGTGCGCGCCGAGATCTCCCGGTCGGCAGGCCCGTGGCAGCTGGCCGAGGAGACGAGCCGGGTCGTGCTGGCACTGGGCTGGGAGGCGACGGCGGCGCTGGTCGCCGGACCGACGGGCCCGGCGGGTGGGGCCACCGCGCGGCTGCGACTGCGGTGGGACCGCGAGCCCTTCGTGCACCGCGCGCTGCGGATGCCGTCGTCGGTGCCCGACGGCGTGCGGGCCGACGTGGACGGCGTCCGCGAGGCCTACCAGCGGCGGCTCTGGGTCCGGGTGCACGGCCGGGAGCTGCGCCGCGACACCATCACCGCCGATGAGCTGTGGGATGTCCTCGACGGCGTGCTGCGCTCGGTGATCCTCGACCAGCGCGACCGGCTGCGGTCGGCGCTCGAACGCCAGTCCGCCGGAGGTCCGCGATGAGGGTCGAGCGCACCGATGAGGGACTGCTCGTCGGCGACTGGCCGCCGCATCCCGAGCGGACAGCGCTGCTGGAGGCGCGGGGAGCCTTGCTGGCGTGGGACGTGCTCGCCGACGCCCCGGTGCCCAGCGCCCGGATCCACGACCCCTCGCTGGCAGCCGACTGGCTGTGGGAGTTCTACGGCACGTCGGACTTCCCCGGCGACGAGGTGGTCATCCCGACCGAGGGCGACTGGCGGGTCCGCGACGCGGGTCGGGTCGTCGCCCACCTGCGCTGGGCCGAGGCGTGGTGGCCCGCGTCCGCGACGGCCGGTGTGCCCGCGCTGGACCCCGCACTGCTGCGGGCCGAGCTCGCGGTCGCGACCGGCGAGGTCGAGCACCTGCTGGACGACGAGGATGCCACCGAGCGGGCGCTCTCCGAGGTCGGGCCGTTCACCGCTGATCCGGCGGTCGACGTGCTCGCCGCCCGGCTGGTCGCGCTCGCCGAGGACTACGGCGTCGCGCCGGCGGAGGCGACCGTGCCGAGCCGGTCGACGTTCGCACTGGCGGCGGGCGGCGGCGAGCGGGCCGACGGCGTGACCGTCCTCAGTGGAGCGGACGTGGTCGACTGGGCGCTGGTGCCGCAGGGTGCCGTCGACGCGGCGGCCGACGCGGAGTGGGCCGTGGTCCGGCGGCAGGGCTCCACCTTCCTGGAGGTCGCGGTCTCGCCCGGCCCGCGGGAGGGCACCCGGCTGGCCGCGCGGTTCGGCCGGGTCGACGTGGCGCTGGACGACACCGACGGACTCAGCCGGATCACCGGCCGGACCGCCGTCCCGCCGACCGTGCTCCTGCTGCCGCCCGCCCAGCGCGTGCTCACCGTGTACGCACCGGACTTCGCCGTGCCCGCACCGGAACCCGATCCCGGCGGACCCGCGCGGCGGGCCGCGATCGTGGCCTACGCCCGGTCCCGCGCGGACTCACCGACGGCCACGCTCACCGAACGGCTGGCGGGCCCCAGGTGACGTGGAAGGACCTGAACAACGAAGGTGTCCGGCTGGTCGGGCAAGGTGACGCCGCGGGCGCGGAAACCGTGCTGCGCCAGGCCTATCAGGCGGCCGACGGCTCGGTCGAGCGCGTTTCGACGCTGGTGAACCTGGCCGCCGTGGTGCATCCCGATGAGGCGTTGGACCTGCTGGACCAAGCCGCCGGTCTCGCCGACGACGTGGCGCTGCGGACGACCGTGCTCGCGGCCCGCGCCAACACCCTGCTCGGACTCGGCCGGTGGGACGAGGCGTGGGCGGACACCGAGCGTGGACTGGTCGACGCGCCGCCACGGGAACAGGCGATGCTCCGGACCGTGCGGACCAGGCTGCTGATCGCCGTCGGCAGGCTGGCGGAGGCGCGCACCGAGGCACTGGCCGCAGCCGACCTGCACCCGGAGTTCGCCGCCGAGGCCCGCGTGAGCATCGAGTACATCGACGCGGCCCCAGGGTGGCAGTCGTGCGTGGCGCACAACGTGCGGGGAGCCGCGCTGGCACAGGCGGGCGACCACGCCGGAGCCGTCGCGGCGTTCGAGGCGGGCTACCGGGCCACCCTCGTGTCCGACGAGGTCGAGGCGCTGGCGTGCCGCGCCGCCATCGCGGGCAACCTCGCGGGTCTGGTGGACGCCGTGCCCTGGAGCACCGAGGCGATCGAGCTGGCCCGGTCCGTGCTGGCCGCCGTCGGCGACCGGCACGACACCCCGCCCGTGCTGGTCAACGCCCTCCTCGTGCGCGCCCAGCACCTCGGGCACGCCTCGCGCGCCACCGAGGCGCTGGCCGACCTGGACGAGGCCGCGCGGTACGCCGACACCGTGGCGCTGCGGTCCGTCCGCGCCAGGGTGCTGGCCGCGGCGGGCCGGTTCGGCGAGGCCGCCGCCGAGGCGAACGCTGCGCTCGACCTCGCCTACGCCGCCGAACCGCACCTGGCCGCGTCCCTGCACACGACGCTCGCCGAGATCGCGGGCTCGACGGGTGACCTCGCGGGCAGCGCCGAGCACCACGCGCTGGCCCGCGACCTGTCCGCCGCGACCGGCGACCGGGCGACTGAGGCCGGCGCGGTGCTCAGCCTCGCGCGGCTGGCGTACCTGGGCTCGGACGACGACCGGGCGGAAGCGCTCTACACCGAGGCCGAAGGGCTCCTGCACGACGATCCACAACGGCTCGCCGTGTGCCTGCACGGCCGAGCCGCCGTCGCGATCAGCCGCGGCAGGCCGGAGGAAGCGCTGCGGCTGCTGGACCGGGTGCGCGACCGGCTGGCGACCCCCGTGGAGGTGATCGCCCTGCACCAGGTCCGCGGCGGCGCGCTGGAGGCGCTGGGCGACCACGCGGGGGCCGACGAGGAGTACGCCGCCGCGGAAGCGGTCAGCCGGCAGGCCGGGCTGCGGCACGTCGCGCTGGGCATCGCGTGGTGGCGTGCCGACGCCCTGATCCGCTCCGCGACCGTCCCGGACCCGGACCTCGGCCGCCGTGCGCTGGACCTCGCCCTGCCCGCCGCGCTGGCCGCCGAGGCCGTGCGCCACCGCTTCGCTCACGGCCCGCTGCGCGAGCGCTGGATCGCGCTGGCCGCCGCGCCCGCGACCCGTGCCGCGTTCGCCGCGATCGGGATGCTCGGCGACGTGCACCTCGCCGCCGCCTACGTCGACCACCTGACCGCGACCGTCACCCTGCTCACCGATGCCGCACAGGTGTCCGCCCACCAGGGACCCCTCACCGACGCCGCACGAACATCCGTCCACGCGGAACTCCTCTCCTTCCCCGAGCCGCCCGCCGACCAGCTGCCCTACGCGGCCTCGTTCCTCACGGTGGTGGGCACCGACCTCGCAGTGGACTTCCCGCTGCCGCCCCGAGTCCGCGTCGACCCGGCCACACCGTCCGCACTGGACCCCTGGATCGACGTGGCCGAACAGCGCTACGGCTTCCCAGTGCGCTCGGCCGAGGCGGTCGCGTCGTGGTAGCCGTGCAGCTGAAGTTCGTGGACGCGGGCGACCTGTACGCCTCGTGGCGCTGGGAGCACGACCTGGATCAGCCGCGCGCCTTCCGCTTCCCCCGTGCCCTCGTGCAGGGCGCGCTGGACGACTGGTCGCGCGCGGTCCCGTCCCGGCTGCCCGGTGAACGCGCCGACCAGGCGCTCGTCCGCGCCTTGGGCCACGGCCCGCTGCTGGACCGCGCACGGGAGGCCGAGCTGTCCGGCAGGCTGGCCGGTGCCGTGTTCCCCCACCAGCTCGGCGTGGAGCTGAACTCCTTGGTGGAGCAGGGCATCCGCCCGCACCTGCGGATCCAGCCGTCGCCGTCGACCGCGCTCGTGCCGTGGGAGTCGCTGCGGGTGGACGAGGGCGAGCGGACCGTGCACAGCACCGACGTCTCCGTGCTCACCCCGGCGACCATCCGCAACGGCCGGGGCCGCCGGGTCTCCCCGTTCAGTCCACAGGGGACGGTCGTCTCGGTGCTGGACCCGGAGGTGCCGGGCTTCGCCGACACGTCCGCCCTCGGTTCGGTGCTGGGCCCGGACTCACCGCTGGGCGACCGCAGCACCATCGACCGCGACCACCTCGAACGCGCACTGTCGACGGCCGCCCGGTTCCTCTACGTCGGCCACGTCACCACCGGCGACCACGCACTCGACGCCCGGCTGCACCTGTCGTGCGGCACCGGCACCACCGGCCGCGCCGCTCCCATCGGCGCACACCGCCCGCTCACCGCGGCCGACATCGCGCTGGGCCACCGCCCCTGTGCCCCGAAACCGTGGCGCATCCCGAACCGCGTCGCCCTCATCGCCTGCGACAGCGGCGGCGACACCCGGTTCGCCGAACCGACGGGGCTGGTGGCGGCCATGGTCCACGGCGGAGCCGAGTACACCGCGTCGACCCGCTGGACCCTGCCCACGGATGCGGGCCTCCGCGCACTGGTCCCCGACTTCCCGGCCACGCCGGTACTCGGCCCGACCGTGGTCGCGGTCGACGAGGCCCAGTCGGCACCGGACCCGGTGGCCGCGCTGTGCGCGTGGCAGCGCGAGCAGGCCGACCTCTGGGAACTCACCGGCGACCCCGCGCACTCCCCGGTCGTCTGGGCCGCATTCGGCACCGCGTGGGCACCCGCTCCCACTGGGACCGGCATTTTCCGTACGCCGCAATAATCGGACGGCCGCTTTTCGCTGATCACTGTCGCCCATTGCCGGCGCCGGCCGGCGGACACTCGCCCACCAGGCACATCAGCCCGACCGCTATTCCACCTCGCCTGATATTTGCCGAATTGCCCACGAATCCCGGCCGCGAATGGTATAGACGCGAAAGCATTGGCCACCACTACCCGAATGGCCCAGGAAAACGGGAGGAACAACAGGAAGAATAGGGGTATGTCGCCCACCGAATACTTCTCCGCCACCTCCCTGGCCGTGGTCGGGACGTAGCCGTGGTGGCGGACAACCTCTTCGGCACCCAGAATCCCGACTACGAGGCACGGCTGTGCCGGATCGTCGTGCAGCGCGCGGGGCGCTACGCCGACGAAGTCGAGATGGCGCTGAGCCACGACGAACTGGGGCCACAGGAAAACGCGCTGCTGGAGGAGTTCGAGCAGTGCGTCTCGAGCGTCCTGGACAAGTACCCGGCGCGGCTGCGGCGCAATTCGCACCAACTCGTCTTCGAGGCGCTGTACAACCGCCAGATCGAGCCCGACCCCGTCGACCGGCGGCGGGCGCTGCTGGTCACCCTGATGGCGGCGGAGGTCGAGGCGCAGGGGCCGCTCCGGTTGACGATGACGCAGAACAAGGACCTCGCCAAGATCCTGGAAGAGCTGGGGCACGAGTGCGTCAAGGAGAAGTTGGTGCGGCACGCGGAGGAGGCGTTCGAGCGCGCCGCGGAGATCCACCTGCTCACCAACGACGGCGAAGCGCGTGACCGCAACCTCTACCTGCGCACCAGGGCACGGCACCGCAACGAGCGGACGTGGTGGCGTCGAGCGCTGCTGACCATCTCCGAACTGGCGTGCGGGTACGGGTACAAGCCCTACCGGCTGCTCGGGTGGGTGCTGGTGCAGCTGCTGGTGTTCTGGGCCGTGCTCGCGATCACCGCCGGTGGTTCACCCATGCACAACCTCTACCTGGCGGCGGTCAACTACATCAACCCCGCGGGCGAAGACCGCTTCAGCTCCACGGTCAAGACCGTGCTCGTGATCGAGAGCTACAGCGGGATCCTGTCGTTGAACGTGTTCTTCGCACTGCTCGTGCGCCGCTGGTTCCGCTAGCCGAGCCGGGCTTCCTGCCACGCGACGAGGGTGCGCATCGACACCTGGTCGCGGATCCACGCCACGTTCTGCTGCCAGGACGCGGTGAAGCCGGGCTCGGTCTCCAGCGCATCCCACAGCGGTCGCATCGCCTGGTGGACGTGCGCGCCGGGCATCCACAGCCGGACCAGCAGGGTGAGGGCCGCGCCGAGCAGGTTCGTCGGGTCGGCGCCGGTGGCCATGTCGCGCTCGGCCTGCGCGACCACGTGGCCCAGAGTCGTGTAGAGCCAGTCGTGCAGCGCGAGGTCCTCGCAGAACCGGCTCGCCTCGCCCAGCAACTCGGGCGGCACGACGACGTCCACCGTGCGGCGCTCGTCCGTGTCGATGTGCAGGTGCACCCGCGGGACAGCGCCTTCCTCCGCGACGGCGTTCCACCGGAGCTGGGTCGTCCGGGTGCGCAGCATGACCTTGTGGTCGAGCTGCGGACGGCCTTGGACGAGCGTGAGCATCCGCTGGCACACCGCGCCGAGGTCCAGTGCCTTGGGCTGCGGCACGGACAGCTTGGCGCCGTCGATGACCTTGTCCCGGTCGGGGCGGCCGAGCACGTCGATGACACCGCGGCGACGGGTGTAGTGCGACCACTCCAGGCGCTCGCGGTAGTCGACCCACTCCAGTCTGGTGCTGGAGGACGCCTGGACGACCGCCCCGCCGACGACCACCGCGTGCGTCAGCACCGTGCCGATCCCCCGCGCCTTGGTCTGCGGGTGGGTCGACAGGGCGCAGTCGACGCCCACGACCGAGTCCGGCGATATCGTCCGGTTGATCGGCCGTTCGATCGGGGTGACGCGCCTGCCCGGCCGCAGCGACAGCAACTGCTCGACCGCCTGCCCCGGCAGCGGTAGCGAGGTGCGCAGCAGCCCGGTGCGGATCTCACCGATGATCACCACGGTGAACCGGCCACCGGGGCTTCGACGAAGATGTGCGACACGCGGGTGCTCAGCTCCCGCGGCACGGTGATCCCGTCCTTGGCGGCGCGCTTGATGGTGTTCACGATGACGGACTCGTCGATGTCCAGGTGGCTGAGGATCACCCGCACCGCGTGCTCGATCCCGAGATAGGCCTGCGGCAGCACCGACATGGTCCGGTAGGCCGAGAACGGGGCGGCCCGCTCGGACAGCTGGAGCACGGCGGGCAGATCGCTCCACTGCTCGGGCAGCTCCCCGGACAGCCGTCTCGGCTCGGCGACCGGCTCACCCTCGTAGCGCAGCACACCCAACCGGAGCAGCTGCCACACCGATGCCAGGAACGGGCACGACCACAGGCGCTGCGGGCGGTCCACACCCTCGACCTTCTCGATCCAGTCCCGCCACAGCTCGACGTCGAGGAAGATCGAGTGGTTCCGCCTGCCGAACTCCACCGCGGGCTTCCACGCGGTCACGGGCATCATCGCCTGGACGCCGCCGCCGTTGTTCGGCGAGCGCTCGCCGTTGCACAGCCAACCGGATTCCTGCACGGGCGGCCGCGACCCGGTCGTGCCGACCGGTGGCTCCGGCAGCAGCATCGCCGCGGTGATCTCGGCGAGCGGGATGCCGTCCGCCTCGAAGCACCCGGCTTCGCGCGCCAGGTAGTCGATCACGAAGTCGAATTCCTTCGCGATCCGCACCAGCCTGCCGATGACCTCGGCGGGTTTGGTGTCGTTCGGGCGGAAGTAGTCGTCGATCAGGAAGCACGTGCTGAGCCGGGGCGCCACGCCTTTGACATCGTCCTTGAGCGCTGCACGAGTCGCGTCCAGCCACGGCTTGACCTTGCGGAACTGCGCGCGGATGCGGTCGTCACCCTTGATGAAGTCCTGCATGTACAGGTGGCCGACCTCGACCGACACGTGCGACAGCGGGACCTGCCGAGGTTCGCGCCGGGTGGCGGACTCGGTGTAGACGGGAGCGTCCAAGCCGGTCATTCCTCCCCCCACACCGCGTCGTCGGTCAACCTCGACGACAGCTCCTTGAACGCGTCGACAGTGGACTCGTTGGCGATCTTCGACGAGACGTCCGACTCGGCGATGATCTGCTCCCTCCACTGCAGGACCGGTTCCACGGGTGTCGTCCCGAGAACCCTCGTGGGACCGAGCCCGTGGTCTGCGGCGAGCTTGCGCAGCCCCGAGTCGCAAGCGAGCAGCCAGGTCGCCTGCGCGGGGTTCTGGCCGGAATTCTTGTCCTGCAGGTTGGGTACCGCCACCCGGACGAACCGGATCGCTTCTTCCAGCTCCTGCCGGTCGTGGCCCACGCTCTCGCCGACCGAGAGCAGCCCCCGGTCGCCGTGCACCAGGCCGTTCGCGGCCACGATGTGCTGGTGCGTCCAGCGGTGGAACACCAGCCACCGGACGGTGATGCCCGCCATGGACGGCTGGGCGGTGGCCTTCAACGCCATGGCCAACGCGGCCGATCGGCCCGCGCTCAGGTCGACCACGACCACGTCGAACTCGCTGTCGAGCCGGGTGAGCAGCTCGACGCACCGCTGGTCGAGATCGGGCGAGGTGCCGAACTCCGCCCCGCCGCGATCGCCGGGGAAGAACACGAGCCTGCCCGCCCGGATGTTGCCACCGCGCAACTCCGTTCGCGAAGTCGCCCGCCACACGTCGAGCCTGCGGGGGTCCGCGACGTTGTCGGTGAAGTACGTGTGCAGCCCGTCGCGGTCGACGCCGCGCACCGCTTTCGGGATCTCGAAGATCGCGCCCGAGGTCGGCGAGCCGAAGTCGAAGTCGAGGTACGCCACGTCCAGCCCTTGGGCCAGGTGGAACGCGACGTTGCAGCTCGTCACGGAACGGCCGGTGCCGCCCTTGTCCGACGATGCGAAGACGAGCACTACGCCCCCCTCGAAGCGTTGCCGTCGGCGACGCTCATCTCGTCCAGGCTCAGCAGCGAGGCGAGCGCGAGCGCGTGCGCCGTACCGGGCTGGGCGGTGATGATCTCACGGGCACGGGCGAGGTTTCGCGAGATCGTGGCAAGTTCAGTGCTGCGCGCCGACGCGTCGCTGGAGTTCGATCGCAGCAACACGCGGTTGAGCAGGTGCTCGGACTCGTGCAGGGCTTCCTCGGCCCGGCTGCGCATCGCGGAACTGCGCAGGGGCTGCCCCTCGAACGTCCGCGCCCCGGTGATGAGCGCCTCGACCACGCGCTCGGTCATCGCCCACGAGGGAACGGTCACCGGGGGCTGCTCGTCCTCGGGGAACAGCACCTCCCCCGGATCGTCCCAGAGCCCGGTCGCGTCGCCCATGCGGATGCGGCGGGTGTCGAGGTGGTCCATCGTCGTCTCGGCGAGCCGCATCAACCGGTCGCGGGCCTCCCGGTCCGCCGACAGGCCCGCGGCCTGGAGGCAGCGCTTGAGCAGCAGCGGCGCGAAGTCGCGGGCGTGCCAGTGCAGCATCGGCCCGTGCTTGGTCGACCCGTCCAGCCGCATCCGCACACCGGGCACGTGCATGTCGACGGACGCGTCGTCCTTGGTGACCCGCCGGGTGATCCGACCGCGCTGAGCGAGCGCTTCGAACACGGCGACCGCGCGGTTGAGGTCGTCGTCGGTGGCCCGCCGGTTCTCCAGGTCCTGCACCAGCACGGCGGACACCAGCAGCGAGTAGTAGTCGGACTCCTCACCGTCCGACGTGCGCCAGGGGATGTCCTCCAGCGGCCACGTCCGGCCGAACCGGGCGATGCCGGACCAGTAGCTCTGGGTGAGGTCCCAGCGGATGTGCAGCGCGTCGGCGAGCCGCCGCTGCTCGTCGTCCAGCAGGTTCAGCTCACGGGTCCGCTGCGAGCGGAGGTCGTTGATGCCGTCGAGCGCCAACACCGTCGAGTACAGGAAGGGGCGCGGGTCGGCGACGCCCTCCTGCGACCCGATGGCGGGCTGCCCGCCCGGTCCGGGGTCGTCCAGCTTCACCTCGGGCGCGCCTTGGACGATGCCCCAGCCCCAGCCGATCTCGAAGAGCCTGCTCTCCTCGTAGAGCATGCTCTCGGTGCTCACCCCCAGGCGGACGTCGTCCAGCAGCAGGGTGCGCACGCGCTGGAGCCGATCGCGGAGCCGGGCGACGACGGTCTCGTCCTCGTCCTGGTTCTGGTTCACCATCGCGAGCATCGCCGTGCGGACGGGGACGTCCTCCTCGTCGTCGCCGACGGTCCGGACGACGAACGACCTCAGCAGGCCGATCTGGGCGGCGGTGAGCCGCTGGTTCAACGCCACCCTGAGCTTCTCGATGCGGGGGGCGAGCGACGTCCGGCGCGACGGCAGGGGCTTGTAGACGCTCAGGAAGCCCAGCGCGGCGAGGCACAGCGTGAGTGACAGCGAGAACGAGTCGACCACGCCCATCGCCAACTGCTCGGGTGTGGGGCCGTCCTCGCCTTCGGCGCTGACGAGGTAACTGCCGCCGCCGAACACCGGCTCGCCGTCCACCGTGTGGCGCTCGACGAAGTCCTCGATGATCTCGATCAGCCGGTGCGGGATCATCGGCGGCTCGCCGAAGCCCCTCAACGCCTTGACGACGTCCTCGGCCATCACGTCGGGCAGTTCCAGTGACAGCTCGGATATCTCGGTCGCCGGGTACAGCAGGCAGATCAGCTGTTCCACGTCCGCGAGCGAATTGGGTTGGTCGCCACTACCCCACACCCACTCGCCTTTGCGATAGGACGATTTGATGACCGCCCGCCAGATTTCGAGAACCTGCCGTCTCGGCTGAATACGCATCTGTCATCCCAGGGTAAGTGGCGCGGGAGCGGAACGGTAGCACCGGGTCACGGGTGGTCGGCCGAGGGGGTCGAGGCGCGCTGGAGTGCCGCTCCGTTGGCGCCATTTTCGGCGAAGGATTTCCGGCCCGCAAGTCCGCAGGCCACGAGCAGTCCGGTATACCCGTCGCGCAGCTTCGGACCGTTGCCCATTTCCACGCGGTCCACGACGACGTCTTCGGCTCGACCCGCCAGGCAATTCGCCACGTCGTTCCGGTCGATGGCGACCGCGGGAAAGGGGATACCGGCCACTTCATAGCCGATGGAGCCTTCCATGAAAGCGATGAAGAAAGGCGATCCAGGCCGAAGCGCTTTGATGAACCCGTCCACCGCGGCGGTGAATTCCGCGAGTTCGGACGTGATCGACTCGGCGACGAAGAACATGGTGCCCAGGTCCCACTGGCGCGTCGCCGGGTCGAGCGCGAACACGCTGCCGGACACCACCTCGACCCGCCGGGCGAGCGCCTCGCGGGGGTGCTCGCCGAGTTCGGCGTAGTGCGGGCTGCACCCGAGCACGGCCCAGAAGTCCTGCCACACGTCGGGCCACGAGGGCCAGTCCGCCTCGCACTGCTCGACGAGCCACTCCAGGTTGGACTTGGCGTGCTCGTAGAGGGTGATCGACTCGCAGAACGGGAGCATCGACAGGGCCGGGTAGAGGTTGGCGCCGGTACCGACGTCGATCCCCCGCAGACCGGGAGGAGGCGTACCCAAAGCGAAGTGGCGACCAAAGAAGTCCCGCACGAGTTCGACGACCCGGTGGTCCTCGAAACGAACTCTCGCGTAGTTCCGGGCCAGGTAGTCGTCCGGGTCGAACCGATACCACGGAACGTCCGCATTGCTTTGTCGCCCATTTGTCACTCTGCCCCCTGGTGCGCACGATCTACGCGGGCCTTTCGGCCGTGGACGTGGTCGTTCACCCCATGATCGGCCACGTGCCACCACTAGGCGATCCGCGATACGGATGAACCGAGCGGCCATTCACCCGGTACCGCGCCCGACAGGTCGGACGATTCGCCGCACGGGCGGCGGCGATGCGAATTATTCCTTTCGTCGTGGAATCGTCAGCCGTCCAGGTCCACCG
>JBDSAJ010000588.1:0-6301 GCA_039922235.1 Umezawaea sp.
GTTCGTGTCGCTGCGCGCGAACGCTGCGGACCAGGACGGCAACACGGTGACCCAGACGGTCATCAGGGCCTACCAGGTGAACTGACGCGGCTGAACCGCGAGTTCAGCTGAGCGAGCAACCGCCGCATCCGCCGAACGGCGTATTGCATGCCTTATCGAACAGGCGTTCGATAAGGCATGCAATACGCAGGCCAGAAAGGCAAGTTGTCCCCGAGCGGGCGAGTCCGGCAGGCGTAGGGAAGGATCACGCCGTGCGAACCGCCCCATGCCCTTCATCCGCGGCAGCGAGCCGGACACGATGAGCTCGCCGCTGGCGAACACGATCCAGGTGGAGCCGGGCACCGCACTCGACCTGCGCGAAGCCCACTCCGTGAAGGCACGGATCTTTGGCACGACGGCGACGATCGTCCACCGCCGCAACGTCTTCGAGCACGAACGGCGGCGAAGCGCAGGCCTCACCGATCTCAGGTCGATGGAACTGCTCGACGTGCTGATGGATCTCCCGGCAGACGTGGCGGTACCTCGCCGATCCATGAGCCGCGCGGTCCTTCGGGTGCTGCACCGGGCTCCGGCCGGCGTCGTCCACATCGACGGCGACTCCGTGACACGGCTCGTCTCGCCCGCCGTCACACCGGTGCTCGCGGTCGTGTATGCGTCCCGGTGGCGCGATGGCCTGGAACGCGCGTCCGAGTTCGCTTCCTACATCCCGCGCATGTTCGTGGTGTCCGAGACACCACCCAACGCCACCGAAGCGTTGGCCGAGGCCTCCTTCTACGGCATCGGGGTCGCGGTCGGTCCTCGGTCTGCGCCGACCACAGTGCTCGAACCGGAGCCGTTGCCCGACTGGCAGCCCACGACCGCGTGGTGGTGGTTCTGCGAGCAGGTCTACCGGTTCACGATCGATCAGGGCTGATCCGTCACCCACAGCGGTAGCTCGGCCCACACCTTGAGCGGCCCCTGAGGCTCGATCGGTTTCACCCGCTGGAGCTGTTTGGCGAACATCACATGGTTTTGGAGGGCGTAGGTGCAGATGTTCTTCCAGTACTGAGCACGCAACCGCATCGTCGGCGCGTCCAGCATGTCGGAGGCGTAGCCCGTCCAGGTCGCCACGGCGTGCGCCATGGCTTCGTTCTTGTCGGCCCCGCGCCGAAGGCGGGCCAACCGGCCGCCGCCACAGACCGCGCAGGGGCACTGCGGGATCAGGTGCTGCCTGGCACCGAACAGCTTTGCGAGCTTGCTCCCCTTCCACCAGCACATGAACTCCGGGACGAGCACACTGGGAGAGGCATCCGACACGATGTAGAACGGTTTCTGGGGTGGCTCGACAGCATGCCGAACCGACCCGCTCGTGCCTATCGCTCCCGCAAAAGCTCCATGTGCGACCAGATCGAACGCGTTGAAGTCGGTCCGCATCGGAAAGAGGTCGATCGACGCGGCGAGCTGGCGCAGGTTCTTGATGATCCGGCTCGCCGCCTGAGCCAGCGGATCCAACTGCCCACCGAGGACCAGACCGACAGGACACCCCGCGTCCACGAGGATCGCCTTCACCTGCCGGATGTAATGGCGGTCCAGCAACGAGACGTCAAGCGGCACCGCGAAGATGACGTCGTCGCGCCTCAAGTCCTTCACCTGCCGGGCCGCCGCCCTGAGCGAGTCCGTGTCACCCGCCCTGATGAACTTCGTGGGCGTGATCGCCGCCGCCGCTCCAGCGACGAGTTGCTGGTCGAGCATCCCGTCCAGCGTCATCGGCAACGCTTGGCCTTCCGGGGTCCAGAACGGCGCGTCCGGCGTGGCGAGGTGCTTCTCGTAGGCGGCCGGATCGGCGAGCACGACGCCCTGGTAACCGGATTCCTCCATCAATCTCATACGGCCGTGAACCTTGGCACCAGCCAGGATGAACCCGCCGCGGTCAAGGCTGACGTGCGACCGCAGGTTCGACACCTGGTCAGGGCGGGCGTAGACCAGCATGCGGTTGAGCAGGACGCCGACACTGCCGTCGGGACGTCGTGGCGACGCGCGGTCTGCGAACTGGACCACCGCGCTCCGCGCGTCATCGCTAGGTGACTTGCTGACGCCTTCCAAGTCAGTCATCGAGAACCCCCAGCAGCTTCTCACCCAGCATCCCGCGCAACTTCGCGGTCGTGGTGCCCGCGATCGCCGCCGCGGCGTCGACACCGCCCGCCCGGTCGACAGCCGCCTTCAACACGGACGGCACCGCGGTGGCGACTTCGGGCGTGAGCGGCTCGGGCTCGGCCTTCTTCCATCCCAGTGCGGACATCTGCGTGTTCATCGAGCGGTACCGGGAGTCCGTGATCACGCCGAGGTCGAGCGCTCGTCGCAGCAAGGCCGCAGCGGAGATCCGCCACCGCGCCTTGAGCTGGAGAAGCCGCGCGGGCGTGATCGGAGCGGCGAGCAGATCGGGACGCACCTGGGACGCGGGAGCGAGCAGCTCGCTCGCGAAGGCCTGCGCCATCTCCTCGGCGTCCATGTCGAGCGCGGGCGAGCAGGCGATGTGCCCGAGCTCGTGCGCCTGCGTGAACCGCTGGCGATCGGCGGGAGCGTCGGTGTTGATCACGAAAACCGGAGCCTCGCCCGGCGGGTGCAGGCTGGTCGCGTCCACCTCCCGCCCTCCCAGCGACATCGGCACGACCAGCGCGCCGACCCGTTCCGCGACCTCGGTCACGGACGCGATCGGACCGTCCGGGAGCTCAAGCACGCGACGCAGCGCCCGCGCCGCGTCCTCGGGACCATCCAGTCCTCCCACTGGCATCGGGGCGAGCGTGAACTCCCCCGAGGTCACGGTGGAGTCGGCCGCAAGCCGTCGCAGGAACAGCCGCAGCAGATTGACCTGCGCGTGCAGCTTGCGCAGCGTTGACGCTTTCGTGGACTTGCGGTTGCGGTGGTACAGGCAACCTTCCCCCAGCGACCAAAGCTTCGCGTCGCCGACCAGGAAGTCCGGAGTGACCTCCAGAACCGCGCCGAACAGGTCGAGGCGGTCGCCGGATACCGACAACGAGCCCTTCTCCACCCGCGAGACGTACCCCTGGCTGATCTCGGGGTTTGCGCGGGACAGTCGTGTCAGCTCGTCTGCCAGCTGCTTCTGCGTCCACCCGAGCGCTTCGCGCGCGGCGATCAGGAGCTCAGGGTTGCCGTCCCCGGTCACCAGGTACGCATCCATGCCAGCAAAGATACTTCAAAATATTCCGACAGTCCACAGGTGGATCGAGCGTCAGCGATCGACGGTCCGACCCTCGGAGCATCTTGTCGAGGTGCGCTGCCCCTAGGTGTCCCATCGCTTGGCGACTTTCACCAAGGCGACCGCTGGCCCTAGCGGCTACCGAGGACGGGTTCGACCAGCCATCCATCGCGTGTTGGCCACGCCGTCCACCTGGCTGGTTGTATTCCAGACCTGCCCTGAACGCTGTCCCGCCGAGCCCACCGGGACAGCATTCAGGGCGCGACCCGCGCTAGATGAGGCGTGCGCTTGACGAGCAAGATCGCTCTCAGCCCTACGACCCCAGCACGCCGTCCAGGACGGACTGGGCCTCCTGCTGCAACTGCGCCAGGTGCTCCGGGCCTTTGAAGGACTCGGCGTAGAGCTTGTACACGTCCTCGGTGCCCGAAGGTCGGGCGGCGAACCAGCCGGACTCGGTGACGACCTTGAGCCCGCCGACAGCCGCCCCGTTGCCGGGTGCGTTGGTCAGCCGGTCGAGGATCTTCTCGCCCGCGATCTCCTCCACGGCCACCTGGTCAGGCGACAACGCTCCAAGCGCGGCCTTCTGCGCACGGGTCGCGGGGGCGTCGATGCGGGCGTACACCGGGTCGCCCAGCGACGCCGTCAGCTCGCGGTACCGCTCGGACGGGGTCTTGCCGGTCACGGCGATGACCTCCGACGCGAGCAGCGCCAGGATCAGGCCGTCCTTGTCGGTGGTCCACACCCGGCCGTCCCGACGCAGGAACGACGCCCCGGCGCTCTCCTCGCCGCCGAACGCGATCGAGCCGTCCAGCAGCCCCGGCACGAACCACTTGAACCCCACGGGCACCTCGACCAGCCGTCGGCCCAACGAAGCGGCGACCCGGTCGATGATCGACGAGCTGACCATCGTCTTGCCGATGGCCGCGGAAGAAGACCACCCGTCACGGTGCGAGTACAGGTAGTCGATGGCCACGGCGAGGAAGTGGTTCGGGTTCATCAGGCCCGCGTCCGGCGTGACGATGCCGTGCCGGTCGGAGTCCGCGTCGTTGCCGGTGGCCACGTCGAAGTCGGCGCGCCGCTCGATCAGGGACGCCATCGCGTACGGCGAGGAGCAGTCCATCCGGATCCGGCCGTCCCAGTCGAGCGTCATGAACCCGAACGTGGCGTCCACGACGGGGTTCACCACGGTCAGGTCGAGGCCGTGCCGGTCGGCGATCTCACCCCAGTACGCCACGCTCGCGCCGCCCAGCGGGTCCGCGCCGATCCGCACGCCTGCCGAGCGGATGGCGTCCAGGTCGACCACGGATGGCAGCTCGGACACGTAGAGGCCGAGGAAGTCGAACGGCTTGGCGGACTTGCGGGCGCGGGACAGCGGGATGCGCTTGACGCCGACCAGACCCGCTTCGAGCAGCTCGTTGGCGCGGTCCTGGATGCCCTTGGTGATGGTCGAGTCGGCCGGGCCGCCGTCCGGCGGGTTGTACTTGAAGCCGCCGTCCTCGGGCGGGTTGTGCGACGGCGTGACGACGACGCCGTCCGCGAGTCCGTCAGCCCGGCCCGCGTTGTGGGTCAGGATCGCCAGCGACACGGCGGGCGTGGGCGTGTAGCCCTCGCGGCTGTCGACGAGCACCTGCACGTCGTTGGCGGCGAACACCTCCAGCGCCGTGACGAACGCGGGCTCGGACAGCGCGTGCGTGTCGCGGCCCAGGTACAGCGGCCCCGTCACCCCCGCGCGGGCCCGGTGCTCGCACACGGCCTGCGAGGCGGCGGCGATGTGGTCGTCGGTGAAGCCGATCCGCAACGCCGACCCGCGGTGCCCCGAGGTGCCGAACGCGACCCGCTGCTCGGCGACCGACGGGTCCGGGTGCTCCGCGTAGTACGACGTGACCAGGTGGGCGACGTCGACCAGGTCGGCTTGCGTCGCGGGCTGACCGGCACGCGGGTGGACTGCCACGGGGTTTCTCCTCGCTCTGGGCTGCTGCTGAAGCAGACCCCTACGCGCCCACCGAGGTCAAGGGGACACGTCGGGCTCGGCCTCGACGATCTCCGCGTCCAGGATGTCCACGATCGGGATCGTGTCGTCGCGCTCCGCCGTCGCGGTCGACAGGAGCACGTCGTCGACGATGCCGTACTTCTCCTGGAGGTGCCGTTTGCGGTACGCGTGCTCGGCGTCGTCCACGACCCGCCGCAGCGTCATCGCATTCACCCCAGCGCCAATCAGCACGCCCACGACGGGGACGGCCTGGCCGAGCTTGCGCTGGGTGAGCCGGACGCCGAGCTGGGCGTACACCTGCTCGACCACCTTGGTGACGACGTTCTGCCGCAGCTGGTCCCACGTGTGCTTGCGGGCCAGGCCCTGGACCAGCTTGTTCAGCTCCAGGTAGGCCGCGGCCTTGGTCACGTCCGAGGACGTGCCGAGGTTCAGCACGCCCAACGCGAACATCTGTTCCTCGGGCCGGGTCAGGTCATAGCCGTAGTACGCGGCCACGTGCGCGACCGCCCGCTGGCTCGCGACCAGCACGGCGGCGGCGTCCGCGGCCATCGCACCGACCACGACACCAACGCCCGGCGCGCCGCCGCTCGCGAGGCCCAGCAGTTCGCCGCCGGACACCGCGAGCCCGGCGGCTGCGCCCTGCACGGTGGACACGGTCATGTAGGCGAGGTCGAGGTGCGGCTTCACCTTGTCCATCTCGCTGAGCGACAGCTTGCGGATGTCCTCGATGCTCTCCACGGCGTGGCCGCGCTTCTGGTAGGCCTTCAGCACAGCGCCGGACCGGACGCTGGCCCGCGCGGCGCGCGAACCGAGGTCGGTGAAGCCGCCGAGCGCCTTCATCAGCAATCCCTGGAACTGCTCGGAGCCGGGGATCGAGTCGATGCGGCGCTTGGCGACCTCACCGGTCTTCTGCAGGCGGTTCCGCACGACGGCAGGGAGGAAGGAGCGCTCGGACGGCCGCTCGTTGGCGATGAGGGCGTCCCACGCCTCACCGTCGTACTCGGACATCCTGCGGCGCAACGACATTCCACCCACCCTACCTACTCGTACGAGATCGCGTTCAGGACGTTGAGCCGGGCCGCGCGGATCGCGGGCAGGATCGCCGCGACGACGAC
>JBDSAJ010000589.1:0-8222 GCA_039922235.1 Umezawaea sp.
GTGCCCTGCTCGACCGCCTGGAGCGCCGAGTTGAACACCTTGTCCTGGATCGTGCCCGAGGCCGGGCCCTTGGGCTGTGCGGCCGGGACCTTCTTGGCCTGCGCGGCGAACAGCGCGCCGGTCTTGGCGTTGCCGAAGTACGCGCTGGTCTGGTCGAGCAGCGCCGGGGACGTGAGTGCCGCGACCTGGCTCGGGAACGTGCCCTTCGCGGTGAACGCCTTGATCTGCTGCTCGGGGGCGGTCAGCCACGCGGCCAGCTCAGCGGCTTCCTTCGGGTGCTTGGTCTGCTTGGGCACGGTCAGGAACGAACCGCCCCAGTTGCCGCCGCCGTCGGGGAAGGCGTCGGTAACGGCCCACTTGCCGGCGTTCTCCGGACCGGCCTGCTTCTCGACGACGCCGAGCATCCAGGACGGGCAGGTCTTCGTGGCGAAGGCGGCGTTCTTGAAGCCGGTGTTCCACTCGTTGCTGAACGCGACGAGCTTGGCGGACTGGCCCTTGGCGACCGCGGCGGTCACCTTGTCCCAGTCGGTCTTGAGGTCGGGGTTGGTGTCGACGACGAGCTTGTCGCTGGCGTCGTAGTAGCCGACCTTCTCCTGGTTGATCATCGCGTTGAAGACCTGCGGCGCGCTGTCGAACCAGGCCTTGTCAGCGGACTTGGCCTTGAACTGGTCACCGGCGGCGAAGTAGCTGTCCCAGGTCGCGAAGATGGCCTTCACGCCCTCGGGGTCCGACGGGAGACCGGCGGCTTCGAACAGGTCCTTGCGGTAGCACATCGCCAGCGGGCCGATGTCCGTGCCGTAACCGATGAACGAGCCGTTCTTGGTGGCCGACTCGGACTTCCACGCGAGCCAGCGGTCCGGCTTGACGTCGGCCGGGCCGATCTCGAGGAGGTTGTTGAACTTGTCGGCCTTCGCCAGGACCTGGGGGAGGTAGCCCTCCTCCACGGCCTCGATGTCGGACAGGCCCGACCCCGCGGCGATCTTGGTGAACAGGTTCTGGTGGTGGTCGTCCGCCTTGCCGGTCTTGCGGGCGACGATCTTGATATTCGGGTGGGCCTTCTCGTACTCCGGGAGGAGGTCCTCGTAGCCGAACTCGTTGAAGGTGGCGACGGTCAGTTCGATCTTGCCATCGGCGGTGGTTCCAGCTGTCCCGCCGCTCGACCCGCAGGCGGCGGTTGCGGCGAGCGCGGAGGTACAGGCCAGCGCCATGACCCATCGGCTTGAGCGGTACGGCACGTAAGAACTCCTCTGCTGAGGGCGGCGTCTCGGCGGCCTCCGGATGAGGCGAGCGAGTCTGGGAGCGCTCCCAGGTGCCGAAGTGTGGTCGGCACCACTATGGGGTGTCAAGCACTTGTGTCCACCCTGTTACCAACGGGGGTCAAATAGCTGATGCAAGGCTGTGAGCTGCACCTTTGTCCCAGGTAGACATTTCACCCACTTGTTACTCCATCTGGTCGGCACCCGATTTCCGAGAGCGCTCCCAGCGGTTCTACCTGGCCAGATGCGGTTCCAGGGTCAGTCGCAACCGCTCCTGGGGAACACAATGGACGGATCAACCTGACCCGGCCCGCCACTGAACCGCTCCGGAGGACCAAGACCCGCGTCGCCGGCCGCCGTCGACGACGTCCGCCCGGTGTCGACAGCGGCGGCAGATCCCCGACCGCGCACCCGCCGAGCCACACCGGCCACAGTGGACTCGACGGCACCCGGACACGACCCGGTGACCCCGTTCGACACCCGATCGCGACGCACGGCGGGTCGACACCGCACCGGATGTCCGATTCCCCCGCCGTTATAGGACAAAGCCGTCAACTCGGACAGGTCGCCGAGACGCTCGACCAGCAGGGGCCCGTTCCATGACTCCGGAGCCGACGGCGGGACCGCGCACACGGCCGTTGGCAGTAGCCGGTTCACTCTCATGGCCCACCTCGTCGTGGAATTTCTGGGAGCGCTCCCAGCGACGGTAGCGCGACGGCGGGCCGAGGGACAAGGACGTGGCCGCTTCTCGCCGGGCTCACACGAACGGGGCTACTCTCCGCCGAATCCGACGCACGCCCATCCGCCGCCACGCCCTGCTGGAGGTTGTCGACGTGAAACCCGTCCGGTCCCTAGGACTGGCACTGGCCGCGCTCGCGCTGCTCGCAGGCTGCGGCAAGCCCGGCGACTCGGCACCGCAGGCCGCGGCAGTCGGCGCGACCAGCGCGTCCGCCACCGCCGAACAGCTCAGGTTCACCGCGAAAACGGTGGACGGCAAGGACTTCTCCGGCGAGAGCCTCGCGGGCAAGCCCGCCGTGCTGTGGTTCTGGGCGCCGTGGTGCCCCTCGTGCAACCGCGAAGCGCCGACCATCACCAAGCTCGCCGCCGAGAGCAAGGGCGTCGCCTGGGTCGGTGTCGCCGCGCAGGACCAGCTGCCCGCGATGCAGGCCTTCGTCGCCAAGTACGACATGGGCGGCTTCCCGCACATCGCCGACCTGGACGCGTCGGTGTGGCAGCGGTTCGGCGTGAGCGCGCAGCCCGCGTTCGCGTTCATCGACGGGAGCGGGAAGGCCGACGTGATCATCGGCAGCCCGACCGAGGACGACATCCGCGCCAGGGTCGCCAAGCTCACCGGCGGCTGACGGCGTGGACGTCCAGACGCTCGGCTTCGCACTCGCGGCGGGCCTCATCGCGGCGCTGAACCCGTGCGGCTTCGCGATGCTGCCCGCCTACCTCACCCTGGTGGTCGTCGGCGAGGACCCGGACGCCCGCGGTCGGGCCGCCGCCGTCACCCGCGCGCTGGCGGCGACCGCCGCGATGGCGCTCGGGTTCCTGGCCGTGTTCGGCACGTTCGGCCTCGTCATCGCCCCGCTGGCGGCGTCCGTCCAGCGCTACCTGCCCGCCGTGACCGTGGTGATCGGCCTCGGTCTGGTCGTGCTGGGCGTGCTGATGCTGACGGGCCGGGAACCCACGCTCCTGCTGCCCAAACCCGGCCGGGGCGCGCCGACCGCGCGGCTGCGCTCGATGTTCGGCTACGGCCTCGCCTACGCCGTCGCGTCGCTGTCGTGCACGATCGGCCCGTTCCTCGCCGTCACCAGCGCCACGTTCCACCGCGGGTCCGTTGTGGACGGCGTGCTCGCGTACCTGGTCTACGGGCTGGGAATGGCGCTGGTGGTGGGCGTGCTGGCGACCGCAGTCGCGCTGGCGGGCTCGACCGTCCTCACCGGAGCGCGCCGACTTCTGCCCCGGGTGAACCGGATCGGCGGCGGCCTGCTCGTGCTGGTAGGCCTGTACGTCGGCTACTACGGCGTCTACGAACTGCGGCTGTTCTTCGCGGGCGGCAGCGCGTCCGACCCCGTGGTGGAAGCCGCGGCCGTCGTGCAGGAGTACCTAGCCGCGTGGGTGAACGACTTCGGCCCGCTGCCGTGGATCGCCGCGCTCGCGCTCGTCGTGACGGCGACGGTGGTGCTGGGCAGGCGAAAGGCGCGTCGGTCCTCAGTGGACTAGCGCGCCAGGAACCCGGCCACCAGTCGGTCGGCGAAGGCGTCGTCCACGGGTTCTCCCGTCACCAGCACGCGGTAGTACAGCGGCGCGAGCAGGCGCTCGGTCTCCCCC
The DNA here is from genome assembly GCA_039922235.1 of Umezawaea sp. Classification (GTDB taxonomy): domain Bacteria; phylum Actinomycetota; class Actinomycetes; order Mycobacteriales; family Pseudonocardiaceae; genus Umezawaea. The sequence continues at coordinate 3,591 of JBDSAJ010000589.1, forward strand.
GCCACGTCGAAGTCCGCGGGGAGTTCACCGCGCCGCACCGCGCGCTCCAGCGGTAGCCGGTCGCGCTCGCGCTGCTCGTCCAGGTACCGCGCGCGGAACGCCGCCGCGAACACCGGGTCGTGTTGCGCGACACCGACGAGCGCCTTGAAGACCGCACCGGGGTCGGAGTCGCGCAGGAACCACGCCAGGCCGCGGAGGTGCGACCGGAGGTCGCGGTCGAGGTCGCCGTGGTCGACCGGGGTCAGGTGCTGGGCCGCGTCCTCGAGGAACGCGTCCATCAGCACCTCGGTCTTGGAGCTCCACCAGCGGTAGATGGTCTGCTTGGCCACCCCGGCGGCCGCCGCGATGCCTTCCATCGTGACGCCGGCGAAGCCCTTCCGCACCAACAGGTCGTCGGCCGCGTTGAGCACGGCCTGGCGCGCGTCCTCGCTGCGCTGGTGCCGGTTGCCGTGATGGCGGCTGACCGCTTTCGCCTCGTGAACCACGGGCCCAGCGTAATCGAGCCCCCTAGTCAAGACACAACGTTGCGTCTACCCTAGCCGCCATGACCTCAACCAGCACGCTCCAGGACCCCCGCGTCGCCTCGGCGCTCCACCGGATGTTCGAGCAGGCGGAGCACGACGACGAGACCTCGGCCCGCCTCCAGGCCGACCGGCACCCCGGCCTCACCGCGACCTCGGCGGCGGAGCGCGCCGACGCCGCCGCCGAGATGTACCTGCCGGTCTCCGAGCAGGGCGGCCTGCTGCTCTACAACCTCGTCCGCGCCATCCGCCCGGAGACCGTGGTCGAGTTCGGCACGTCGTTCGGGATCTCGACGCTCTACCTGGCGGCGGCCGTCCGCGACAACGGCAAGGGCCGGGTCGTCACCACTGAGCTCAACCGCGCCAAGGTGGACTCCGCTCGCCGCACGTTCGCCGAGACCGGGCTGGACGACCTGGTCACCGTGCTCGAAGGTGACGCCCGTGACACGCTGGCCGCGCTCGACGCGCCTGCGGACCTCGTCCTGCTCGACGGCTGGAAGGAGCTGTGCCTGCCCGTGCTCCGGCTGCTCGAACCCCGGCTCGCCCCCGGCACCCTCGTGGTGGCCGACGACATCGACCTGCCCTCGCTGGAGCCCTACCTCGACCACGTCCGCGACCTGGCCAACGGCTACCAGAGCGTCAGCTTCCCGGTCGGGGACGGCATGGAGATCAGTTGCCGCCTCGGATAAAACCTCCGCGGCGGTGCAACCGGATCCGCCCCCGTCGGCGTGACTAGCCCGGTACCGCACGACGAGGGGATTCGAATGAGGGATCGGGACGCCGAGTTCGCCGAGTACTTCGCGGCGCGCTCCGGTGCCATGCGGGGCACTGCGTACCTGCTGTGCGGCGACTGGCACCGGGCGGAGGACCTGGTGCAGGTCACGTTCACCAAGCTCTACCTGGCTTGGCGGAAGATCGCCCGGCACGAGGTGCTCGACGCCTACACCCGGCAGATCCTGGTGCGCACGTTCATCTCCGACACGCGCCGCGGCAGGTACAGCCGCGAGCGGTTCGGCGACGACGCCATCGACCCGGCGGCGCAGGCGAGCGGGTCCACTGAGGACCGGCTCGTGGTGCTGGCGGCGCTGGAGCACGTCCCACCCCGGCAGCGAGCCGTGATCGTCCTGCGGTACTGGGAGGACCTGTCGGTCGAGGAGACCGCCAGGGCGTTGAAGTGCACGACGGGAACGGTGAAGAGCCAGGCCGCGCGGGGGCTGCAGACGCTGCGCGGCCGGCTCGCCGATGACTACCAGGAGAGGGCACGATGAACGAGGACGAGGCCAGGAGCGCGTTGCACGGCGTGATGGTGGCGAGCAGCCCGCCGCCGCCGATGGACACCGGGATCGCGGTGGAGGCGGGGCAGCGGGCGCACCGCCGCAGGCGCACCACCAGGGCGGGTGTGGTGGCGAGCATGGCGGTCGTGGGTATCGCGGCGGGTGCCGCGCTGCTGCCCGGCGCGTTGACCGGCGGTTTCCTGGAGGCCGCGAACGGGACTGTGCAGGACGCACCGCCTGCCGCGAGTGGGGCTCCGTCGACGAAGTCGACCGAGACGCAGTGGCCCAACGGCCAGACCGATCGCACCGCCACGAACGGTCCCCGCGCGGCCAAGAGCGCCGACCTGCCATCAGGCCTGGCCACGGCCCTGCCGTCCGGCGTGGCGCTGGCGGAGTGGCTGACGCCCTCCACCCAGTCGCAGTTCGTGGACTACACCGCGACCGGCGGCGAGGTGTGGGAGTACCAGGTGCTCGCGCCGGTCGGGAAGACCGACGGCACCGGCGCCACGGGCACCCTGCTCGCCCAGATCACCACGGTGGGCAACACCTTCCCGGCGGGAGCCTGCGAGGTGACCGAGCGGATGTGGGGCATCAAGGGGACCTGTGAGGTCGTCGACGTCGGCAACAAGCAGGTCGGCCTGCTCACCTCCGACGGCACCGGTGACGAGAAGCGCTTCGACCAGCTCGCCGCCTACCGGTACGACGACGGCACGGTGGTCTTCATCGCCCAGGCGAAGACGTTCACCAGCGAGGTCCAGTACCCCGCCCTCGACACCGAACCGCTGACGACGACCCAGCTCACCACCCTCGCGACCGACCCCAAGTTCCACCTGTCCTAACCACTCGCGAGGCGAACGCCCGCGCACCCCGTGTCGAACACCCGTGCACTCCACGTCCACGCCGGCAAGGCGTGCTCGGGGTGCCCGAACGTTCGGCACGGGGTGCGCGAACGGAAGCTCAGGCGTGGAACGCCTCGACGGCCTCCTGCACCCGGTGGGCGGCGGCGAAGTCCGCCAGGTTCGGCGACGGGGTGCCCCGGACCGCGGCGGCGAACAGGCCGAGCCGGGTCGCGTCCGAACCCCTGCCGGGACCGACGTCCACGGGCGTCCAGGCGCCGTCGGCGAAGACCTCCAGGTTCACCCACCCGCGCAGCCGGTAGGACCGGCGCGTGCCCCACAGCACCCACTCGTACACCTCGGGCCCGGCCACCCCCGAGACGCCGGAGAAGTGCACCGGCACGTCACCCGCCCGCAGCAGACCGCGCGCGGCGACCTCGCTGCCCTCGGCCGGGAAGTCGGCGCTCACGTCGACCGCCCGGATCGACCCCAGCAGCCGGTCCGTCAAGTACGCGAAGTGCGAGAACACCTCCCGCACGAACCCGCCCTGCTCCCGCCCGTCCAGCCACAACGCGTCGGTCTGGAACGCTCGCGGCCACACGGGGAACTGGAGCCGCACGTCGACGCCCAGCACCTCCCCCACCTCACCGGCCCGCAGCGCCCGCTCCACTTCGAGCACCACGTCCCGGTCCGAGAGCGCGAAGTTCACCGCCGTGGCCAGCTCACCGGCCGCCGCGGCGTCGACCATCTCCCGCGCGTCCTCCGCGCTGACCGACAGCGGCTTCTCGCAGAACACGGCCTTGCCCGCCTTGAGGGCCGCGACCGTCAGCTCCGCGTGGAACGCGGGCGGCGTCGCGAGGTAGACCGCCTCCACGTCCGGCGCGCCGAGCACGTCCGCGCTGTCCCGGCTCAGCAGGACGTCCGGGTGCGCCTTCCCGACCAGGTCCAGCGTCGCCTGGTCCAGGTCGCTCGCGCGCACGACCACGAGGTCCGGGTGCGCGACAGCGACGTCCAGCACCCGGCCGCCCATGGCGCCGAGTCCGATGATGCCCAGTTTCACTGGCGTGTCGACCATGGCCCCAGCCTGCCGGCTCACCCGGTCGCCGGTTCCCCGCACCCCGATCGGCGCGGGGAACCGGTCGAGGACCTACGGGGTCCAGGGGCCTGCCACGGACCAGCTGACGTCCTGGGCGTAGGACACCGGGTTGTCGTACTCGTGGGCACCACCGCTCGACGCCACGTACACGGCCTCGGCGTAGTGCCGCACGTTCGTGCCCAGTTCGTTCACCGAGGCGAGTCGGACGCCGCCCGTTCCGGGTTGGGCGCAGAAGGTCGCGTCGCGCCGGAACAGGTCGGTGTTCTCGTTGTCCGACAACCGGACCCGGAAGTCCGCGTGCCGCAGGTAGCGGCCGGGGAGGTTGCGGGCCTCGAAGGAGTAGCAGGTCGAGTCCGCCAAGCCGCGGCGGACGATGAACGTGGCATCGGACTTGAGCAGCGCGGCGCTCCCGCCGTTCACCACGTCGGTGCGGGCGAGGCCGTCCTGGTGGCGCAGGTAGCGGTCGGTGAAGCCCGGTGTGGTCACCCGGAACGACCTGGCCTGGTCCAGCGGCAGGTCCGCTCCGCTGCGCCAGATGCCCGTGCTCGCGGCCCACGTGGTGTCGGCCGTGAAGCTGACCGCCCCGTCCCACGGGTTCGGGCCGCCGGAACGGGCGAGGTAGACCGCCTCGTTGTAGTGCCGCAGGTAGGAGCCGTGGACGTTGAACGACTCCAAGGCGGTGCCGCCCGCTCCCTCACGGGCGCAGAACGTGGCGTCGCCCGCGAAGCCCGATGTCCCGTCGCTCAAGTCGTTGCGGACCCGGAAGTTCGAGTGCCGCAGGAACCTGCCGGGGAAGTCGCGCGACTCGAACGACAGGCACGACGGGTCGGCCAGGCCGGGGCGGGCCCAGAACGTGGCGTCCTGCTTGGCCACGTCGGAACTGGCGTCGGAGATCACGTCGGTGC
>JBDSAJ010000590.1:0-2977 GCA_039922235.1 Umezawaea sp.
TCGCCCACACCCTGCTCGACGTGATCCGGTCGCGGTTCGACCACGTGACGACGCACGGCACCACGCTGGTCGTCGAGAACGTCGACCAGGCATCGGTGCGAGCGCTCCTGACCCTGCTGTGGGACACCGGCCACGAGGTGCTGTCCTTCGAGGAGCGGAACCACGGCCGATCGATCCCGTAGCGCCGAACTGCTGCCAGTAAAAATTTGTGCCGAGTTCGTGTCGGATCCGGCGTGAGCTGTTCGTGGAGGAGGTGAGCGGGCCGCCACGGGGGCGCTCCGGTGATCGCAGGAGATGAGATGTCACACCCACAACCCGTAGCCCGCCGCATGTACGACCTGGTCGAGCCCATCGGCCTGGTGCCCTACTTCGCCGACGAGTCGGACCAGGCCCTGATGTCGCTGGGTCTGCGCAACCAGTGGGACGCCTACTTCGCCGGACGGGCCGCGCCACTCGGCCGCACGGTGCCTGCCGAGGTAGTCCACGCGGTCTTCTACAACTTCGCCCCTGGGGAGGTGGCACGCCACGTCCCGCGGGTCTGGGACCTGACCACACCCGAGGCTGCGCTGGCCGCCCGCGAGCGGGGATGCGTCGCGGGCATGCGACGGATCCTCGGCGAACTCGCCGACGCCCCCGGTGTCACGCGCGCCGGCGACCTCCTGCTGAGGGCGGCGACCAGCGCACCGGTGGAGGGACGTGCCCTCTACGCCGCCCTGCGCACGCTCCCGGTACCGCAGGAGCCCGTGGCCCGGCTGTGGCACGCGGCCACGCTGCTGCGCGAGCACCGCGGCGACGGCCACACCGTCGCCTTGCTGGCCGAGGGCGTCGGCGGCACGGAAGCCCACGTACTGCACGCCCTGTCCATCCCCATGCCCGCGAAGGAGTTCGGCCGAATCGGCCACCTCCCGTCCGCGCAGCTGACCGCGGTCATCGACGGCATGCGCGCCCGCGGCCTGGTCGGGACCGACGGCTGGCTCACCGCCGCCGGCCACACCACGAAGGAGCGGGTCGAGGCGATGACCGACCGGCTCGCAGAGTCGCCCTACAACGCCCTGGATCCCAGCGAGCTCGAACTTCTGACCGCCGACCTCGAACCGATCTCAGCTGCCCTGCGAGCAGTCTTCCCGTTGTAGCGGTGGGCAGCCTTGACCGGAACGACCGACAGCACGTGCTCGCCGCCGTTGATCAGGTGCTTGCGAAGCCGCGGCTTGGCCGCGACGTTTGTGGAGTCGATTCAGCCGACGAGGTGTGCGCTTGACGGAGGCTGTCCACGCCAACAGCACTACCGGGATTGACCCGCGACCGGCGCCGGATCACCGTTCCGAGTTGCCCGATCACGCAGGAGTGCGGCGGCCCGCACTGACCAGTCGTGGTGTTCCTGCTCGAACCGCCGACCGCGCAAGCACGTCAAGTAGGGCCCGATCGGAGACCCGTGGCGCAGGTAGGTCTCCTCGTCGAGTTCCCCGCGGAAACGCCGCAGGATCTTGTCGAGGATCTCCACCTTGGCCGCGGCTGCCGCGGCTCGTTGATCCAGTTGCGCGATCACCGGTGCCGCGTCGACGTGGTCGACGGCTTGGACCTTGACCAGCAGGTCGTCGCGGATGAACGACGGCTTGCCCACGGCGGCGGCGAAGCGCGCCAGTTCGGCGAGGCCGGCGTCGGTGACCATGAACAGCCGCTTGTTGGGACGGGTTTGTTGGACCACCTCTCGGCCGCTGATCAACCCGTCGCTCTCGAGCTTGGACAGCTCCAGGTAGAGCTGTTGCGGTTGGGCGTACCAGAAGTTGGCGACACCCACGTCGAACGCCTTGGTCAACTGGTAGCCGCTGTACTCGCCGGACAGCAACGCCGCGAGCACGGCATGCCGCAGGCTCATCGGCTCATCTCCTCGTCGTCGACATGGGGGCAAGCCCCATCATAGCCATGGTTATGATTAGTCATCATTCCGACTAGGAGGACGACGTGCAAGTCACTGGACAGGTCCGCACCGCGGTGCGGGACAGCGATCTCGCCATCCGGTTCCACGACACCGCGGGAACCAGCACTGCGGCACGCGCCGGCCTACTCGTCGACGGCTTGGCTCTGGCCAACCGATGAGACCGCAGGAGAACGGTGTCCCGGAACCCGTTCGGAGCGGCAAGTACCTGCGCTACGTCGCCTTGGGCGACAGCCAGACGGAAGGCGTCGGTGACGGTGACGACATCGTGGGCCTTCGGGGATGGGCTGACCGGCTCGCCGAACACCTCGCCATCGACAACCCCGATCTCCAGTACGCCAACCTCGCCGTCCGTGGCCGCCGCGCGGGCGAAGTCCGGTCCGAGCAACTGGGGCCTGCTCTTGCACTGCGTCCCGACGTGGCCACCGTTGTCGCCGGAGTCAACGACCTGCTCCGGCTTCGAGTCGAGACCTCCACGGTGGTCGATCACCTGGAAGCGATGTTCGCCGCGCTCACCGACTCCGGAGCCCGCGTGGCGACCGTGACCTTTCCCGACATCACCAGGATCATCCCCCTCGCCCGACCGGTTCGCTCCCGCATCCTCGACATCAACGATCGGATCCGTGCCGCGGCCGCCCGGCACGGAGTCGCCGTCGCGGAGATCGCTCGACACCCCTCCGTCGCCGACCGCCGGTTCTGGAGCGAGGATCGGTTGCACTGCAGCCCTTCGGGCCATCAACTGATCGCCGCCGCGGTCGCGCACGCCCTGCAGGTGCCGGGCAGCAACGATTCCTGGAACGAGCCTGCACCACCGTTGCCCATCCCGCTGTCAACGCACTGGCGCACTACCGCTGAGCTGCGGTGGGCAGCGACCTTTCTCGGCCCTTGGCTCGGCAGGCGCCTACGCGGCCAGTCTTCTGGGGACCAGCGCACGGCCAAACACCCTCAACTCCACCGCATCGAGGGACTGCGGAGCTGAGCGCTTGGTCGAACCGTTGACTCCGGCGACGGCTCACCCGACTGCTGCTCGCTGATTCTGCC
>JBDSAJ010000591.1:0-5311 GCA_039922235.1 Umezawaea sp.
GATCAGCTCCTGGATGCGCGTCCGCTCGCCGGGCTGCTCCTTGAGGTGGCGCTTGACCACGCTGCTGCCCACGGACAGGTGGCGGATCTCGTCCATGCCCGCACCGCGCTCGATCTCCGCGCCCGCCGGGTCCAGTTCGGCCCACTTGCGCTCGCTCAGCTCACCGAACGGCGCGAGGACGCCCTCGACGAGGACGGTGAGGGTGATGACGCCACCGTAGAAGTCGTGCTGGTCGCGGATGATGGACAGGCCGAACTCCTCCAGCGGGTCCAGCACGGCCTCGATCGCCTTGCCCGCGACGGCGGCGATGGTGTCGTCGACCTCGTCCGCGGGCACGCCGACCTCGATGAGGTGGTCGCGGAACACGCGGGCGTGCCGGGCCTCGTCGAGCAGCTGGGTCGCGAAGAACTCGGTCGTGATCCGGTCCGGCGCGAGGGACACCAGGTGGCCGAGCGCGCGGGTGACCTTCTCCTCGGCGATGGTCCGGAAGGCGAACTCCTCGATCAGCGCGTCGCGCAGCGGGCCGGGCTTGAGCACCTGCTCGGGAACGACGGCTTCGGGCGTGTGCCCGGTGGGGATGCGACGCAGCAGCCTGCCCGCGACCTCGTCCAGCCAGTACTGGAGGTCGCACGACTCCGGCGTCAGTTCGAGGGTCCTGGCGCCTTCGAGCACCGGAACCGAGTTGTCCCAGTCGACTTCCGGGCTGATCTTGCTGTCCATGGTGTTCCTTCGTTGGGGTGCGGGACGGTCAGATGGCTCTGGTGAGCCGGAGCAGGTTCCACAGCGCGGAGATCGAAACGCCGTTCTCGAAGGCGACGTACTCCGGCTCGATGACGTGCGGCGCCCACTTGCGCTTGAACGCTTCCTGGGTGCGCGAGGGGTAGATGAACGTGCCGTGCTCGGCGATCAGCTCCACGACGCGGGTGACCGCCTTGCTGGTCGCGCCCGGCACCTCGTTCTCGGCCGCGAGCCCCGCGAACGGGGTGTGGCCCAGGTGCAGCCAGGCCGCACCTTCTTCCTGGAACCGTTGCAGCGCCGTCAGGTTGACCAGCTCGATCGTCCCGACCGGGGCGTCCGGGTCGCGGCGGGTCAGGTCGTAGAGCCATCCCGGCCTGCTGCCGAAGGCCGGTGAGTAGGAGATGTACGCGACCGGGCGGTCTGCGACGCTCGCGACGAAGATCCGCCGGTGCGCGGCACCCCGACCGCCCCGCTCACCGATCATGAAGTCGAGTTCCTTGACGTGCCTGCCCTTGGCGCGCAGCCACCGCGCGTCGATGGCGGCGAGCGCTTCGTCCTGTGCCGTGCTCTCCTCGACGGTGACGCCGTCCCGCTTGGCGCGGGCGATGTTCTGCCGGACCTTGGCCAACGGGCCGCCGCGGGTCGTGAACCGCTCCAGGTCGACGCTGTAGGTGCGGCCGAGCTGGTTCACCACGAACCCGTCCGCCGCGTACAGCTCCGCGTCCTGCTTGGAGAGCTGCACGACGCAGATCCGCAGCCGCTCGCGCTTGGCCCACGCGCGGAAGTCGGCGAGCAGGTCGGCGCGGTGCTCCTCCCCCGTCAGCGGACCGCACAGCTGCACGACGTGCCGGCGACCTCGGCGGTACGCGACGGTGCCGGGGACGCGGTCGCTGCGGAAGTGCAGCGTGGAGTGGTTGTAGGTCAGGAAGGCGCTCGGGTGGTCACCGTGCTCCGGAGCGACGCGAGGATCTCCTCGTCCTCCGCGGTGATCATGCGGTCGGGGCCTTCGCCTCGGCCCGCAGGACCTGCACCTGGGTCTGGTAGTGCTTGCCGGTCACCTGTGCGATGAACGCCTGGAACGCGGGCATCGGCTCCGGCTCGAACGCGAGGCTGAACGGCTTGAGCGTGTTGCCGAGCAGGCCGCGGTCGGCGCACAGGTGCAGCGGGATGGCGAGCAGCGCCCACTCCGGACCGGCCACGAGCATCCACAGGCCGACGATCGCCGTCGCCGCGAACCAGTTGTGCATCGTGTTGTACACGATGTAGTAGCCCTTGTGGATCCGCCCGCCACCGGCCCGCTTGAAGGCGATCGCACCGGGGTAGTACCCGATGATGTCGATGGAGAAGAACAGCACGATGGCCGCCCACCACCGGACGTCCCCGAAGTGCAGGAGCAGCAGGACGACGCACACGGCGAAGCCGGCCAGGTACTCGGCCCGCATTATCCAGTACGTCGCCTTGGTGTCGAAGTGGTTGACGTGGTCCACGGCTTTCCTCTCCAAGGCAGCCCGACCCGGAGGCGGAACGGGCGTGCATGTCGTGCGGTTGCTATCAGGAGTTGACGGGGGCGGGGCGCGATGGTCCCGGCGGAATTCCCGGTAGTCGCGGAAATCGCCGGACAAGGCGGGGGTGCCAAGGGCAGTGGCGTCGACGGACCCGATCGAGGACACGTGGCAACGGCGGCGAATAAATTGCATCCACGACGAATGGGCTACGTGATGAACGTTCCTGTCGAAAGGCTGTCGACACTGAGAGCACTTCGATCAGGAACCTAAACCATTGGCGGCCGCAAGAGGTACGAGGTGCGCGTTGTTCACCGAAACTCTTCCCGCACGCACATGAGGAGCCTTCCCGAATGAACACCCGCCAGTGGGCCATTCGGGCAAGGGCCGAGCGAAAGGGTTGATTTTCCGGTCGACGCGCCATTGGAGTCGTAGGGGCCGCACAGACGAGTGCGCGGACGGCGACGCCCGGTCAGAACTCCCTCACACCTGGCCCCCCGCGGATTCGGCGACGTCCTGCCACCAGGCCTTCAGCCACGAGGGCAGCGGCCCTTCCACCCGGACCCACCGGTAGCGGTCGAGCTTCTGCCCGGCGTCCGCCGCGGTGTACCGGAGCTGGGTGACCCGCGTGCTCCCGAGCTTCGCCGTGAGTTCGGCCATCGCGGCGGGCGTGTGCATGACGTCGCCCTCGACCGACACCACCAGCACCGGGACGTCCACGCGGGACATGGCGCGTTCGTAGTTCAAGTCCGCGCCGTCGGGTCGGAAGCGACCGGTGCGCGCGAACCTGGCCCAGTCGCGGACGACGCCCGCGGACTCCCGGCCCGCGAAACCCACCCGGTCACCGGGGAAGTAGCCCCACACGCGACCCAGCAGCGCGGCGGCCTGAGTGCCCAGCAGCACGCGCAATCCCCGGTACCACGGGTAGACGCGGCGGTGCGGCGTGCCGGAGGCGATCAGTGCGAGCCCGTCCACGTCCGCCTCTGGCCTGCCGAGGTAGGCGGTGGCCAACTGGCCACCGATGCTGTGGCCGAGCAGGACTACGGGTCTGCCGGGAAACGTCCTCCGCGCGGCCGCGACGGCCGCCGGGAGGTCGACCGCCACCAGGTCCTGCTGCCCGAACCGGGACGCGCGGGAGATCGCGGGTTTGCTGCCGCCGTGCCCGCGCAGGTCGCAGACCACGACCGGGAACCCGGTGCGCGAGAGCCCACGCGCCAGCGGGTCGTAGTAGGTGGCGACGATGCCCATGGCGGGCATGACCAGGACCACCGGCGCCCGATCGTCCTCGACCGCTTGGTCGAACACGCGCAGGCACAGCTCATCGCCTTGACCCACCGAAAGGATCAGCAGCCGCGCCTCGGAGTCGCGGGCGACCACCGGGCCGGTCATCGCGGGCATCCCGATAACACATCGACAACAAGCCCGTGCACGACGGACAACGACACGACACGCCTCCACGACGACATCGCTCGACAAACCCGGAGGAATGCCGAGGAACTGTTCACCTACCGACGAAACACGTGTGAAACCACGTCCACGGACCTGCTGAAGGCTATGACTACTGCTGTCCCGACCGCAAACCACATCCGATCCGGCCAAAAGGAGCAATGAATCGCACCGTTCGCGCACTTCGGACGAGGTTTCCCACTGGGGCCGTAAAAGTACACGGCCGGAAAGCGGCAGCACTCCACCCGGAACTCGGCGCTGTCACCAATTCGCCATCTTTCTGGGTATTCCACCAGTGGCAGGCCCGGTCCGATCGCCACCCGCGCCCCTCTCCGCACCCAAAAGCGCAGTTCATCCCAGGTGCAACCACGCCGCTGCTCGCGTTGCCTCAATTGGGGGTAATGACCGTCACATTCCATGTTGACCTTGAGCTGTTACAGTCGCGCCCCATCACGGCAAAACCCCTATCCCGCGGCACCCGTACCGGCACAGATCGCCCGTCGTCCGCGTCGAAGAACCCAACCTTGTGCGAACACCTAGGGAGCCCTTCCATGCGCGAGGTCACCACGGCGTCGCTGCCCACCGTGCCCGTCGCCGGCGGACTCGCCGGACTCGTGCACGCCAACGCCGAGCGGATTCCCAGCTCCACGGCGTTCCGCCGCAAGACGTCCTCGGGGTGGGACCGGGTGACCGCGCGGGAGTTCCGCGACGAGGTGGTCGGCGTGGCGAGGGGGCTCATCGCCGCCGGCGTGCGCCCCGGCGACCGGGTGGTGCTCCTGGCCTCGACCCGCTACGAGTGGACGCTGTTCGACTTCGCGATCTGGGCCGTCCGCGGCGTATCGGTGCCGGTCTACGTCACGTCCTCGGCGGAGCAGGTCGACTGGATCGTCTCCGATTCCGGCGCGACCGCGGCGATCGTGGAGACCGACCAGCACGAGCGCCTGGTCCGGGACGCCTTCGCGAAAGCGGACCGCGACGTTCCCGTGTGGAGGATCGACGCCGCCGTCGACGAGCTGACGAAGGCGGGTGCCGCCGTTCCCGAGTCCGAGGTGCACGACGTCAGCCGGGCGACCGAGGACTCCGACGCCGCGACGATCATCTACACCTCGGGCACCACCGGGCGCCCCAAGGGATGCGTGCTGACGCACGCCAACTTCCTCGCCGAGGCGCGGAACGCCGTGGGTGTCCTGCACTCCCTGTTCGGGGAGGACGACACGGCCGAGGCGTCCACGCTGCTGTTCCTGCCACTGGCGCACGTCGTCGGCCGGATGATCCAGATCGGCGCGGTGTGGGCCGGGGTCACCCTCGGCCACACCGGCAACGTCCGCGACGCGCCTGCCGACCTGGCCACGTTCCGCCCGACGTTCATCCTCGCCGTGCCCTACGTGCTCGAGAAGGTCTTCCACGGCGCTCGGCAGAAGGCGCTCAGCAGTGGCAGGGGGAAGGTCTTCGACGCGGCGGTGGACGTCGCCGTCGCCCATTCCGCCGCCGACTCCCCCGGCCCGCTGCTGCGCGGCCGGCACGCGGTCTTCGACCAGCTGGTCTATCGCAGGCTGCGCGACGCACTGGGTGGTCGCTGCCGGTACGTCCTGTCCGGCGGCGCCGCGCTCGCACCGAGGCTCGTC
>JBDSAJ010000592.1:0-6682 GCA_039922235.1 Umezawaea sp.
CGGGTACAGCACGACGCCCGTCCACTACGGGGTGCCGGTGGCCGTGGCGGCGGTCTTGCTGGTCGTCGCGGCGGTGCTGGTGCTGATACCGGCCCGGCCCCTGGTACGGGTTGCGGTCGGGGTCGGCGCGGTGGCGGCGGCCGCGCTGCTCATCGGCTCGGTGTGGACCGTGGGTCAAATCGCGCTGTCGGTGGCGGCACGGGAGAACAACCTCCCGATCAGGTTCGAGACCAGTGTGGGCGTCGGGTTCTGGGTGCTGGTGGCCGCCTGCGTGGCCGCGGTGGCGGGCGCCCTGCTGGTCCAGCACCGGCAGGCGCCGGAACCCGCGACCGTTTACCAGTTCCCTGGCGACGATGACACCGATACCCCTCCGATGGGTGTCCCGATTCACCCTTCAGTGTCCACAGAGGAATCACCACCCGTCTGAGCTGCTCAAACCGGTCGGCGTGGCTCACCGGCAGTCGTCGGTGGATCAGCGACCATCGGACGCATGAAGCTCTCCGGGTTGCTCAGCCGCACGAACCACGACCTGCCGGGTGCCATCGGCGTCGCTCGGGTCGATCGCCGCGCGGGCGACCTGCTGAGGCGGCTGAGTCCGGGTGATGTCGCGGTGCTCGACCAGGTCGACATCGACCGCCGCACCGCGGAGGCGCTGGTCGCCGCCGAGGTGGTCGGGGTGGTGAACGCGTCGCCGTCGATCTCCGGGCGGTTCCCCAACCTGGGGCCGGAGCTGCTGATCGAGGCGGGCATCCCGCTCATCGACAACGTCGGCAGCGCGGTGCTGCGCGACATCAGGGACGGCACGAAGCTGCGGCTGCTCGACGGGGTCGTCTACGACGGCGAGACCGAGGTCGCGCGCGGCGACGAGCAGAACGCCGAGTCGATCGCCGACGCGATGATCGAGGCCAAGGCGGGCATGGCCGCGCAGCTGGAGGCGTTCTCCGCCAACACGATCGAGTTCCTCCGCCGCGAACGCGCGCTGGTGCTCGACGGCATCGGCGTGCCCGAGCTGTACGTGCCGATGCGCGACCGGCAGGTGCTGGTCGTCGCGGGCGGCCCGAGCCACGCCGAGGAACTGCGGAAGCTCCGCAAGTACATCCGCGAGTACCGGCCGGTGCTGGTGGGCGTCGACACCGGCGCGGACACGCTGTTCGCCGCGGGCTACCGGCCGGACGTCATCGTCGGCGACCCGGACGGCATCGGCACCGCGACGCTGAAGGCGGGCCGCGAGGTCGTCGTGCCCGCGCAGACCGACGGCCACGCGCCCGGCCTGGAGCGCATCCAGGACCTCGGCATCGGCGCGGTGACGTTCCCGTCGTCCGGCAACGCCGAGGACCTCGCGCTGCTCATCGCCGAAGCGCACGGCGCCAGCCTCGTCGTCACGATCGGCGTGCAGGCGGGGCTGCGGGAATTCCTGGACCGCGGCCACTCGGGCTCCAACCCGTCCACGTTCCTCACCCGGCTCAAGCTCGGCAGCAAGCTGGTCGACGGCGCGGCCGTCGCCACCCTGCACCGCAGCCGGGTCTCCTTCGGCGTGATCGTCCTGCTGGTGCTGGCCGCCGTGCTCGCGATGGTCGCCGCGGTGTCCGTGTCCGGAGTCGGCCACGTCTACGTCGACATCGCCGCCGACACGTTCCGCACCGTCTCCAACTGGGCGAAGGGGCTGTTCTCTTGATCTCGCTGCGCTACCACATCGTTTCGATCACCGCCGTCTTCCTGGCGCTCGCGGTGGGCGTCGTGCTCGGGTCGACGGCGATCAGCAGCAGGCTGCTGTCCGGGCTGAGCGACGACAACGGCGCGTTGGGCAAGCAGGTCGTCGACCTGCAGTCCGAGCGCAACGCCCTGAACGCCAAGCTGTCCGAAGCCGACCGCTTCGCCACCTCCATCGGGCCGCTGTCGGTCACGGGCCAGCTCGCCGCGCGCACGGTCGTGCTCGTCACGACCGCCGACGCCCGCCCGAGCGACCGCGACGCGCTCGCCGCCCTGCTGCGCGCCTCCGGGGCGGCGGTCACCGGCGAACTCCAGCTCACCGACTCGTTCGTCGACCCCCGCAAGGCCGACCAGCTGCGCGATCTGGTCGCGCGGCTGCAGCCCGCGGGCACCCACCTGCCGACCGCCTCCGACCCTGGGACGCGAGCCGGCGGGCTGCTCGGAACCGTGTTGCTGCTCAGCAAGGACACCAACCAGCCCCAGGCCTCCGCCGACGAGATCGCCTCGGCGTTGGGCGGCCTCGCGGGCGCCGGTTTCGTGAAACCCGGTCAAGGCCTGCGCCCGGCGCAGCTGGCCGTGGTGCTGACCGGCGGCTCGGTCGTCGGCGACTCGGCCGGTGACCGCGCGGCGACCATCGCCCGGTTCGCCATCCAGCTCGACCGATCCGGTGCCGGGGCGGTACTGGCGGGCGGCGACGGCTCGGCGAACGGCACCGGCGGCATCGGGGTCGTGCGAGCCGACACGGCGGCCACCTCAGTGTTGTCTACTGTAGACAATGTGGACTCCGCTGCGGGTCGCGTGGTCACCGTGCTCGCTCTCCGTGAGCAGATGGACGGCAAGTCCGGCCGGTACGGCGTCGCGGGCAACGCTGAGGCGCCCTCACCAGGCCAAGCCGGCTGATTAACCCGTTCGAGTGAACGGATTGGGTGGTGCGTGCGGTGCGCGAGCGCTCGCGCATGTTAGCGTTGTGGCCCGTGGACAGGGGTTATCTGGGTTATCCCCTTTCGGAATCTTTCAGACCACGGGAGCCTCGTTGGTGCTCAACGCACGTACCACCAAGCACGTCTTCGTCACCGGGGGCGTCGCGTCCTCCTTGGGCAAGGGGCTCACGGCTTCCAGCCTCGGTCAATTGCTGACTTCCCGTGGTCTGCGGGTGACCATGCAGAAGCTCGACCCCTACCTCAACGTCGACCCCGGCACGATGAACCCGTTCCAGCACGGCGAGGTCTTCGTGACCGACGACGGCGCCGAGACGGACCTGGACATCGGCCACTACGAGCGCTTCCTCGCGCGTGACCTGTCCGGCGAGGCGAACGTCACGACCGGTCAGGTGTACTCCGAGGTGATCGCCAAGGAGCGTCGCGGCGAGTACCTGGGCGACACGGTCCAGGTCATCCCGCACATCACGGACGAGATCAAGCGCCGCATCCGCGCGATGGCCGAGCCGGACGCCGAGGGCATCGTGCCGGACGTCGTCATCACCGAGGTCGGTGGCACGGTCGGCGACATCGAGTCGCTGCCGTTCCTGGAAGCCGCGCGGCAGGTCCGCCACGACGTGGGCCGCGACAACGTGTTCTTCCTGCACGTGTCGCTGGTGCCGTACTTGGCGCCGTCGGGTGAGCTGAAGACCAAGCCGACGCAGCACTCCGTGGCGGCGCTGCGCAACATCGGCATCCAGCCCGACGCCATCGTGTGCCGGGCGGACCGCGAGATCCCGGACGCGCTCAAGCGCAAGATCGCCCTGATGTGCGACGTCGACACGGACGCCGTCGTCGCGGCCGTGGACGCCCGGTCGATCTACGACATCCCCAAGGTGCTGCACGGCGAGGGCTTGGACGCGTACGTGGTGCGCAGGCTCGACCTGCCTTTCCGCGACGTCGACTGGACGGTGTGGGGCGACCTGCTCGACCGCGTGCACAACCCGACCGAGACCGTTCGGGTGGCGCTGGTCGGCAAGTACGTCGACCTGCCGGACGCCTACCTGTCGGTCACCGAGGCCCTGCGCGCAGGCGGGTTCGCCCACCGCGCCAAGGTCGAGGTCGTGTGGGTGCCGTCCGACGAGTGCAGGACGCCGCAGGGCGCTTCGCACGCGCTCGCGGGCCTGGACGCGGTGCTGGTGCCCGGCGGCTTCGGCGTGCGCGGCATCGAGGGCAAGATCGGCGCCATCACCTACGCCCGCACCAGGGGCATCCCCGTGCTGGGGCTGTGCCTCGGCCTGCAGTGCATGGTCATCGAGTCGGCCCGCAACCTCGCGGGGATCGCGGACGCCGACTCCGCCGAGTTCGAGGAGGGCGGCACCCCCGTCATCTCCACGATGGCCGACCAGCAGGACGTCGTCTCCGGCGACCGCGACATGGGCGGCACGATGCGCCTCGGCGCGTACCCGGCCAAGCTGACCCCCGGCTCGGTCGTCGCCCGCGCGTACGGCACCACCGAGGTGTCCGAGCGGCACCGCCACCGCTACGAGGTCAACAACGCCTACCGCGACAAGCTGGCCAAGGCGGGCCTGGTCTTCTCCGGCACGTCGCCGGACGGCCGCCTGGTCGAGTTCGTCGAACTGCCCGCCGACGTGCACCCGTTCTTCGTGGCGACCCAGGCGCACCCGGAGTTGAAGTCCCGTCCGACCAAGCCGCACCCGTTGTTCGCCGCGTTCGTGCGCGCCGCGCTGGACTACCGGCTCGCCGACCGGCTCCCGGTGGAACTGGCCGAGGTCACGGCGGGGGCCAAGTGACGTCGGAGGCGGGGTCTCACGAGTTCCGCACGGTTTCTACGCGGGATGTGCATATTGGTCGTGTGGTTGGCCTGAGGGTTGACGAGGTGGCCATGCCGGGCGGTGGGACGGCGCTGCGCGAGGTCGTCGAGCACCTCGGCGCGGTCGCCGTGGTGGCGCTGGACGACGATGGCCAGGTCGTGCTGATCCACCAGTACCGGCACCCGTTGGGCCACCGGCTCTGGGAGTTGCCCGCAGGCTTGCTTGACTCGCCCGACGAGGTGCCCGTCGAAGGTGCACAGCGGGAGTTGGCCGAGGAAGTCGGTTTGGCCGCTGTGCGGTGGTCCACTTTGGTCGATGTGGCGGCTTCGCCTGGCTTCACCGATGAGGTGGTGCGGGTGTTCCTGGCGCAGGGTTTGTCCACTGTGGACCGCGATCTGCAGGGGGATGAGGAAGCCGACCTTGTCATCCGCCGTTTTCCGTTGGGGGAAGCGGTTCGGATGGCGCTCGCCGGTGAGATCGTCAACGGTGCCACGGTTGGCGGGGTGCTGGCCGCGCAGGCCGTCGTGGCGGGTGCCGAGGTCCGTTCTGCCGATGCTCCTTGGCCTGATCGGCCACGTACGTTTGCTGCTCGTAAGCAGAGTTGAGGATTCGCACGCGGTGAGGGGCTGCCCGGTTCGGGTCGCCCCTCATTTCGTTTGTCGAGGCTTCGGTATGCACAAACCGGTTGATTGACTACGAAATACTGTATGCACACATTGCGGTGCGCGGTGCGTCAAGACCGGGGGTTTTGGTCGTGGGTCAGACTTGGGTTGAGGTGGGGAGGGATGCATGGGTGTCGGTGGGCGGTTGCGAAAGGTGGCGGCTGGGCCTGTCGGGGTTGCGGTGGCGGCTCTGGGTGGGGCTGTGGTCGTGTACTTCGCGGACCCGACGAAGCCCGGCTCGTGGTTGCCCCGCTGTCCGTTCAACTGGCTGACCGGCCTGGACTGCCCCGCCTGCGGGTCGACCCGCATGGTTCACGCCCTGCTGCACGGCGACCTGGTCGCCGCCTGGCACTTCAACGCGGTGATGCTCGTCGCAGGTCTGCCGCTGTTGGCCTGGCTGTGGCTGAGGTGGTTCGTGGCGGACCGGAAGGGCGTGACAGCCGGTCCGGTCTCGCCGCGAGTGGGGCAGTCAGTGGTGGTGGTCGGGCTGGTGTGGGCGGTCGTCCGGAACCTAGTCGCTTGACATCCTCGTCGCCATGAATAGCGACGATTCCCTCCGTGCCGCGCACGGAACACATGCACAACACCAAGGCGGGTTCTCGCTTCATCGGGATCGCCCACCGCTACACACGGCCGGGTCTTACGGTCCCTCCACGAGCGTTTGACGTCTCCGCAAGCCCTGCGGCGACTGTCACGCTGTGTCTGTCGTGACATCTCGGGGCTTCCGGTGAGCACCGGTACTCCGGCCCTTCGCCCCGCACCGGGGCAATCTGGCAGCGCCATGACGGGTCAGACCAAAGGGCACTGCCAGGGCCTTCACCCCCTGCTGCGCTTAGTCGCGTAGCTTGCGGCCCTGGGTGTCCGTGCCGCCGTTGACCAGGAGGATGATGCCGTCGACCAGTGACCAGATGCCGCAGCCGCCGCAGGTCAGCAGCTGGGCGACCGCCATGCCGGTGTGCCCCGTGTAGAACCGGCCGACGCCGAAGGTGCCTAGGAACAGCTGCAGGACGCCCGCGACGACCTTCGACTTGTCCGACAGGGGGTAGCCGGTCATCGGGTCGATGCCGTACGGCGCGAAGGGCACCTGGTAGCCGGGAGCGGTGCCGTAGGCGCCGGTGCCGGGGCCGTATCCGCCGGGCGGTGTGAACGGCGGCGGTGGTGGTGGCGCGTAGGACGTTCCGTACTGCTGCGGGGGTGGCATGGTCAGGAACGGTGGGTGGGGGTGGGGCAGGTCGGCGAAGAGGGAGCCCAGTTCGGTGACCGTCTGAGCCGCTGACGCGTAGGCGACCCGCTGCTCGTACTCGCCGATCTCGATCCGCCCGGCGGCGAAGTGGTCGTTGAGGGCGCGGATGGCTTCTTCGCGCTGCTGGTTGCCGATGCGCGCGGGGTTCGGCTCGAAAGGTCCTGACACGGCCGGAACGGTAGTCGATGAGTCCGGCTCCGCTGCGCCGAAACGCGAAGCCAGGCATAGGCTGATCGGGTGCTGGTCGGGATTCCACGGGAGTTGAAGAACCACGAGTACCGGGTCGCGATGACCCCCGCGGGCGTCGTGGAGCTG
>JBDSAJ010000593.1:0-3756 GCA_039922235.1 Umezawaea sp.
CGAGGCGAAACGGCGGGAGATCGCCGAATCCATGGAGTACCCGAAGCTGACCGCGAACACGATCACCGACGCGACCGCGTACCTGGCCGAGCTGGACCGGGTGCGGGAGCGCGGGTACGCCGTGGACAACTCCGAGCACGAGGACTTCATCCACTGCATCGGCGCGCCGATCCGCGGCTCCCGCGGTGAGGTGGTCGCGGCGGTGTCGATGTCCGTGCCCAAGGTGATGCTCGACCTCGAGGGCCTGCTAGCCCTCGTGCCCAACCTGCTCGCCACGGCGCGAGCGGCGTCCACCGAGTGCGGCTACACACCGCGCGACTAGAGAGGTTCCTGCCTTGCCGAAGATCGAGATCCACACCGACTCCGCGCCCCGGCCCATCGCGAAGTTCTCGCAGGGCGTCCGCAAGGGCAACATCGTCCAGGTCGCCGGTCAGGTCGCGTTCGACGCCGAGACCGGTTCGATCGTCGGCGACACGGTCAAGGCGCAGACCGTCCAGACGCTGCGCAACGTCGCGTCGGTGCTGGAGGCGGCGGGCGCGAGCTTCGACGACGTCGTGATGCTGCGCGTGTACCTCACCGACACCGCTCACTTCGGCGAGATGAACGAGGCCTACGGCGAGTTCATGACCGAGCCGTACTCGGCCCGCACGACCGTCTACGTAGGACTCCCGGCAGGCCTGCTGGTGGAGATCGACGCGCTGGCCGTGCTCGGCGACTGACCCGAACGGGACGGGACCTCGTCGAGGTCCCGTCCCGGCGTCAGGCGTGCCCGTCGCTGCGCACTTCCGCGGGTGCCTCCAGCGCCTGGCGCAGCCGCTCGCCCATCGCGCGGGTCGCGGGCGTCTCCGACCGCTCGCAGATGTCCAGCGCCTCCAGGCGGTACGCCCTGGCCTCCCCGGTCTCGCCGAGGTCGTCGTGCACGGTGCCGAGCAGGCTCAGCATCTCCACCAGCGCGGTCGTTCGCATCCTGTTGACCGTGGCCACGGCTTCCCGCAGCCGAACGAGCGCGCCCGCCGAATCACCCTGCCCGTGCAGCACCGCGCCCAGCCGGAACAGCGCGTCCGCCTCGGTGTTGCGCGCCTGCGTGGCCCGCGCCAACACCAGCGCCTCCTCGCTCGCCTCGCGTGCCACGTCCCAGTCCCGCAGCGCGATCAGGTTCGCGACCAGCCGTAGCAGGTTGATCGCCAGGGTCTCGCCGTCGTGGCCGTCCGGCCGCGCCGCGACGCGGGAACGGTGGTAGTCGATGCACTTGCGGTGCACGTCGGCGGACTCGGCGTACCGGCCGTGCAGGTGCAGCACCAAGCCCAGGTTCGACAGGGCGAACTGCACGCCCAGCCCGTTGCCTGCCGCCTCGAACCCCTCCACGGCCCGCACGGCGAACGCGCTCGCCTCATCCAGCCGCCCGCGCCGCCGCTCGATCCCGGACCGGTAGTAGAGCGCCCACGCCTGCTCCATCAGGTCACCGCAGTCGACCGCCGCCGCCCACGCCTGCTCGTGCGCCACCAGTGCCGCTTCCTGCTGGTCCAGCAGCACGCACAGCGTCCAGCAGACGAAGTTGAGCTGCACGGCCTCGTCGCGTCTGCTGCCGAGCGCACGGGCCGCCTCGACGCCGTAGCGGAACACCTCGTGCCACAGCACGCCGTCGCCGCGCTGGTCGGAGTACCAGTGCATCGCGGTCGCCACGTCGAGCACCGTCCGGTGCCGCTGCGCGGCGTGCGCCAGCCGCAGCGCGCCGAGCCAGTGACCCGTCTCCTGGCGGAGCCACGTCGCGGCCCTCTCCCGGTCGCCGAGCACCCCGTCCGGCCCGAACATCCGCGCCGACGTGCGCGCCTCGCGCAGCAACCAGTCGATCATCCGCCACCGCGCCTCGTCGACGACCGCCGACGACTCGTCCTCGGCCAACTGTTCCCGCGCGAACACCCGCAGCAGGTCGTGGCACAGGTACCGGCCCGCCGTCGCGGACACCTCGACGAGGCTCGCGTCGACCAGGTCCTCCAGCGTCTCCTCGGCCACGTCGGGGGACACGCCCGCCGCCACCGCGACCAGGTCCGGCGTCACGTCGCCGCCCGGCACCAGCGACATCCGCCGGAACACCAGCGCGGCCCGTTCGCCCAGGTGTTGGTACGACATCAGGAAAGCTGCCCGCACCCGCAGGTCACCGGACGTGAGCGCGCTGAGCCTGCGCCCCTCGTCGCGCAGCAACTCGGCCAGGTGCCCGACGGTCCAGCGCGGTCTGCTCGCCAGCCGGTTGCCCGCGATCCGCAGCGCCAGCGGCAGGTGACCGCACAGCGAGGCGACCCGCTCGGCAGCGGCCTGCTCGGCGGAAATCCGCTCCACACCGACGATCGCGCCGAGCAGCCGCACGGATTCGCCGCCGGACAGCACGTCCAGCGCGAGCCGGGTGCCCGCCTCCAGCCCGCCGAGTGTCTGCCGCGACGTGACCAGCACCAGCGACGACGAGCCGGTCGCGATCAGCGGCCGCACCTGCGCCTCGTCGGCCGCGTTGTCCAGCACCAGCGCCGTCGACCGGTGCCGCAGCTCCGCCCGGTACAGCTCGGCGCGCTCGTCGTCCAGCGCCGGGATCCGGTCCTCCGCGACCCCGAGCGTCCGCAGCACCCGGTGCATCGCCTCGCCGGGCGGCACCGGCCGCGCGTCCATCCCGCGCAGGTTCACGAACAGGCAGCCGTCCGGGAAGCTCTCCGCCAACCGGTACGCGGCGTGCACCACCAGCGTGGTCTTGCCCGCACCCGGCGGCCCGTGCACCAGCACGACCTCCGTCGCGCGGCCACCGCTCGCCGCCTGCTCCAGCCTGCGCAGCTCCTCGTCCCGACCCGTCAGGTCCGGCACATCCGGCGGCAGCGCCCACGGCACGGCGGCGGGCTGGTGCCGCATCCGACCGGCCTTCGCGGTGTCCAGCAGCGCCCGCGCCTCCGGACCGTCCAACCGCAGCACCCGCGAGAGCGCTTCCACCGTCCGGCGCTGCGGCCCCTTCGCCCGGCCGCGCTCCATGTCGCTGATCGCCCGCACGCTCACCCCGGACCCGGCGGCCAACTCCTCCTGCGTCAGAGCGGCGCGGACACGATGGGTGCGGAGCAGATCGCCGAACGTGGTGGACACCGGCTGGACCTTAGCGGGCGGCCACCCCGCACTATCCGTCGAACCGGGATCCTGATATTCGTTGCGCATGAAGTGGTATGCCGACGGCGCAGTGCGATTCACCCGTCAGATCATCGCCGACGTGCTGGCGGTCGGCTGGGTGTGGTTCTGGGTGTGGTTCGCGCTGAAGGCGCGCGACGGCGTGCTCACCGCCCGCGCCCCTGGCGACGGGCTGGTCAGTGCCGGGAACCGCGTCCACGACGCCTTCTCCGACGCCGCCGGGAGCGCGGGGCGGGTGCCCTTGGTGGGCGATGACCTCGCTGGGGCGCTTGGCAAGGGGACCGACGCGGGCACCACGCTGTCCGACGTCGGCCGGGCCCAGATCGAGGCTGTCGAGACGGTCTCGCTGTGGTTGGCGGTGGCGTTGATCGCCGTTCCGGTGGTGTTCCTGCTCGTCACGTGGCTGCCGCTGCGGGTGAGGTTCGCTCGGCGGGCTTTTGCGGCTCGGCGGTTGAGGGATACGGGGCGGACGGATCTGTTGGCGTTGCACGCGTTGAACACGATGTCGTTGGGGCAGTTGGCGAGGTTCGAGGGGGATCCTGTTGACGGGTGGCGGAGGGGGGACGCGGAGGTGATCGCTCGGTTGGCTTCGCGGCGGTT
>JBDSAJ010000594.1:0-6162 GCA_039922235.1 Umezawaea sp.
CACGACAACACCGCAGGTCAACCCGCCTGCGACGACCACAACGACAGACCGGCCAACCACCACGACCACCACGCTGCGGCTCTGCGGACTGCTGTCGTGCTGATCTCTCCCCCTGGAAGTGGACGCGGTGCAGCCGGCAGAATCCGAGGCGTGACGTTGAGCCAGGAGCACCAGCAGTTCACACCCGGTAACGAACCGACGATCAAGTTCCAGAGGGACGCCACAGTCAAGTTCCGCCCGGTGGTACCGCCACCGTTCGTCCCGCCGCCCGCGCACCCGGTCCCGGCACCCGTCCCTCAGGCGGCCATCCCGGCTCCCCCGGTGCCAGTTCCTCCGGCGGCAGTCCCCCCGGCAGCGGCTCCCCCGGCAGCGGCAGCTCCCAAGCCCGCGACCGCGGCCCCGTACGTGCCGCGCACCGCCGTCCGCCGCCTCGCCCGCAAGATCCTCGGCCCGTCGCTGCTGACCAGGAGGGGTTAGAGCGACTCGACCTTGAACGGGTCGTGCTCGGCCAGCAGCTTCTCCAGGCGGGCCTGGTCGACCCTGGTGGCGAGGTACTGCTCCTCCTGGCGGTCGCGGACGCACTTGGCGAGCGTGAACGCCGACGTGACGGTGAACAGCAGACCCACCGCCAGGAACGCGCGCACCCAACCGTCGACGGGCAGGTAGGCCACACCGAGGCCCACCGCGCCGAGCGACACCGCGAACGAGAGGACGGCCTGCGCGTAGAACGCCGTCGAGGTCGGCGTGTGCTTCTTCGTGGTGGTCGCCATGCCGGAATTCTGCGTCCGCGCAGGTCCGGTGTCTTGAGTACCGCTACTCAACTTCCGCGGCGTTCGGGGTCACTTGTCCGGCACGGTGGAACCCCTGCCATCCGACGGACGTACAGCATCTTGTACGTCGAAGGAGGGTGCCAGTGAAGACCATGAGCTACTCCGAGTCTCGTGCGAAGTACGCCGAGACGCTCGACTCCGTGGTCAACGACCGCGAAGGGGTCGTGATCACCCGTGCCGGGCACGAACCCGTGGTGATCGTGTCCCTTGATGACTACCAGTCGCTCAAGGAAACCGCTTACCTGCTTCGCAGCCCGGAGAACGCACGTCGGCTGATCACGTCGATCGAGCGACTGGAGTCCGGCGACGGGACACAGCACGAACTCGTTGAATGAAACTGATCTGGGACGAGCACGCCTGGGACGACTACCTCTGGTGGCAGACCGAGGACCGGAAGGTCCTCAAGCGGATCAATGACCTGGTCAAGGACGTGTGGCGCACCGGCAACGAGGGAATCGGCAAGCCTGAGCCCTTGAAGCACGGCTACTGGTCGCGTCGTGTGACCGACGAGCACCGGCTGGTCTACAAGATCGCCGAGAACGAGATCCGGATCGCTGCCTGCCGCTACCACTACGGGAAGTAGTGGTAGCGGTCCCAGGTGGGCAGCGCCAGAGAATGCCGACGTAGCACCGAAGTCCTCCGTTAGCGACCCATCTCACCTGCGGATTTACCTGACTGGCTGAACGGTGTGCTCTTGATCCGCCAGGATAGGCTCAGCTGACTTGGCCACTGGTGTGGAGTTGTTCCCAACGGCCATCACACGGACGTCCGGGTGTTCACGGGCAGCATCGCCGAGAGGGATTTCAGATGGGCTGGCAGGAAGAGCTGAGCGCTCTGGACGAAGCGCTGGCCGCTGGGAGGATCACCCCGGACCAGCATCGGTCACGTCGCGACGAGCTACTGGCCGCGGCGTCCGGCGGCGGGCCCACACCCATGCGGTGGCAGGCGAGCCAGCCTTCCGATCCCGAGCAGACCGGGATCATCAGGACTAGCCAGTTCACCGACTCGGAGAAGACGCAGCAGGTGCGCCCGGTCGGTTTCCCCCCTCCTACCCCCGACCAGGAGTTCTCGCAGCAGCAGTTCGGCCAGGCTCCTCCGCCACCGTGGGGCGACCAGGGTTTCGGCGTCTCGCCGAACAAGACCGGCATGCACGGTCCCGAGGTGTTCGGGTCGGGTGCGGGCAAGAGCCCCAGGGTCGGCATCTACGTGCTGATCGGGGTGCTGGCGTTCGTCGTGATCGGCGGAGGCGTCTTCTGGTTCGGGCTGAGCGGCGGCATGGGCACCGAGTCGGCCGCTCTGCCCATCACCACCACGACCACCACGACGACGCCCGCGGAATCGTCCGCGCCGAGTCCTTCGGTCGCCCCATCCGGCCTCGCCGCGGTGCCCAACCCGCCCGGCAGCCTCAACCCGAAGAACGGCGAGTACACGCTGGAGGGCGCGAAGAACGCGAAGATCCTCTCCGAGATCGACGTGCCCGCGCTGGAAGCCGCCGGGGTAGACCAGATCTTCGACAAGTCCAGCGGTGAAGGGAACCTGACGTTCGCGATCGCGGTGTACGTGGCCAAGGACGAGCAGTCTGCCAAGGAGCTGTCCGCCGCGCTGGTGCAGAACCGGGCCGCCCGCGGCACGTCCACTGTGGACATCGCCGACGTGCCGAAGTCGGTGACGACGACGCAGTACCCGTCCTCCACCCAGTTCCTGTACCGCGGCATCTACACGTCGGGCAAGATGACGGTCCGCATCGCGACCGCGGGCCCGAGCACGGTGCCGGACCAGGACGTCGCAGCCAAGTTCACCGACTACCTGCGCAAGGTGCTCGGGTCGATCCGGGCCGAGTGACGAAGGCGGAGTCGAGGGATCTCGCGGACCGTGTTCGGGCAGGATGGGGTCACCCGGTGGGGCGAGCCGAGCGACACGTGAGGTAACTGGCGATGGACTGGCAGGAGAACGTGCGGCAACTCGACGCGCGGTTGGCCGGTGGCCTCATCACCCGCTCCGAGTACGTGAAGGAGCGCGACCAGGTCCTCGCGCAGGCCTCCGGATCGGCGATGGGCCCGTCGCCGCTGGACCCGGACAGCACCCAGCGCGTCCGCGTCGACCAGCCCGCGGCGCCGTTCACCCCAGCGCCGCGCGCCGCGGCGCTGGACGGCGTTCGCGTGTTCGACGACGCGCGCGAGCCGAGGCCGAAGGGACGCGTCGTCGCCGCGGTCCTCGTGGTGGTCGCCCTCGCCGCGGGCACGTGGTGGTTCACCCGCGACACCAGCGCCGTGGACAGCAAGGCCTCCGCGGCCACGTCGACCGCGCCCGTGATCCCCGCCCTGCCCGGCACGACGGGCCGCACCGACCCGGAGATGGACCTCGTCCGCGCCGTCAACCTGAAGTTGCTCTCGCCGCAAGAAGCAGCGCTGCTCAACGATGGCGGCGTCGACCGGTTCCACTTCGCCACGTCCACCGAGCGCACCACGTCCTACGCCCTGATCGTCGCGCCGACGCAGTCGGCGCAAGAGGCCAGGCACGTCGCGGACGGGCTGACCGAGCAGTTGCGCACGACGGGCTTCGCGCCCGATCCCGACGGGCGCCTCCTGCTGGCCACGCCGGAAAGAGCGGTGCTGCGCCTCGTCTACACCTCCGGTGACAAGGTCGTCCGCGTCGGTGTCGCGCAGGGCCCGAACGCGGACATGGCTCAACTGTCGCTGGACCTCGTGAGCGTGCTGGCCACCGTTCAGTCCGCGTTGCCGCGCGGGTGATCAGGTCTTGACGGGCTCGAACTCGACGGTGGGAGCCGAGACAGACGGCGGTTGCGGTTGCGGTTTCGGCTTGCTCCGCAACAACACCTTGCGCAGCTTCAGCGCCGGCTTTTCCACGAGGTGCCACGACAACAGCCCGAGGCCGAACGCGATGGGCACCGCCACCAGTGCGAGCACCAGTTCGGACTTCGCACCCATCAGCACGACGAACTGCTCGGTCGGGAAGCCGTAGAGGTACACGCCGTAGCTCGCCCCGGTCACCACGGGGGGAAGCCACAGCTTCTTCGGCAGCAGCATCCCGATGGCGAGCGCGATGTACGGCACCGTCACCAGCCGCGTCACCTCGGTCGTCCGCGACGCGTACATGACCCACTCCACACCGACGCACAGGGCGACACCGCCCCACGAGTACACGATCTTGTCGCGGTACAGGTAGGCGAGGACCCCGACGCAGTACATGGCGAGGTACTGCACCAGCGGGAGGGTGGGCACCATGAGGAACACCGCGGGTGGCTTGAACTGCCCGGTCATCATCCGCTGGAACAGCACGGCCAGCGGCAACGCGACCAGGAACACGATCCACCGCCGCCGGATCGCGCCCACGACGCCGAACACCGCGATCAACAGGTAGCCGAGCACTTCGACGGGCAGGCTCCACAGCGACCCGTTGACCGCGTTGGGGTACAGGTTCCCGGCGAAAACCCCTGGCAGCGAATACGTCTGCGGGAAGATCAGCAGGTTGTCGTAGAAGTACCTCCACGTCGACGGGTGGTTGAAGTAAGCCCCGGTGGAAAGCGTTGTCAGCACCGGCCCGAGCACCAGCACCGACAACGCGAGCACGACGGCGAGACCCGGCAGGATGCGGAGCGCGCGCTTGACGAAGTACCGCCACAGGTGGGGGTCGCGTTCCCAGCTCTGGATCACCTGGTAGCCGCTCATGACCATGAACGCGGACACCGTCACCGCGCCCAGGTCGACGCCGAACTTGGCGGGCAGCACGGATCCACCGGACTTGGTCAACGGAGCCGTGTGGTCGATGATGACGCAGAACGCCGCGATCAGGCGAAGGGTGCCGAAGCCGTCCGTGGCTCTCTTGCGGTCGTTCGGCGCACTGCCCTCGGAACGACGATTCCCCCAGATGCCCACCGTGACCTCCTCTCGCCGACCTGCGGTCGGCGGACCGTAGGATAGGCGAACCGCGAGGGCCGGGGGTCTTCACGTGCGCACGTGCAGAGATTGACCACGAGGGAGGATCGCGGTGACCTGGCAGGAACAACTCCGACAGCTCGATGCGGCGTTCGCCGCGGGAAAGGTTTCGGCAGACGTCTACCGGCGTCAACGCGATGACTTGCTCATCAGTGCGCAGGGAGCGCAGAGCCCCACGCCTCAGCAGCCCCAGACCGCACCGGACTCCAACCCGTTCCCGGCTCCGTTCAAGTGGAGCCCGCAGCAGCCCCAGTCGGGCTCCTCGGAGTCGACGCAGTTCATCACGCCCGTAGGCACCCCGAGCGAGGCCGACCGCACCCAGGTCGTGCCCAACAGCGGGGGTCAGCCGCCGCAGGGCGACGCGGCCGAGCGGACGCAGGTCGTGTCGAACGCCGACCGCACCCAGGTCGTGGGCGGGCAGCAGCAGGGCGCGCCCTGGCAGGCCCAGCAGGGCACGCCGTGGGGCAGCGACCAGAACGCGTACTCCCCGCCGTGGTCGGGCAGTGACCCCGAGCAGCAGCAGTGGAGCGGTTTCAACACCCAGGGCCCCGAGGTGTTCGACGAGAGCGGCGGCGGCAAGGGCAAGGTGTTCGCGATCGTCGGCATCGTCGTCGTCGTGCTCGCCATCGCCGCGGGCGTCTACTTCTTCGTGAACAAGTCCGGCGGCGGTGAATCGGTCGCAAGTTCGTCGTCCCAGCCTGCTGCTCCGACGACCACCACGAAGCCGAAGCCCGCTCCTTTCGGCACGCTGATCGTCCCCGAAGGCCGTTCCGCGGGCCCGAAGACGTACACGTCGGACGAGTTGACGGCGGCCAAGCCGTTGCCGACGCCGGACCTCGTGGTGCTCAAGCAGGTCGGTGCGACCGAGGCGCGTTCGGTGATCGTGGTGGAGAACGAGATCACCACGAGCCTGTGGGCGTTCAAGGTCGCCAGCCCCGCCGGCCTGCAAACGGCGATGAACACCGACCAGCAGCGGTTCGGGTTCGCCGAGGACCCGACGGCCAAGCAGGGCGACGTCGTGCCCTACAAGTCGGTGCAGACCAGTGGCAAGAAGTCCATCACGGTCTTCCGCGCTCACTACGTCGCGGGAGGCGAGGTCATCCGCGTCGAGGTGTTCGGCGTGGACGAGGCAGGCGTCAAGAGCCGCTTCGACGCGGTGTTCGCCGAACAGCTCAAGCACACGGCCCCCACGAAATGAGTTCTCCCTCGTCCGTGCGGGTCGCGGTCGTGCTCTACGAGAACCCGCTCGCCGAGGTGTGGCGGTGCGTCCGGGCGCTCAACCGGTCGGCGCAACTCGCGCTGGACGACCCCGAGGTCGGTCTGAACAAGGTGGCCCTGGCCATCGGCGACTGCTCGGACGGACCGATGATCGGTGA
>JBDSAJ010000595.1:0-4648 GCA_039922235.1 Umezawaea sp.
ACTAAGGGTGTATAGGGGTTTCGCGCGGTATCTGCGGCTCAATAGCGTCGGACAATCCGATGTGCATGGGGGCGTTCAATGCTGCTTTCCGAGCTGATCCGGCCACTGCCCGAGCTCCTGGTGGCACGAGCCGAGCTGCACGGGGACAAGGTCGCCTTCTGCGACTCCCGTCGCGCCATCGGCTACGCGGAACTGGAACGGCGGACGGCGAGTCTCGCCGGACACCTGGCGGGCAGGGGCGACACGGTGCTGCTCCTGCTCGGCAACTGCGTCGAGTTCGTAGAGAGCTTCTTCGCCATCACCAGGGCGGGCGCGGTCGGAGTTCCGGTGAACCCGCAGTGCGCCGATGCCGAGCTCGACCACTTCCTGCGCGACTCGGTCGCGCAGGTGGTGATCACGGACCGGGCGAACGCCGCGCGAGTTCGCCGGATCGCGTCCGGACTCACGGTCGTGGTGGTGGGCGAGCAGTTCGAGGAGTGGGCGACGAACTCGGTCGCGCCCGCACCTGACTCGCTCGAACTCGACGACATCGCCTGGCTGCTGTACACCTCCGGCACGACGGGCAAACCGAAGGGCGTGTTGTCGACGCAGCGCAGCTGCCTGTGGTCCGTCGCCGCTTGCTACGCGCCGATCCTCGGACTGTCCGAAGAGGACCAGGTGCTCTGGCCTCTACCGCTGTACCACAGCCTCGCACAAATCATGTGCCTGCTCGGGGTGATGGCCACGGGCGCCTCCGCGCGCATCATGGCCGGCTTCTCGGCGCAGGAAGTGGCCGCGTCACTGGGATCGAGCACGGTGCTCGCGGGCGTGCCCACGATGTTCCACTACCTGCTGCGGGACGGCGCGGCCGACTTGAGCGGCCTGCGAGTGTGCCTGTGCACTGGCGCGCCTGCCACCGGCGCGCTGCGGACCGACTTCGCCGAGAAGTTCGGCGTCTCGCTGATCGACAGTTACGGCAGCACCGAGACCTGCGGCGCCATCACGATGAACTCGCCGGAGGCACCCGTCGTGCCCGGCTCGTGCGGCACGCCGGTGCCCGGCACGTCGGTCCGGTTGGTCGATCCGGAGACCTGCGAGGACGTGCTCACCGGGTCGGAGGGCGAGGTGTGGGTCAGCGGCCCCAGCCTGATGATCGGCTACCACGGGCTGCCCGAGGAGACCGCGGCGGCGATGCCCGACGGCTGGTACCGCACCGGTGACCTCGCCCGGTTCGACGACAACGGCTACCTCCACATCACCGGGCGGCTCAAGGACCTGATCATCCGCGCGGGCGAGAACATCCATCCAGCCGAGATCGAGGACGTGCTGCGCGGCGTGCCCGGCGTCGCTGACGTCGCGGTCGCCGGTCGACCCGACGCCGTGTTCGGCGAGGTGCCGGTGGCCCACATCGTGCCGGACGCCGGTGGCGTCGCGCCCGGCGACCTGGTGCGCGCGGCCCGCGAGGGCGTGGCGCACTTCAAGGTGCCCGAGTACTTCTACGAGGTTTCGGCCATCCCGTACACAGGTTCCGGGAAGGTCCGGCGGCACGTCTTGGCGTCGTCGCCAGGACGCCTGATCGGGATTCGCGGTGCGCGGCACGGGGCGGCGAGCCACATCTCCTGGACGCCGATCGAGTCCGCGAAGTCGGCTGTTCCGGACGTCGTGGTCGTCGGGTCCGACTCCCTCGGGCTGTCGGTGCCGGTGTACCCGACCTTGGCGGCGGTCGAGTTCATGCCGGACGTGGTGCTGGTGCCGTGCCTGGCCGACGCGATCGGGGGCGGGGACTTCGCGGGCGCGGTCTCGGCGACCACGGAGTTCGTGCGCGACGTCGTCGCGCGGTGGCTGGCCGACGTGAGGTTCGCGTCCTCGCGCCTCGTGTTCGTGACCCGCGGCGTGGTGTTCGCAGCGCCGGGCGACGACGTGTCCGGACTGGTGCCCGCGCTCGTGTGGGGCGTGGTGCGGGCCGCGATGACCGGGTACGAGGACCGGTTCGGGCTCGTGGACCTCGACGGCGCCCCGATCGGGCCGGAGTTGCTGGCCGCGCTGATGGGTGACGAGAACCGGATCGCGGTGCGTGACGGCCGGTTGCTGGCGCCGAGGCTGTCGGCGGTCGTGGCCCCGGATGCCGCGACCCCGCGACTCGGTGACGGTGGCGGCGCGGTGCTCGTCGTCGGTCCTGCCTCGGGGATCGGTGGCGAGATCGCGCGGCACCTCGCGGCCGCGCATGGCGTGCGAGAGGTCGTGGTGCTGGACCCCAAACCATCCGAAGTGGACTCATTGATCGCCGACGTCGCGGCACTGGGCGCGACGGTCACTGTGCTGGCGGTCTCCGCCGCGGATCCGGCCGCCTTGGGCGCGGCGTTGCCCGAGTCCCTGAGCGCGGTCGTGCACGCGGCTGAACTGACGGACGGCCGCGTCGACCCAGTGCTGAACCTGCACGTGATGACCCGGACGTTGCCCCTGCGCGCCTTCGTGGTCCTCTCCTCGCTCGTGCCGACGCTCGGCGGCGCGGAAGAGCTGACGCGGGTCGCGGCGCACGCGTTCCTCGACGTGATCGCGCAGCACCGGCGTGCCCAGGGCATTCCCGGTCTCGCGCTCGCGGGACCGTTCTCGACGGACGCGCTCGACCTCGCCCTGGCGTCCGGTCACGCGCTGGTGCTGTGCGCCCAACCGGACACTGCGGCACTTCCCGCAGTGCGAACGGGCAACTCCGAGCGGGACCTGCTGGCGCTCGTCCGGGCCGAGGTCGCCGCGATTCTGGGCGGGGACGTCGGCGCCGACGCGGCGTTCACTTCCTACGGGATCGACTCGAGGTCCGCGGTGGTACTGCGGAACCGGCTTGTCGAGGCGACAGGGGCCGCGCTGCCCGTCACGGCCGCGTTCGACCACCCCACCCCGGCGCTGCTTGCGGAGGAGTTGGGCCACCTGCTCAACGGAACCCTCCGCGAGGAGGAGCAACTGGACGAAGCCGAACCCGGCGAGCCGATCGCGATCATCGCGATGAGCTGTCGGTACCCCGGCGCGAACTCGCCCGAGGAGCTGTGGCGGCTCGTCGCGGAGGGCCGGGACGAGGTCGGCGACTTCCCGGACGATCGCGGCTGGGACCTGGCGAACCTGTACGACCCGGACCCCGACGCGGCGGGCAAGAGCTACGTACGGCAGGGCGGTTTCCTGCGCGACGTCGCCGAGTTCGACGCTGGCTTCTTCGGCATCTCGCCGCGTGAGGCGCTGGCGATGGACCCGCAGCAGCGGTTGCTGCTCGAGACGTCCTGGGAGGCGTTCGAGCGGGCGGGCATCACTGCGGAGCAGGTGAAGGGCAGCCGGACGGGCGTCTTCGCGGGCGTGATGTTCCACGACTACGCGTCCGGTGTCTCCCGACCACCGGGGGACATCGAGGGGTACCTCGGAACGGGCGGTGCGGGCAGCGTCGCGTCCGGCCGCGTGTCGTACACGTTCGGCCTCCAAGGGCCCGCGGTGACGGTGGACACGGCGTGTTCGTCGTCGTTGGTGGCGTTGCACCTGGCCGCGCAGTCGCTGCGCACGGGCGAGTCGTCGATGGCGCTCGCGGGTGGTGTCGCGGTGATGGCGACGCCCTCGGTCTTCGTCGAGTTCTCCCGGCAGCGCGGTCTTGCGACCGACGGCCGGTGCCGGTCGTTCGCCGACGCGGCGGGCGGCACCGGCTGGGGCGAGGGCGTCGGGATGCTGCTCCTGGAGCGGTTGTCGGATGCGAGGCGCAACGGTCACCAAGTGCTGGCCGTGCTGCGGGGTTCGGCGGTGAACCAGGACGGCGCGTCCAACGGTCTCACCGCGCCCAGTGGACCGTCACAGCAGCGCGTGATCCGGCAGGCGCTGCGCAGTGCGGGGCTGTTCACCCAGGACGTTGACGCCGTAGAGGCGCACGGCACCGGTACGACGCTGGGTGACCCGATCGAAGCGCAGGCGCTCATCGCGACCTACGGCAAGCACCGCGCTACGCCGCTGTGGCTCGGGTCGTTGAAGTCGAACATCGGGCACACGCAGGCCGCCGCCGGTGTCGGCGGTGTGATCAAGATGGTCATGGCGATGCGGCACGGCGTCCTACCGAAGACGCTGCACGTCGACGCCCCCTCGTCGCACGTCGACTGGTCGTCGGGCTCGGTATCGCTGCTGACGGAAGCCCGCGAGTGGCCTCAGCGGGGCCGTCCGCGCCGCGCGGCGGTCTCCTCCTTCGGCGTGAGCGGCACGAACGCGCACGTGGTCCTGGAAGGGGTCGTGGGTGAAAAGGAGGGGCACAGCGGCCTCTTTCACTCACGACCTGTCCCGTGGGTGTTGTCGGGGCGGTCTGAGCAGGCGTTGCGGGAGCAGGCCGCGCGGCTGCGGGACCACTTGGTGTCGCACGAGGTTTCGCCGGTTGACGTGGGATTCACGTTGGCGCACGGGCGGGCACGGTTCGAGCACCGGGCGGTCGTCGTCGGCGACGGCCGGGCCGCGCTGGACGGGCTGAGCACCATCGCCGCCGGTGGCGCAGTCCGCTCGGTGGTGCGCGGTGTCGCACGGGGCGACGCCGATGTGGCGTTCGTGTTTCCGGGTCAGGGTTCGCAGTGGGTTGGTATGGCGGAGGAGTTGATCGGGGCTTCTGCGGTGTTCCGGGGGCGGCTTGGCGAGTGTGCGGAGGCTCTTGCGCCGTATG
>JBDSAJ010000596.1:0-13932 GCA_039922235.1 Umezawaea sp.
GGCCACGGTGTGAGCCGCGCCGAGGTCGCGCAGGGTGCGGGCCCGCCACACGGGCAGGTCCAGCTCGTCCCAGCCCGCCAGCGCCGTGCGCAGCACGACGATCGCCCGCTCCACCTCGCCGCTGGCCAGGTGGAGTTCGCCGATCGTGCGCCGCAGCAGGGCCAAGCCGAACCGGTCGCCCAGTTCACGGCAGTTCGGCAGCGCCTCCGCGAGCAGCTCCGCGGCTTCGGTGAAGCGACCGGTGCGCAGCCACGCCTTCGCCAGCGACTGCGCGGTGTAGCAGCTCACCAGCGGATCACCCAACGCCAGTGCGATGTCGTGGGCGCGGCGGAAGTGCGGCTCGGCCTCCGCGTACTCGCCGCGCGCCCGGTACACGAGCCCGATGCCGCGGACGGCCAGTACCTCGCCGCGACGGCTGCCCGCGGCGCGGTACGCGGCCTCGGCAGCCCGCAGGTTCCGCCACGCCTCCTCGTCGAGGGCCAGTTCCCGTTGCACGGAGCCGATCCCGTACAGGGAGTGGGCGACGCCCTCGCCGTCGCCGAGTTCGACGAGCAGGTCCCGCGCGCGGTGCAGAGCGGTGAGCGCGTAGTGGTACTGCGCCCGCTCACGGGTCGCCATGCCCTCGCCGTTGAGCGTCACGGCCTCGCCGCGGCGGTCGTCGAGTTCCACGAAGAGGGCGCCCGCCGCGCCGAACCAGAGGCCGGCCTCGGTGAACTCGTCGCGCTTGAAGTGCAGCTGCCCCAGGCTGCACCGCAGCACCGCCTCGCGCCTGCGGTCCCCCACCGCCACGACCGCGTCCAGCGCGGCGCGATGGGTGCGCAACCAGCCGTCGTACCGGTTGCGCAGGCCGAACCACGCGAACACCAGTGCCTCGGCCAGGTCGCAGGCGTCCTCGGCGAACCCGAGTTCCGCTGCCCGTTCCACCAGCTTGATCAGCAGCGGTTCCTCCACCGAGAACCACGCGTCGCGGTCCTCGGGTGGCATCGGGTCGTCGTGCAGTTCGCCGAAGTAGCCCTGCATCCGGCCGACGGCGGGCATCAGCCGCTCGACGCATCCGTCCACTTTGGACAGGCACTCCGCGACGACGCGGCGCACGGCGGCGAACCCGTCGGAGTCAGCCTGCCCAACCTCGGCCGGTTCAGACTCCGCAAGCTCCCGCGCGTGGATGCGGACGAGGTCGTGCATCCGGTAGCGCTGCTCGCCGGTGACGTCGAGCAGCCGGGCGTCCACCAAGCGCTCCAGCACGTCCTCGGCGGCCTGCTCCGGCAGGCCGAGCAGCGGCGACGCGAGTTCGGCAGGCAGCTCGGGGTGGTCGAGGAAGCCGAACGCCCGGTACGCGCGGCGGGCCGGGTCGTCCAGCGCGCGGAACGTCAGCTCCAGGCTGCTGCGCACCGCGAGGTCGTCGGCGACCAGCTCGTCCAGCCGTCCCCGCTCGTCGCGCAATCGGCTGACCAGCCGCGACACCGGCCAGTGCGGCCTGCCCGCGAGGCGCGCGCCGGTGATCCGCACGGCCAGGGGCAGGTGGCCGCACAGCCGCGCGACCTCCAGCGCCGCCTCGGGCTCCTCGGTCACGCGGTCGTCGCCGAGGATGTCCGCGAGCAGTGCCACCGCCTCGGCCGGGGTCAGCACGTCGAGCGTGAGCCGCTGGGCCTGCCGGTCGGCCGGGCGCAGGCGGCTGGTGACCAGGGTCAGGCAGCCGGGTGCGCCGGGCAGCAGCCTGCGCACCTGCGCGACGCTGCTGACGCCGTCCAGCACGATCAGCACGCGCCGCCCGGTGAGCTGTGCGCGCCACAGGGCCGCGCGTTCGTCCAGTTGGGCGGGGATCCGCACGCTCGGCACGTCGATCGCGCGCAGGAGGGTGTCCAGCGCCGCGCCGGGCGAGGGCGGCAGGGCGTGGAGGTCGACGAAGAGCTGCCCGTCCGGGTAGCGCGCGGCCAGCAGGTGCGCGGCGTGCACGGCGAGCGCGCTCTTGCCGACCCCGGCGGCGCCCTCGATCCACCACACGCCGTGCGGGTCGCCCCCGGTCAGCCGGGCGAGCTGCTCGGCGCGGCCGGTGAAGTCGCCGACGTCGCGCGGCAGGTAGTTGCGGCGCACCGGCTCCTCCGGCTCGGTGCCCTCCAGCACCGTGCGGTAGAGCTGCTGCAACCGCGGTCCGGGTTCGACGCCCAGTTCGTCCACGAGCAGGCGGCGGATGTCGTGGAAGACCCGCATGGCTTCGGTGCGGCGGCCGGACCCCGCCAGCGCGCGCATCAGCCGCAGGCGCAGCCGTTCGGACAGCGGGTGCTCCTCCACCAGTCCGGACAGCAGGTCCACGACCTCGGCGTGGTGCCCGAGCGCCAGGTCTGCGTCCACGGCGTCCTCGACGGCCGCCAGCCGCTGCGCCTCCAGCGGGCCGCCGAGCCGGTCGATCCCGGCCATCGGCACCCCGCGCCACAGGGACAGGGCTTCGCCGAGCAGGGCCCGCCGCTCCACCGGGTCGGCCGTCTCGCCCGCGCGGGCGACCAGGCCGCGGAACAGGTGCGCGTCGACCTGGTCCGGTTCGGCGGCGAGGCGGTAGCCGACCGCGCGGTGCTCGACCGGCACACCAGCGCGGCGCAGGCCGGAGATGTGCACCTGGAGGGACTTGCGCGCCTGCGGCGGTGGCCGTTCACCCCACACCAGGTCGATCAGCCGGTCGACGGGGACCACCCGGCCGCAGTCGGCGGCCAGCACGGCCAGGATCCGGCCCGCCTTGGGCGGCAACGGCGGCAGGAGCGCGCCGTCGTCGCCGTGCACCTCGACCGGTCCGAGAACTCCGAACTGCACCGGGGACCCTCCACGAGTTGATGTCCACGAAGATCCAGGAGACAACGCGGGAGTGTGACGCCGGTCAAGGCACCTGGCTTCGCTTCGCCGCCCATGTCACCCGGTCGGCCCAGTCGATCACGGGACAACTGTGGTGCAAGGCCATTCGACGGCCCAAAACGGAGGAAGCGGTCAGCGCACGAGCGCTCCCGCCCTTGTTCCGGTGAGGGTGTGCAGGTCCAGCACGGCCGACACGAACTCGTGGCCCCACAACTGGTGCGCGCACCACTCGGCGTTCACCCGCAGGTAGTGGACCTCGCTGGTGATCGTGCAGCGGAACGCGGCGGGCTCACCGCGGTGGTGCCGGACGTGCCGCGCGATCCGGTGCAGGACGTCGAGCACCGAGAGCACCGCCACGGCCGGGTCGCCGTCGCGCAGGACCGCGTGGTCCAGCGGGGCGGACAGCCCGCGTCCGACGGGGCCTGCCGCCACCCTGCCGAGGCAGGCGTGACCGTCGACCGGACCGGCAGTGCAGATGGCGACGGCGTGCTCGCGGATCTCGTCGAGGCGGTCGGCGGTGGTGCGGACGCAACTGGAACACGCCCAGCGGAGCGGACTGCTCGTTCCGCCGCAGGCGCGGCACACGGTGGTCGGCAAGGGAGGCCTCCGCGGAATTTGGAAGAGTGTTGTCCCTATGACGTTCCGGAGTGCCTTCGGGGTTGCCTCGATCCGGTGCCCGGTCCGCGGGGAGGACACGATGCTGACGATCGGCATGATCGGCGGGATGAGCTGGGAGAGCAGCGCGGAGTACTACCGGCTGGTCAACGAGCTGGTCAGGGAGCGGTTGGGAGGCCTGCACTCCGCGAAGTGCGTGCTGAGCTCCGTCGACTTCGCGGAGATCGAGCGGCTCCAGGTGGAGAGCCGGTGGGACGAGGCGGGCGCGGTGCTGGCCGAGGCCGCACGCGGTGTCCAGGCAGCGGGCGCCGACCTGCTCCTGCTGTGCACCAACACGATGCACAAGGTGGCCGACCAGGTCCAGGACGCCGTGGACATCCCGTTGCTCCACTTGGCGGACACGACCGCCGCGGCGGTGCGGCGCGCCGGTCTGGACCAGGTCGGGCTGCTGGGCACGGCGTTCACGATGGAGCAGTCGTTCTACCGGGACCGGTTGGCGGACGGCGGGGTGCGCGCGCTCGTGCCCGACGACGACGGCCGCGCGCTGGTGCACCGGGTGATCTACGACGAGCTGTGCGTCGGGATCGTGCGCGAGGAGTCCCGCACGGGCTACCGGGAGGTCATCGAACGGCTGGTCGCCGAAGGCGCGCAGGGGATCGTGCTCGGGTGCACGGAGATCGAGCTGCTCATCACGGCAGCCGACAGCCCCGTGCCGGTGTTCCCCACCACCCGCCTGCACGTCGAGGCGGCCGTGGAGCGCGCGCTAGAGCCCTTGAACCGCAACTAGATGGTGATGCCCGCCGCGTTGAGCCAGGGCAGTGGGTTGGTCTTCAGGCCGTTCGCGTCCCACACCTCGAAGTGCAGGTGCGCGCCGTAGGAGACACCGTTGTTGCCGACCTCGGCGATCTGCTCGCCCGCCCGCACCTGCTGTCCCTTGTAGACGTTGAAGTGGAACATGTGGCCGTACACCGTGATGGTGCCGTCGGCGTGCTGGACCTTCACCCAGAGGCCGAAACCGCTGGCGGGTCCGGCTTCGATGACGACGCCGTCGGCGGCCGCGTAGATCGGGGTGCCGAGCGGGGCCGCGATGTCGACGCCGTAGTGCATGGCGCCGTCGCGGTAGCCGAACCCGGAGGAGAAGCTGCCGTGCGCGGGGGCGACCCGCTTGGGGCGGCGGGCTTCGGCCTCCTCGGCCTCGCGCTGCTCGGTGATGCGCACGCTCTTGGTCAGCTTGCTCGCCTCGGCCGACGGGTCGACCTGCTTCGCGACCTGGAGGACCTGCGGCGCCGCCAAGGGCGTGCCGCCGATGCCGAACGCGGCAGCGTTGTCGGACGGTTTGGTGGAGTTCGCGAGTGGGGTCACTTCGTCGGTGCTCGCGCCGCCATCGGTCACCGCTTGCAACGTCTGCCCCGCTCCGGCCGCACCGAAGGCGCCGATGGCGACCGCGGCGATGACGATCCGACCACGCAGGGACGACGGAGGCGGGGGCAGTCGGTGCTTCTGCACGGCTCGGGGTGCCGTACCGCCGTCTGCCTTGCCGCCTGAGGAGCGGAGGTGGGACAAGACCTGGCCTTCCGTGCTCGGGGAGTCCGCATCGGGACCGGGCGGGGGAACCCGGCGAGTCGGTCGGGGGTCCGACTCGTTGTTCAGCTCGTGATCAACCTCGACAATGGACCGGAGGCGACGATAGCGGGGGCGGAGCCTGAACGGCAACCCCCCGGTAACCAATAAGCCCCAGGAAAGCCGTTAACAGGTTAATACTGCCAAGGTTTCACTATCGTCAACACGCTGACCTGCGATTATATAAATTTCGACAAAAGCCGAATCTCACCTGAACCACCAGTCGTCGCCGTCCGTGTCGACGGCACTACGCCGATACCACGTGAATTCGGGCATTTCCCATTCCGCGTCACCCGTGATATAGCCGGTCAGACCGTTCGATGCACTTCGACAGCGGGTGAGACTCGCGGCGAATTTGATTACCAGGGGTCACAGCGCAAGGCGGGCGCGCACCGATTCCGCATCGATGCCGAGTTCGACCAGCAGTTCGGCCGCCGGATCCGGCCGGGCGCGGTCCAGCAGCGCGAGCAGCAGGTGCAACGGGGCGCGGGCGCGGGTCTTCGCGGTGGTCGCCCGCACCCCGCGCGCGAGCACGGCACGGGCGGTGGAGGTGACCGCGCTCAGCGGCACGGGCGGGTGCTTCAGCGGTCCGCGGTCCTCGACCGCGTCGACGTCGATGCCGAGCGCCCGCAATGCCCGCCGGTCCAACGAGTCCAGCGCCAGCCGGGCGGCGGCGAGGTCGACACCCAGCGCCCGTGCGGGCTCGGAGTCGGCGTCGTGGAGCAGGCCGAGCAGGAGGTGGTCGGTGCCGAGGCGGCGGTCACCGCGGCGGCGCGCCTCCTCCAGTGCCGCCGTGACGACGGCGCGGAACGGACTGGTCCCCTGGCGCACGGTCCTCACTTCCCGTACTTGGCGTGCACGGACTGGCGGGACATGCCGAGCGCGTCACCGATCTGCTCCCACGTCCACCCCTGGCGCCGGGCGTGCGCGACGGAGGCGGATTCCAGCCGCTCGGCGAGCCGGTGCAGTGCGCCCACGGCACGCAGCGACACCGCCGGATCGGTCTCGACCACCTTCGTGGAGACGTCTTCCCATTCCATACCCGTCAGTCTAGCTTGACATCCGCTGCTGTCAGCCTAGCCTGACAGCAGTCGCCGCCCCTGGGAGGAAGTCATGACCGTGGACGTCGTCGTGGTGGGAGCAGGACCCGTGGGGCTGCTGCTGGCGAGCGAACTGCGCCTGGCCGGGGCGCGGCCCGTGGTGCTGGAGAGGCGGTCCGAGCCGAGCACCCTGCCGCGGGCGAACGGCCTGGTGGGCGGGATCGTGGACGTGCTCGACCGGCGCGGGCTGCTGGAGCGGTTCCGAGCGGTCAGCCCGTTCGCCGGACCGATGCCCGCGTTCCCGTTCGGGTCGGTGCCGCTGCGCTTCGGCGACCTGGCCGACAACCCGGTGAGCGGGCTGCTGGTCCAGCAGCCCGAGATCGAACGGCTGCTCGACGAGCGCGCCGCCGAACTCGACACCGAGGTCCGCCGCGGCCACGAGGTCACCGCGCTGGAGCAGGACGACACCGGGGTGGACCTCGACGTCACGGGTCCCGACGGCGGGTACCGGTTCAGAGCCCGGTACGTGGTGGGCTGCGACGGCGGCCGGAGTCCGGTGCGGACGCTCGCGGGCATCGGGTTCCCCGGCACGACCGACCGCGAAGTGCTGCGGATGGGCCACTTCCGCAGCGTTGACGTGTCCGGTGTGGACCTACGGCCGGGGTGGAACCGCACGGCTCGCGGCCGGGCGCTGGTCATGTCGCTGCACCCCGGTGTGCACGTGGTAGGCGTCCGAGAGGATGCCGACCCCGTCGAGCCGGGGCCGATGCCGCTGGCGGAGCTGCGGGACAGCCTGCGCCGCGTGCTGGGCCACGACATCGGGCTCGGCGAGCCGATCTGGCTCTCGCGGACGGTGAGCCAGGCCCGGATCGCCGACGCCTACCGCGCGGGCCGGGTGCTGCTCGCGGGCGACGCCGCGCACCTCTTCCCCGCCGGCGGGTCGGCGCTGAACGTCGGCCTGGTCGACGCCGTCAACCTCGGCTGGAAACTCGCCGCCGAGGTCAGGGGTTCGGCGCACGGCGGGCTGCTCGACACCTACGAGTCCGAACGCCGCCCGGTCGGCGAACGAGCCTTGGGGCACACCAGGGCGCAGGCGGTGCTGGACCGGGTGACCGGTGAGGACGGCGCGGCGCTGCGCGGGCTGCTGACCGAGGTGTTCGGCCTCGACCAACCGCTCCGGCACCTCGGCGAGATGCTCCAGGGCTCCGACGTCCGCTACGACGTGCCGGGCGACCCGCACCCGCTGCTCGGCCGGTTCCTGCCCGACTTC
The DNA here is from genome assembly GCA_039922235.1 of Umezawaea sp. Lineage (GTDB taxonomy): Bacteria > Actinomycetota > Actinomycetes > Mycobacteriales > Pseudonocardiaceae > Umezawaea. The sequence continues at coordinate 7,390 of JBDSAJ010000596.1, forward strand.
CCGCTGACCACCGCGGCCGGGCACACCCGCTTCGCCGAACTCCTGCACGCGGCGCGCCCGGTGCTGCTCGACTTCACCGGCTCCCACAGCGGCGTGGGCGTCGACGTCGTCCAGGCCCGGTCGGACCAGGCGCCCGCCGACGCGCTGCTCGTCCGCCCCGACGGCCACGTCGCCTGGGTCGCGGGCCCGACCGGGCCGGAGGAGGCGCTCGAACGCTGGACGTGACGGCTCGCTCCTGCCCTTGCCCCGCCTCTGCCTGGTTGCGACGTCCGAGGTGTACGCGCGATGGTGGCAGCAGGAGGAGCGGACTTCGCCTCCCCCAACCGATCCGAGGGAGAACACCCGTGGCGATCCGCGGCTTGAACCACGCCGTCCTCTGGGTGCGGGACGCGAGCGTGAGCAGCGCGTTCTACGTGGACGTGCTGGGTTTCCGGGTCGTGCACAGCACGCCGTCCTCCGCGTTCCTCCAAGCGCCGGAGTCCGCCAACGACCACGACCTCGGCCTGTTCCAGACCGCCGACCCCGCACCCAGCACCGCGGGCGCCGGGCAGGTCGGCCTGTACCACCTGGCCTGGGAGGTGCCGACGCTCGGCGACCTGCGCGACTGCCGGGACCGGCTGGTCGCGGCGGGCGCGCTGGTCGGGTCCAGCGACCACGGCGCGACGAAGGGCCTGTACGCCAAGGACCCGGACGGGCTGGAGTTCGAGGTGTGCTGGCTGGTGCCGCACCACCTGGTGACCGAGGAGGTGCGGGCGCACAACGGGGACCTCGACATCGAGGCGGACGTCGAGCGCTACGGCGAGGACACCCTCGGCGCCTGCGCGCGGTTCGGCGTGCCGGTCAGCTGATCACGCCCTCGACCTCCACCAGCAGCTCCGACCGGCAGAGGTCGGCGCGGAGCAACCGGACGGCCGTGCCGGGGCCGAACGCGTCCCGGCAGGCCGCGTCCACGGCGGCCAGGTCGTCGGCGCGCCGGACGTAGGCCGTCACGCGGTCGAAGTCGGCGAGGCCGAAGTGCGCGTCGACCCCGTGCCGGGCGAGGTTGCGGCCGTGCACGACGGCCTCGACGTTCGCGAACGTGGTCGCGAGCTGGCCTGGCAGGTCGCCGCGGTGCGCGGTCTCGTGGCCGAGGATGCTCGCCGTGCCGGACAGGAACAGCAGGCCTCCCTCGGCCCGGTCCAGGTAGGCCGCGCGGGCCAACGACGGCGGTTTCGGCCCGTGCACGCCCGGATAGCGGTAGGCGGGGACCTGGAGCGGGTTCTCGATGGTCGTCAGCCGGCCGGACCGCGCGGCGAGCAGGCACACGGTGATGCCCTCGTGCGCGGAGCCGACCGCGCTCGCGGCGGGCATCCCGGTCGGGACCTCCTCGAACGCCAGCGCCCGGCCGACGCAGAAGTCCCGGTAGGTCTCCAGCCCGTCGGCGGTGGTGCCGTTGATGTTGCCGAGGTAGTGCCACAGGCGGCAGATCGTCGGGTAGCCGATCCGCCTGGTCAGCGCGAACAGCTCGGTGTAGAGGGCCCGCACGGCCTCCGCGTACCGCACGGACGGCGGGACGACCGCGCTGACGAACAGGAACCCGCCCCGCTCGGCGCAGTGGAGCCGCCCCTCCCGCCGCCCGGCCAGCCAGGCGTCACCGAACCCGGCCAGTCCTGTGTGGACACCGAGGTCCGAGGACTTGAGGCCGAGTTCTACCACAGCCGTGCCAAGGGTTCCGGTCATGGCGAAAGCTTCACCCACTAACCGACTGCCCGCCTGGCCCGAGGTGTCGATCTCCCCCGATCGGGTGTCGGCCGTGCGCCCCCGGACACCTGCGGCGACCAGCACGGCGACGTCGTCCCGCGCTCGCGCGACCCCGGCGGGCGCGGGGAAGTGGCAGCGCTCGACGTCCGACGCCGTCCTGTCCCGCGCCGCTCGCCCCTTGCTCCGCGCCACGTCGGACCCTAGCATCGGATGAAACGTTTCAATCAGCGGTTGGAGAACACGATGACGGCACTCGCGCCGGAGCTGCGTGGCCACACCGCGCTGGCGCGCCTGCGGGCCCTGCGGATCGAGACCCCATCGTGGGCGTACGGCAACTCCGGCACGCGCTTCAAGGTCTTCGCGCAGCCCGGTGTGCCCCGCACGGTCCGGGAGAAGATCGACGACGCCGCGGTCGTGCACTCGCTCACCGGCGCCGCGCCGTCCATCGCGCTGCACATCCCGTGGGACCGGGTCGACGACTACGCCGAGCTGGCCCGGTACGCGAAGAGCGCGGGCATCGAGCTGGGGACCGTCAACGCCAACGTGTTCCAGGACGACGACTACAAGCTCGGCAGCGTCACCAACCCCGACCCCGCGATCCGGCGCAAGGCGCTCGCCCACCTGCTGGAGTGCGTGGACGTCATGGACGAGACCGGGTCGCGCGACCTGAAGCTGTGGTTCTCCGACGGCACCAACTACCCCGGCCAGGACGACATCCGCGACCGCCAGGACCGGCTCGCCGACGCGCTGGCGGCGGTGTACGAGCGGCTGTCCTGCGACCAGCGGCTGCTGCTGGAGTACAAGCTGTTCGAGCCCGCGTTCTACACGATGGACGTACCGGACTGGGGCACGTCGTTCGCGCACTGCCTCCAGTTGGGCGACCGGGCCAAGGTCTGCGTCGACACCGGGCACCACGCCCCCGGCACCAACATCGAGTTCATCGTCGCGGTCCTGCTGCGCGCCGGGAAGCTCGGCGCGTTCGACTTCAACTCCCGCTTCTACGCCGACGACGACCTCATGGTCGGGGCCGCGGACCCGTTCCAGCTGTTCCGGATCATGTGCGAGGTCGTCCGCGGCGACGGGCTGGAGCCCTCCACCGGGGTCGCGTTCATGCTCGACCAGTGCCACAACATCGAGCAGAAGATCCCCGGCCAGATCCGCTCGGTGTGCAACGTCCAGGAGGCCACCGCCAAGGCGCTGCTCGTCGACCGCGACGCGCTCAAGGTCGCGCAGGACAGCGGGGACGTGCTGGCGGCCAACGACGTCCTGATGGACGCGTACAACTCCGACGTGCGGCCGCTGCTGGCCGAACTGCGGGTCGAACAGGGGCTGGACCCCGACCCGGTCGCGGCCTACCGCCGCTCCGGCTACCAGGACCGGATCGTGCGCGAGCGCGTCGGCGGCGAACAGGCGGGGTGGGGCGCGTGAGCGCGGTAGAGGATCTGCTGGACCGGTCGAACCGGCTGGGCTCCGACCCGGCGAACACGAACTACGCGGGCGGCAACACCTCGGCCAAGGGATCGGCGACGGACCCGGCGACCGGGAAGCCGGTGGACCTGTTGTGGGTCAAGGGTTCCGGTGGCGACCTCGGCACGCTGACCGAGGCCGGGCTGGCCGTGCTGCGGCTGGACCGCGTGCGCGGCCTCGTGGACGTGTACCAGGGCGTCGAGCACGAGGACGAGATGGTCGCCGCGTTCGACCACTGCCTGCACGGGCGCGGTGGGGCGGCGCCGTCGATCGACACCGCGATGCACGCGCTCGTGGACGCGGCGCACGTCGACCACCTGCACCCGGACTCCGGGATCGCGCTGGCGACCGCCGTGGACGGCGAGGAGCTGACCGAGCGCTGCTTCGGCGGCCGGGTCGTGTGGGTGCCGTGGCGGCGGCCGGGTTTCCAGCTGGGCCTGGACATCGCGCGGATCAAGGCCGAGCACCCGGCGGCGATCGGCTGCGTGCTCGGCGGGCACGGCATCACCGCGTGGGGCGACACGTCGGCCGAGGCGGAAGCCCGGTCGCTGGAGATCATCCAGGGTGCCGCGCGGTTCATCGCCGAACACGGGAAGGCCCAGCCGTTCGGGCCGGAACTGCCGGGGTACCAAGCACTTCCGCCCGCCGAACGACGAGCGCGCGCCGCCGCGCTGGCCCCGCTGCTGCGAGGCCTGGCGTCGACCGACGACCGGCGGATCGGCCACTTCACCGACACCGCGCCCGTGCTGGACTTCCTGGCCGCGCAAGAACATCCGCGGCTCGCCGCGCTCGGCACGTCGTGCCCGGACCACTTCCTGCGCACGAAGGTCCGGCCGATGGTGCTCGACCTGCCCGCCACCGCGCCGCTGGACGAGGTGCGGTCGCGGCTGCGGGAGCTGCACGCCGCCTACCGCGAGGACTACCGCGCCTACTACGAGCGCCACGCGTCCCCCGACTCCCCCGCCATGCGCGGCGCGGACCCGGCGATCGTGCTGGTGCCCGGTGTCGGCATGTTCTCCTTCGGCGCCGACGCCCAGACCGCCCGCGTGGCGGGCGAGTTCTACCTCAACGCCATCGAGGTCATGCGCGGCGCGGAGTCGGTGTCGACGTACGCGCCGATCGACGAGGTGGAGAAGTTCCGCATCGAGTACTGGGCGCTGGAAGAGGCGAAACTGGCCCGACGGCCCAAGCCCGCGCCGCTGACCGGGCGGGTCGCGTTCGTGACCGGCGCGGGATCGGGCATCGGCAAGGCCATCGCGCACCGGCTCGCCGCCGAAGGGGCGTGCGTGGTCGTCGCCGACCGCGACGCCGACGCGGCCGAGGCGGTGGCGCGGGAGCTGAAGGCGACGGCCGTGACGGCGGACGTGACCGACGAGGACCAGGTCGCCGCGGCACTCGACGCCGCCTCGCTCGCCTACGGCGGCGTCGACCTGGTGGTCAACAACGCCGGACTGTCGATCTCCAAGCCGCTGCTGGAGACGACGGTCGAGGACTGGGACAAGCAGCACGACGTGATGGCGCGCGGGTCGTTCCTGGTCGCCAAGCACGCGGCGCGGGTGATGGTGGACCAGGGCCTCGGTGGCGACATCGTCTACATCGCCAGCAAGAACGCGGTGTTCGCCGGACCCGCCAACATCGCCTACAGCGCGGCGAAGGCCGACCAGGCGCACCAGGTCCGGCTGCTGGCCGCCGAACTCGGCGAGCACGGGATCAAGGTCAACGGCGTCAACCCGGACGGCGTGGTGCGCGGGTCGGGGATCTTCGCGGGCGGCTGGGGCGCGAAGCGCGCCGAGGTGTACGGCGTGCCGGAGGAGAAGCTGGGCGAGTTCTACGCGCAGCGGACGCTGCTCAAGCGCGAGGTGCTGCCCGAGCACGTGGCGCACGCCGTGTTCGTGCTGACCACGCTGAGCCACACCACCGGCCTGCACGTGCCCGTGGACGCCGGTGTCGCCGCGGCGTTCCTGCGATGAGGAGGTTCGCGGCGGTCGACCTCGGCGCGAGCAGCGGCCGGGTCATCGTCGGCGAGGTGTCGGACGGGGCGGTGGAGCTGACGGAGGTGCACCGGTTCCCCAACCTGCCCGTGCGGGTGCGGGGAACGCTGCACTGGGACGTGCTCGGCCTGTTCCGCGACATCGTCGACGGGCTGCGCAAGGCCGGTCCGCTGGACGGGATCGGCGTGGACTCGTGGGCCGTCGACTACGGCCTGCTGGACCAGGACGGGGTCCTGCTCGGGAACCCCGTGCACTACCGCGACGAGCGCACGGGACCCGCCGTCGAGCGGGCGCACTCGGCGCTGTCGCCGGAACGGCACTACGCGGCGACCGGGATCCAGTTCCAGCCGTTCAACACGGCGTTCCAGCTCGTGGCGGAGCGGTTCGCGGGCGAGCGGGTCCTGCTGATCCCGGACCTGATCTCGTTCTGGCTGACCGGGCGGATGGGGACCGAGATCACCAACGCCTCCACCACCGCGCTGCTCGACCCCCGGACGCGGGAGTGGTCGGGTGAGGTCGTGAGGGCGCTGGGGCTGGACACCGGGTTGTTCGCCCCGCTGCGCGAACCCGGCACCGTCATCGGCGACGTCCTGCCCGAAATCGGGCTGGGGCAACGAGTCCCGGTGTTCGCCGTGGGGTCGCACGACACCGCGTCGGCCGTGGTCGCGGTGCCCGCGCGGGACGAGCGCTTCGCCTACATCTCCTGCGGGACCTGGTCGTTGGTGGGCGTCGAGCTGACCGAGCCCGTGCTGTCCGACGAGAGCCGGGCGGCCAACTTCACCAACGAGCTGGGCGTGGACGGGACCATCCGGTACCTGCGCAACGTGATGGGGCTCTGGCTGCTCCAGGAGTGCCACCGGGAGTGGGGCACCACCGATCCCGGCGCACTGCTGGCCGAGGCCGCCACGTTGCCCGCGGCGGCAGTCGTGGACGCCACGGACTCCCGTTTCCTCGCGCCGGGCGGCATGCCGGAACGGATCGCGACGGCCTGCCGGGAGACCGGGCAGCCGGAGCCGCGCAGCCGCGCCGAGGTGGTCCGCTGCGTGCTCGACAGCCTGGCGGTGGCGCACCGGGACGCGGTGGCCGACGCGGTCCGGCTGTCCGGTCGCGAGGTGGACGTCGTGCACGTCGTCGGTGGCGGCGCGCGGAACGCGGTGCTGTGCCAGCTCACCGCGGACGCCTGCGGACTGCCGGTGGTGGCCGGGCCCGTGGAGGCGTCCGCGCTGGGCAACGTGCTGGTGCAGGCGCGGGCGGCCGGCGCGGTGTCCGGCGAACTGCGCGACCTCGTCCGCGGGAGCCGGGAACTGGTGCGCTACTCGCCTTCGTGACCGACGACGGGGTGCCC